>JAZMZW010000245.1:0-2327 GCA_045586205.1 Faecousia sp. | reverse complement strand
CTTTTCATAATATTCCTCCTTATCAAGAAAAAAGCAAGGCGACAGCGTGCAAGACAAGCACGCCGTCACCTTGTCTTGCGTTCGTAAGGCAAATGTGACCAGGCAGGGGCGGATGGTTCCTGCATTTTTATGAGAGGGTTTTGCTTTCTCGGCCAGTTCGTTTATGCGCTCATCAAATACACAGCCACACCAAAGTATCCCATACCAATTGCACCGCTTTGGGTATAGTAAACATTGATACATACCGCATAGTACTCCGCACCGGACAGTTCCTCTTCACAGTACCTGTACACACGGTAAATAAGGTCATCCGCCATTTGACGGATATATGCCTCACCACCATTGGCATCTGCATCCGGGAACTGAACCGTTGTGGAAAAATCGGGAGAAGGATCGTAACGGTACCCCGGATCTTCGCTGGGATCGTAGTATACTTTTAAGCCCAGGCTCTTGGCGTAGGAATATGCTCTGCTGTTGATCGCATCCAGATCGTAGTCTCCTCGCTTGCCGAAGTATTCCTCATAGGTCCGACCGCAATTCTCACACTTGTAAATCCGCCTGCCTACAAAATACTTCCCCGGCTGGATCTCACTGTCGAATTCGTACTTATGGGCGATTCCCGAAGCATTGTAGTATCCGCAGACAGTACAGGTGGCCGGTTTGTTGCATACCTGCTTATCCCAGGTATGGGACAACATTTCAATGGATTGCCGATCCACATAGCCACAGGCATTACAGGTACGCTCCTTGATTCCCTCTGCACTACATGTGGCAGGCTGTGTCTGCACAAAATCCCCATAGGGATGCTGTGCATATTCATAGGTAATCTGTTCAGCATAGCCGCACAGGGTACATTGTTTTTCACCGTAGCCGTGCTCCATGCAAGTGGATTCCTTGATTACGGCTTCTTCCATAGTATGCTGCCCATTCACAGGCACATACTCCACTATCTCCGCATGGCCGCAAACGGTACACACAGCACATATCTCGCCCTGCTCCGTACAGTTCGGCTCCTTAACCAAAACAGGTTCTGCAGGTGTATGAGGAATTACGGGAATTTCTTCCGTCTTTACAGCGTTACAGTAATTGCATTTATATGCCATCACACCCGGTTCGCTGCAACTGGGCTCCTGCTGGACTGTACCTTCACCGTATTCATGGTCTAATGCAGTGATTTCCTCCGTCTTCTGCTCACCACAAGACTTGCAGGTATATACCAGCTGTCCGGGCTCAGAACAGGTAGCTGGCTTCTGCTCGGCTTTTTCCGAAAAGTCATGAGTCTTCACAGAAACCTGTGTTGTGTAGGTGTCCTTACAGTGTATGCAGGTATACGTTTCTACGCCTGCTTGACTACAACTGGCTTCCTTCGTAATTTCGCTCTGATATTCGTGGACGCATGTCCGTTTACAGGCTGTCAGTAACATTAGTACAAATAGTAGCACACTCGCGATCTTCACATATTTCATGTATTCGTCTCCTTTCAGATAGGCATAGCAAAAGTCTTTTACGCTAGTGAATGGTGCAGGTTACCTACTGGTGTGGTCAGAAAATCGCAGGCATCCTTTGATAGCGTTTTGTAACCCTTTCATATCAAATATATAACAATCATCCTGCATTGTCAATTTGAAATTTATACAATTAGTCCTCGTAGCATAGTGTGGACACACAGAACGGTCGAGACGTCCCCTACGGCGGGCATTGCAGGTGTGCATCTAAGCAGAACCCAAATGCGAAGAGTCCTCGTTTCGTGTCGCTCCACTCGGAATAGCGGGGGGACGGATTGCCACGCCAGTGACATCGGTCACTGGCTCGCAATGACAGGAAATACGGCAAAAGGCTGCCCGGGTGGGCAGCCTTTCATGTTCATAGGATAGCAATGTCACTCATTTCGCGACGAAGCCGACTTTTTTATAGACCTTGCGCAGGGTCTTTTCGGCCACGTAGCTGGCCTTCTGCGCGCCGTCACGGTAGACGCTCTCCAGGTAAGCTTTATCCTTCATGAGCCGCAGGGACTCCTCCCGGATGGGACGCAGGTGCTCCACAACTGCCTCGCCGACCACGGGCTTGAACTTGCCGTAGCCGCAGCCGATGAATTCGTTTTCGATCTCGGCGAAGGTCTTGCCGGTGACGGCAGAGTAGATAGTCATCAGATTGGCGACACCGGGCTTATTTTCCTTGTCGTAGCGGACGCAGTTTTCCGTATCGGAGTCGGTGATGGCCCGCTTGAACTGCTTCATGACCACCTCAGGCGGATCCATCAGCAGCACACGGCCGGTGTCCTCGTTCTCGGACTTGGACATCTTGGCGGTGGGATTGGTCAGGCTCAT
>JAZMZW010000244.1:0-6529 GCA_045586205.1 Faecousia sp. | reverse complement strand
AAGAGGTAAACCACTATATTTTCTATTTTTGCTGTTTTTCCCAAAAAGGCGGTTTTTTCCCAAAAGAGACTTTCTTTTCGGAAGAAAATGCGATATAATAATAGTGTATCTGTAATTTTTTCTCAGCCCTTGGAGGTTTTTATATGAAACGACCCTTTAATCGATCTCCCCGATGGGTTTTACTACTGTCCTTTTTCCTGCCCTTTGTGATCAGCGGGATCTGTTTTGCCCTGCATAGGATCTCCCCCTTTGGGGAATATTCCCTCCTGCGCAGTGATGCCTGGGCGCAGTACCATCCCTACCTGACAGAGTTCCGCAACATCCTGCGTAGCGGCGGCTCTATAGAACACACCTGGGCCTTGGGCATGGGCATCAATTTTGTCCCCATTTATGCCTACTACCTTTCCTGCCCACTGTACCTGCTGAGTGTATTCGTTCCCGATCTCTTCCTTGCGCAGTTCATGACTGTGCTGACCATGGTGAAATTAGGTCTGGCAGGCTGTAGCTTTGCCTACTACCTGAGAAAGATCCTCCGTGGTAATGATATCTCCGTGGTCTTCTTCTCCCTGCTGTATGCCCTGTGTGCATGGGCCTCCGGCTATTACTGGTGCATCATCTGGCTGGATACCTTCGCTCTCCTGCCCTTGCTGGTGGTGGGAACGGTGAGCCTCCTCCGTGAGGGGAAGTTCCGCCTGTACACCTTGGCACTGTTCCTGTGCTTCTGGTGCAATTATTATTTATCCTTCTGCTGTTGCGTATTTGTGCTACTGTGCTTCCTTGGCTATCATGTGGCAAAGAAAAGCCCTTGGCGTAATATTTTCCGCAGTGTCCTGCGTTTTGCCCTGTGTACCGTCCTTGCGGCGGCCATGTCCGCAGTCCTTCTCCTGCCCACCCTCAAGGGCATGGGGCAGACAGCCTCTGCAAGTGGGGCAGAGATCTCTTTCTTTTCTGTGATCATCCCGGAAAAGACCGAGGGCTTCCAACTCCTTGCCTTCCTCAAGGCTCTGCTTCTGATTTTTGCCCGAACTCTCCCCAATTCCGAGCCTATTTTAAAAGAAGGTCTGCCCAATCTCTTCTGCGGTTTCTCCGTCCTGTTTCTGGGGCTCTGCGCCCTGTGTCACAAGGGACTGCCCCGTAGAGAACGAGCCGTACACGGCAGTCTGCTGATCTTCCTTGTACTCAGTTGCATTTTCTCCGGTCTGGATTATTTCTGGCACGGCTTCCATTTTCCCAATATGATCC
This sequence comes from Faecousia sp., assembly GCA_045586205.1. GTDB lineage: Bacteria > Bacillota > Clostridia > Oscillospirales > Oscillospiraceae > JAZOXB01. Next base: position 5,287 of record JAZMZW010000244.1, on the reverse strand, counting down.
CTGCCCGTTTTTCCTTCCTGTTCAGTTTCTCCCTGCTGACTCTGGCATATCGGGGTTGGACCATGCTGTCGGAAGTTCGTCTCAAGGAACTGATCTTCCCTCCGGTTTTCTCTTTGGCTCTCATACCGGGTGCATACCTGTTTTATGAAGAGCTGAACTTCGGATATCTGTCTGCCCTTCTTGCCCTGGGCATTCTGTTCCTGTGTCTCCTTGCACTTGTTCTGCGCAGTCGGTATCCACTGCCAAAGCTCAGCATCCCTGTCCGTCACAGAATTGCCACCATACTCCTTGCCTGTATATTCGTAGCAGAAAGCAGTCTGTGCTGTTACCTTGGCTTTGACCGTGGTGTGGCCCACGATACTCTGGACAGCCACATTTCAGACGGACAGGCTCTGATGGAAATTGTCAACGAGGATCCCGACCCCTTCTTCCGTGTCAGTCAGGCGGTAGAGGGTACCTCCAATGACGGTGCCCTGTTCCACTGTAAGGGAGTCAACATTTTCTCCTCCTCTGCTCTGGTGAACTTCACCCATTTTGTCAGCGCTTTGGGACTGCGCGGTTGGCCCATGAATAACACCTTCCAGTATATGAAAAGCACCGCACCCACAGATACCCTCTGTGGCATCAAGTATCTGATCTGTCAGGATAAACTGAATTTGGATCCCGACTCCCGTAATACCGTAGGGACAAGCGGAGAGTATGTTCTCCTGTCCAATCCCTCCTACATCGGTGTAGGCTTCATGATGAACGCCGAAGCAGGAGACTTTGTGGCATACGGCGATGACAAAGACCCCTTCGCAGAGCAGAGCCGTCTGCTGTCTCTGGCTACGGGACTGGAGTTGGAGCTGTACCACCCCTTCTACGGTCCTCAGCTCAGCGCATCGGAAAATTGCACCTTTGAGGCCACAGACAACAACACCCAGTTCCTCTACACCGTAGGCGAAGAGGAAGACAAGGGCGAATTTACCCTGACCTATACTATGGAGGAAGCCGGAATTTTCTGCCTCAACACCCGTATGCAGGGTGGCGAAGGCTTGGAGATCCGCAAGAACGGCGAAAAACTCATGGACACCGGTGTCTATGAGCGTGGAATTCTCTGCTTGGGCGAAGTCGTCCCCGGAGATGTGTTCGACCTGTGCTACACCTCCGATGTGTACAAAAATGCCGGCATTTCCATCCGCACCGCCATGTACGATGAGGAAGCCTATGCACAGGCCTTGGAAAAGCTTGCCGACGAGGTCTGGACTCTCGAAGAGGCCACCGACACCCGTCTGTCCGGCACTGTCACCGTCAAGGAAGACGGCCTGTTCTATACCTCCATCCCCTACGAAACAGGCTGGACAGCCTATGTAGACGGACAGGAGATCCCTCTGGCACAAAGCTATGACCCGGGCACAGAAGATGTGAAGCTTACGGATGCCGTAATTGCCTTCCCCCTCAGTGCCGGTGAGCATCATATTACTCTGGAATTCCGCAGTCCCGGACTCCGTGGAGGTCTTGTGATCTCCCTGCCGGCTCTGGGCATCTATCTTGCTCTGCTTCTTTGGAAAAAACACCCCTTATCCCCGACTTACCCGAACCTGTAAAGGAGATCCCCCATGAAAATTAAGACCTCTCCCCTGTACAGATCTGTGCAAGCACGCTTGCCTCTACTTCTGTCCTTCTTCCTACCCTTTTTCATTGTAGCCATCAGCTATGCCATAGCCGGTGTCTTCCCCTTTGGTGACCGTCAGATCCTTGCCTCCGACGGTTGGCATCAGTACTACCCCTTCCTCCTGACCCTGAGAGAAAAGCTCCGTACCGGAGGCTCTCTGGAATATTTGCGGAATGTAGGTATGGGTACGAACTATATCTCCCTGTACGCCTACTATCTGGCAAGTCCCCTGAACCTCCTTTCCGTCCTCTGGCCGGAGAAATACATGGTGGAATTCTTCACCCTGATCACTGTGCTGAAGCTGTCCTTTGCAGGACTGTTCTTCACCTTCTTCCTGAAGACGGTGTACCGCAAGCAGGAATGCTCCATGGCCTTTTTCTCCCTGATGTATGCTCTTTGCTCTTGGGCGGCGGCATATTACTGGAACATCATGTGGCTGGATGCCTTTGCGATCCTTCCTCTCCTAATGGGGGCTATGGTTACCCTGCTCCGTGACGGAAAGTTCCGTCTGTATGTTCTTTCTCTGTTCCTGTGCCTGTGGAGCAACTACTATGTTGCCTTCTTCTGCTGTATCTTTGTGCTTCTGAGCTTCTTCGGCTACTGCCTGTGTACCTGGAACGGCTTCGGCAACTTCCTGCGTCGCTTCTTCCGCATCGGTGTTTGCACCCTACTGGGTGCGGGGCTTGCGGCGGTGCTGTTAATTCCTACTCTGACTGCCATGCAGTACACCTATTCCGCAAAGGAATCCTCCGTAGAGATCCTTGCCATGAATTTGCCGGAACGCTTTTACGGCGCTTTGGGGGAGCTTGGCTTTATGGGTACTCTGAAGGAAAAGGTTCTCCCCCAGCTTCTGCCTGCCATTCGTCAGGTGTTGACCCGTCTGCTTCCCGGCTATGATCCCGCAAGCATGGATGGACTTCCCAATATCTTCTGTGGCTTCAGTGCCGTGATCCTGTCCATCTTCTACTTCTGCAACGGCAAGGTTCGACTCCGTGAGAAGATCGTGTCCCTGTCCCTCCTTCTGTTCCTTGTGCTGAGCTTCATCTTCCGCATTCTGGACTATGTGTGGCACGGCTTCCACTTCCCCAATATGCTCCCCTACCGCTTCAGCTTCCTTGTCCCCTTTGTGATCATCTGCATGGCATACCGCGCTTTCAGCCTTATGGAGAATTTCAAATTCTGGAAGCTTGCCATTATCATCCCCATTGCCCTTCTGCTGGGTGTCAGTGCCTACTTTCAAGAGGAAATGCCCACGGAAGTTCTGGTGACCTCCATTGTAGTGCTGGCCTGCACCGTGGCTTTCTTCTGCTTCTACGGTCAGAAGCAGAAAAAACGGGATCAACGGGTCAATTACGCACGGGTCTTCCTGTGCTTCCTGATCCTGTGTGAAATGATCCTGTCCTTCTATCTGGGTCTGAACAAAGTGGGTACAAGCTCCCACAGCGGATATCCCAAGAATGACCAATATGTACAGGCTCTGCTGGACTATGCCGCAGAGATCGACACAGATCTGTACTACCGCACAGAGGTCAATAACACCCAGACCCTCAATGACGGCGCTTTGAACAACTACTACGGTCTGAGCGTGTTCAATTCCTCTGCCAATGTGAATTTCAACCGCTTCTCCCGTGCCTTGGGCTTCGCCTCTTGGCCGGAGAGCAACCGCTATGCCTATTACGAAGGCTCTCCCTTCGGCAACACCTTTGCAGGACTGAAATATATCATTGATCGGGATAACTTCCATGTAAGCTCCTATAACAGCTTTGTGGCGGCTTCCGGCGGTAGCAAGCTCCTGCGGAATGACAGCTATATCGGTCTGGGCTTCATGACAGACATGAACCTCAGTGGCTACCTGTCCCGTGCGGCGCAGAAAAACGCCCTGCTGGATCAGGAAGAAATGTTCACCCTTGCCACCGGAATCAGCAAAAGACTGTACCGCCATCTGGATTACAGTACACTGGAGGCCGACGAGGGCTGTACCCTGACAAAATCCACCAACCGCACCTCCTTCCGCTTTGAAAAGCCCTCCTCTCAGGAAACCGCCTTCTTCACTGTGGAATATATTATGGAGGAAAGCGGACTGCTTCTGAGCTTTGTGCATATGCCCGGTGCAGACAATGTGACGGTCTACCGCAACGGACTGGAGGTCATCAACCGCCCCGCCAAGGTACGCACCCTCATTAACTGCGGTGATGTAGAGGAAGGGGATGTGATCCGCTTCACCTTCAAGGCCAAGAGCAACGACTCCGGCACCATCACACTGGATGCGGCCATGCTCAACGCAGGTCTGTACACCCTTGGTATGAATGCCCTTGCAGATGAACCTTGGGATCTGACAGAAGCTACGGACACCTACCTGTGCGGCACAGTCTCCGTACTGAAGGACGGTCTGTTCTATACCGCCATCCCCTATGAGCCGGGCTGGACAGCCTATGTAGACGGTGAGGAAGTGGCTCTTGCCGCCACCTACGATCCCTCTCAGGACGATGTACTTCTTACAGACTCCGTGGTGAGCTTCCCCCTGGACGAGGGTTTCCACATCATTGAGCTGAAATACAATGCACCGGGACTGAAAGTCGGTCTGCTGATCACTCTGGGTGCGGGACTGATCTTTGCCCTCCTGTGCATCCTTCTGCGGAAATCTCCCTATTTACTCCCGGATGTGATCCCTGCTGTTGTCCCTGTGGAAGAAGCTCCGGAATACGAGGATCTCATGGAGGAGGATTTCTTGGATCGAGAAGGAGAGGACAATGAGCCTTTCCTGTCCTCCGAGGAGGACAGCTACGAGCCTTGGGAGGAATTCACCCGTAGCCTGCCCAACATTGACCCTGACGATCCCCTGTTTCCCGAGGAGGATCTGCCCCATGAATAAATCTCAGCTCCGCAAGGAGATCCGCCAGAAAAAGGAAGCCCTGCTCCCGGAGCAGATTGAAAAGGCTTCCCAAAACCTGACGGAGCAGTTTCTTGCTCATCCCTTATATAAGGAAGCAGAGAGCATCTATGTCTACCTGAGTTATAATCAGGAAGTCCGTACAGACGGCATCATCCGCAGAGCTTGGGCAGAGGGAAAAACCGTGGCAGTACCCAAGATCGTAGGAGAGGAAATGCGTTTCTTCCTCTTCACCCCGGAAACCCCGGTGGAGGAGGGCTACAAGGGCATTCCCGAGCCCATCGTGGCAGAGGAAGCCCATGACCCCAAGGCGCTGGTACTCATGCCCGGTCTGGCCTTTGATCCCAAGGGCAACCGCATGGGCTACGGCGGCGGCTTCTATGACCGCTTCCTGCACGCAGAGCCCCACCCCACTATCGCCCTGTGCTTCGACTTCCAGATGTACGAGGCCTTGGAATGCGAAGCCCACGACATCCCTGTAGATGCCGTCCTCAGTGCCCCCGTATAAGAATCCAAAAAGGATGCCGACAACAAACCGTCGGCATCCTTTTTCGTTCCTATAAAATTTTCAAAACAACCCGTTCCGTTTATCCCGCATATTTCGATTTGTCGATGAGATCCTGTAGGGGCGATGCCATGTCATCGCCCGAGTCACTTCCAACAAGCACCGGATCTCATTGAGCGTAACAATGATGATTATGATCGTAGGGGCGAACTGTGTTCGCCCGCTAACTATCGACAAT
>JAZMZW010000243.1:0-1965 GCA_045586205.1 Faecousia sp. | reverse complement strand
GAAACCGGAGCATATGACCCATCTTCGGGCAGGGGAACTGGTACCCAAGACCCATCCGAGGATCGCCTTCCGTGGGAAACTGGATTCTCTGGAAGGTGAGATCCTGCTGACCATGAAGGAACCGGGCGCGCCTATAAAAGTCTTGGAGGAAATGCTGGACTTTTGTCGCGGATTGATGCGTTGTGATGTCCTCGGAGAGTCGGTGCCGGAGATCTGCCTCTACGGCATGACGGAGGAGGAACTGCGTCACCGCAGTCATAACCCGCAAAAATATTATGGCACACCCCATATTCTTCCTCATGGTGGTGACAGTACTGTGCTTTTGCGATTGAACTATCTGCGGACACAGATTCGAGAAACGGAACTGCAAAGTTATCATGCTTTTCCGGAACGAACAGACATTCACAGAGCACTGAACCGTCTGTCCTCTCTGTGCTGGATTCTGTGCTTGGAGGAAAGGGAGAGAAATGGGAAAGGAGGTCCTGCATGGACAGGCTTACAGAAGAAATCATCAACAGAATTTTCGTCGAATTAGAGGCATCCGGCCGTCATGTTCATCTTACAAAGGAGGCCGCGCTTGCTCTATACGGCCACAGTTTAACGCCATTAAAGGGATTATCTCAGCCGGGGCAGTTTGTGGCGAAGGAACGAATTTCCCTTATTACTCCCAAGGGAAGATTAGACAAGGTAGCGGTCTTAGGACCGGAGCGGAAGGCTTGTCAGGTGGAACTATCCCAGACAGACTGCGTGACCCTTGGTCTAAAAGCCCCTCTGCGAGATAGCGGAGATGTGAGCGGATCTCCGGGATTGACTCTTTCCAACGGAGAACGGGAATATCCCATTGCGGAAGGGGTCATTATTGCCAAACGGCATATTCACATGACTCCTACAGATGCAGCTAACCGTGGGCTGAAAGACGGACAGCGGGTGAAACTGCGAACACTGACAAGCAGACCTCTGGTATTTGAGGATGTAACAGTGCGAGTCAGCCCGGAATATCGTACCTTTGCTCATTTAGACTATGATGAGGCCAATGCATGCGGATTTGCCCATGGAGACATGGGGTTGATCCAATGACAGACCGAGAGGAGATCATCCGCCGCGTAGTGGAGGAGGTCATGAAAGAGTATAGACCTTCCGACGGTGCCCAGGGCGGAAAAGGTACTGCGTTTCTGATCGGACAGAAACCACCGCGAGATCTGGGGTGGAATTACGTTCGGCAAGGGGACTACGAAGCGGTGGTGATCGGCTCTCTCACCCCGTGGGAGCTGCTACGGTTTCCCGATGCCCTTTGTACAGAGGCATTGGTTCAAGGGAAGCCCGTGTTCCTTTGGGAAGGAGCCTTAGACTACCGCCACCACAGAAATACCTGCAATCGGGCCCTGTATTCCCGGCTCCTGTCTGCGGAACGACAGCTAAAGGAATTAGGAGTTCAAATGATCGGCGGAGAGGAAACAAAACTCCTAACGGCGCAAGAGGTGCGCCGCCGTCTGGAAAAGGGCCAACCCATCCATGGCCGCCTGACCCCCTTGGCAAAAGATGTTTTGGAATCCTATAGCGATCACCGCCACTGATCTGTGGGGGATCCGGACACGGAAGTTTTCTCATTCTGAAGTTTTAGTTATCATGCTAAAAGGTCTCGTTTTTTTCGCCGGGGACAGGACCTGCCGCCGACAGTGATAAACGGTTCGATAAACTGTATTTTTTTCTTCAAATTTTCGTTTATCGAACTGTTCACCAAGTTGGTATAGGCCCTTGCCTCTCCAGTGGGAGAGGTGCCGCGACTGCGGCGGAGAGGGCAGTAGGGATTCCCAATTTTGTACTGATTTCGTAGTAGGCAGAGAAGTGGGGTTACGGCATGGTATCCACGATCGAGAATAGGAAAAAGGAAGCGGTCTTGCACTCGCTCATACTTTGCTCCCTGCGGGGCGGTACTTTCTTGTGTTGACAAGAAAGTACCCAAAG
>JAZMZW010000242.1:0-1776 GCA_045586205.1 Faecousia sp. | reverse complement strand
CCGGTTCCATCCGGATCTCTTTTCTGGGCAATATAAATATTCTTCTGCACCGAAGTAGCAGGATAATAGGGGCACTTCTTCCCGGGGAGAACAGAATTTACGCCTGTTTCCTCTGGGAAGTGCTCTGCCAGCTCCAGCACTGTGGGATAGGTAAAGACCGTGCTGAAGGACAGCCGCACTGCCAACAATGCCTCGATCTCGTTGAGTAGATTTGCAATTAACAAAGAATGGCCACCCAACTCGAAGAAGCTATCGCCGAGGCCAACCCGTTCTACTCCGAGAACCTTGGAGAAGGCCTGTGCAAGAAGTCGCTCTGTTTCCGTTCGCGGTTCCTCAAACCGGGAAGAAGTCTCAATCAAGATCTTTGGCAGGGCTTCCCGATCCAGCTTGTTGTGGGCAGTATAGGCAATGGCCGAAACCTGCATCATTGCAGTAGGAATCATATAAGAGGGCAGCTTCCCTCTAAGCTCATTTTTAATTTGTTCAAGATCCAAGGAGCCGGAGCCACTGAGATATGCTAAAATAACAGTATCATTCTTATGATCTTTGGCCGTAACAACAGCGCAATCCTGAACTCCCTTTTGCATCCGAAGGAGGGCATCGATCTCTCCCAGCTCTACACGGTTCCCCCGGATCTTTACCTGGAAGTCATTCCTGCCAAGATACAGGAGATCTCCTTCCGGAAGCCATTTGCCTATATCTCCCGTCTTATAGATCCGTTGTCCCGGGAAGAAGGGATCCTCCGCAAACCGTTCTTCCGTCCGTTCCTTATCGTGGATGTAGCCTCGGGCAAGTCCCTCACCACCGAGCCAGATCTCTCCGGGGAAGCCAATGGGCTGAAGCTGTCCCTCCTTGCTTACCACATAAACCCTTACATTGTCTATGGGCTTTCCGATGGGAATATTGTCATAGGCCCGGTCCACCTTAAAGGCTGTAGACAGGACGGTTCCCTCTGTGGGCCCGTAGTTATTGTAGATGGGATATTGCTCTGTATAGGTCTTTAGCTTGTCGCCGCCTGTAATTACCTTTGCAAGACAGGAGACCTTCTCCTTGGAAAATTGCTCGCATACAGGTGTGGGGAAGAAGCCCACATTGATCTGCTCCCGCTCTACATAGGCAGCCATTCCGGGCAGATCCATCCGCATTTCCTCAGGAATAATGTAAATCGTGCCACCGGCTGCAAGAGGAGGATACATCTCATGAACAGAGGCATCAAACCCAAAGCCTGCATACTTGGTGCTACGGTCTGTGGCCTTGCTGTCATAGTACCGATCATGCCACAGAATCAGATTGGTCAGGGAATGATGCTCGATCATGACCCCCTTGGGCTGTCCTGTAGAGCCCGAAGTAAAGATCACGTAAGCAAGATCGTTCCCCCGAAGCTCCGGCAGTGCATCTACGGCAGTTTCCTTGATTTGGGAGATCTGTAGGCTCTCTACGTTTCCGGGAAGCTCGTAGAGAGCATCATCCCTTAGAACAAGTCTGCATTTGCTCTGACGGAGCATATGCTCGATTCTCCCTTCGGGGTATGCAGGATCTATGGGCATATAGGCACAGCCTGCCTTCATAACACCAATGGCTCGCAAGAAGGCAGAGAAGCCGGGGTGACTTATGACGCCGATCACATCTTCCCTCTCCACGCCCACGCGCAGCAGTGCAGAGGCGATTGCATCTGTCTGTCGGTCCAGCTCTCCATAGGTCAGCTTTTCTTCCTTAAATACCAGGGCTGTATGCTCCGGAAGCTCCTTAAGTCGGATCGTAGCCATGTCGTTCTGT
>JAZMZW010000241.1:0-1506 GCA_045586205.1 Faecousia sp. | reverse complement strand
CTACCACGCAGGTACCTGTCCCGTGGGTATTGTGGGCAATACCCACGGTGCTGCAACAGGAAGTGTGCGCAATTGCTACAGCCTCAACACTGCAGAATTGGTGGCAGACTCCGGCACACTGTCTATCACAAACTCCAAGGTCTGCTCTGCTACAGAGCTACGGGGCAGTACAGAGCTCCTGGGCGCCGCCTTCGCAGAGGATTACTTCACCCGGAATCGTATGTATCCCGTTCTGAGCTGGGAAAATAGCAACCGTTCCATAACCCTGCCTAAAGAGAATGGAATTTATCACATCGGCACCGCCGATGAACTTCACCTTTTGTCCTACATGGTTCGCAAGGGTAACACCTTCCTGGGCGAGACCATAGAACTGACAGCTGATATTGATCTGAAAAACGAACTCTGGCTTCCTATTGGTGGTATCGATGAGGATACCGAATATGCTTTTAAGGGCACCTTTGACGGCAAGGGACACCGGATCTACAATTTAAACTGCATAGATCTAACTTTGGGGAATACCGCCCTCTTCGGCATTGTGGATTCCGGTCGGATCCAAAATCTCGGAATCGAAAGCGGAACTGTAGTAGGAAAGCTCCGCTGTGCCGGTCTCTGTGCTCGCATCTCTTCCGGTACTGTGATCAGTGCTTGCTACAATAAGGCACATGTGTTCTCCACCTCCTATGGAGGAGCCATCACTGCTATGATCAGCGGAACGGATTGCCGCATTGAAAACTGCTACAATACCGCTCCTGTTCTCGGCAGGAAGCTTACCAGCTCCACCGCCGGGTTGGTTGGCTTTATCTCCAGCTCCGGTCATAACACCACAGTGGCTAACTGCTACAATGTAGGGAGCTATTACAGCTTGATTGCAAATGTGAGCGCATCGGCAACAAATGTAAAGACCATCAATTGTCATAGCCAGTCCTCCGTGTACTTCTTCTATCTCCAAAACGGAGCGACTGCTACAGACTGCACCCAGGTCAGTGCCGAAGTTCTCCGAGGATACACCCCTGTACTGGGAGAAGCCTTTGTACCGGCTCCGGACGGAGTCAACAGAGGATACCCTGTTCTATCTTGGGAGCTTCCCTCCGAGTCTACAGATCCCCTACCCGACACCGGTCTGAAGCTCCGACACTCATTGAATCTATCAAGTGATATTTCTCTGAATTTCGCTGTAGAAAAGAGCCTCCTGGATGGTTATGATATGGACACAGTTTATGTATTGACAGAGATAGAAACCTACGATGGCAACATGGAGACGGGAACAACCACCGTCAAGCTATTCCCGAAGGAGCAGGGGAGCTATTATTACTTCACCCTCACAGACCTGACGGCAGTTCAAATGAATGACCGTCTGTTCTCTGTCCTCTACGGCAGCAAGAACGGTCAGTCCTACTGCAGTGCATTGGACGAGTACAGCATCACAGACTATGTCTATTCTCAGCTGAACAAAGCCGCTACACCTACAGTCTTAAAGACTCTCTTCGCAGATCTTCTCCGTTACGG
>JAZMZW010000240.1:0-5648 GCA_045586205.1 Faecousia sp. | reverse complement strand
CATCATTATCAGTAAGATGAAGTGGCTGAACACCTACCAGGCACAGATCGTTCCCTTCCTGGCCTCCGGTATGGGTATCACCCTGTTCCGCTCTCACTTCCTCAGCGTTTCCAAGGAGCTGGTCGAATCCGCTAAGATCGACGGTGCTTCCGACTTCCGTATCTATTCTACCATTGTTATGCCCATTGCAAAGCCCATCATTGCTACCATGACCATCCTGAAGGCTATGTGGTCCTGGAACATGTACATGTGGCCCCTGATCGTCTGTAAGAAGGTTGAAATGATGCCCCTGCAGGTTTCCATCAGCTTCTTCCAGGGTCAGAATGTTACCCAGTGGGGTCTGCTCTGCGCAGGCATGACCATTGCTATGCTTCCCTTGATCATCGTCTTCCTGTGCTGCCAGAAGTTCTTCGTCGGTGGTATCCAGGCCGGTGCTGTTAAGGGCTAATACCGAACTTTAACGGTGACCTCTAAAAACATTTCCGGTGGAAATCGTTTTTAGAGGTCACTATGCGATTATACCGATTATCCTATGGAGATGTCGGTATGCTTCCAAATTATTTCCATTCTGAAAGGTGAACCATTATGAAGCTTTTTGCCGGTTATGACGGAGGCGGTACTAAGACCGCCTGTGTCCTCACTGATGAAGAAGGCCGACTCCTGGGAACAGGCATCGGAGGCCCTTCCAATTACTTATATTGCGGTAAGGAATTGGCCGCAGAATCCGTTCGCACCGCTACAGAACAGGCCTTCAAGCAGGCAGGTTTGGAGCTCCAAAAGTTAGATGCCGCCTATATGGCATCTGCCGCCATTCTGATCCAGCACGGAGACGCTCACGTCCCCTTCTTCAGCACCTGTATTGATGCGGATCTGGTTCTTTGTGAAAGTGATATTTACCCCATCTGGTACGGCTCCGTCCGTGAGGATCCCGCAGTAGTCCAGATTGCAGGTACGGGCGCTCTGACCTATGTTTGCAGTACCGAGGGCTTCACCCGTGTCAGCGGTTGGGGACCCCTGCTGGGTGATGAAGGCTCCGGCTATGATGTCGCTCTCCGCTCCCTGCGGATCGTCTGCCGTATGTATGACGGACGCATCCCCATGGACAAGGAATTTGTGGATACCATCTTTGCCCACTATGAGGCAGAATCTCCCTTCGGTATCCTCCGTGCCTTGAGACAGGACGACCAGCGTAGCAAGGTAGCATCCTGCGCCCGATTGGTATTCGATTTGTATGCAAAGGGCAACCCCACTGCAAAGGCTGTCTTGGAAGACACCGCCGATGAGATCGCCCTTGCCATTACCACTGCCGCTATGAACTCCCCTGCTACCAAGCCTTTGGCAGCTGTTATGTCCGGCTCTCTGGTTCAGCCCGGTCGTGCTTTGTATCCCATGCTGGAAGAACGTCTTCTGAAGGAAGGCTCTCCCATTAACCGTATGTGTGGCTTGGAAGCTCATCCTGCCGCCGCCTCTGCCGCTCTTGCCCTCCATGCCCGTGGTCTGGATGATGCCGCAGAAGCCCTTCTGGAAAATGCAAAGGGGGTCATGCTATGATCGCAGGTTTCGGTCGTGCAGACATTACCCCCACCAAGGCCATGTACATGGCTGGCTTTGACCGCCGTAAGGATCCTTCCACAGGGATCTTAGACCCCCTGTATGTTTCCGTCCTCCTCCTGAAGGACGAGCAGGATCAGCCCTTTGTATTCTGCTCCTTTGATGTACTGGGTGTAGATTCCCACCTCTGTGAGCAGGTTCGTAGCACCATTGCAAAAACCGTCAATATGGATGCAAAGCGGATCTGGGTCAGCTCTACCCACACCCACAGTGCACCTTCCCATATTTTCTACGGTGGAAGCTCCTATGATCCCGATTTTGTAGCATTCCTCCTGAGCAAGACCGAGGAAGCCACCAAGACCGCTGTTGCGGATCTGGCTCCCTATGCACCCTACGTTGCTGAGACTCACGCAGTGGGTGTTGCATCTCTGCGAAACCGGGGCAGAGAGGGTGCAGACTTCCCCATGCCTGTATATGTGACCAAGCTGTGCCGTAAGGATGACTCCCTGTCCTTTGCCCTCTTTGCCTGCCACCCCACTGTTCTGGATGAAAAGAACACCCTCTACTCCAAGGATATCCCCGGTGCTGCCGCAAAGAAGCTCCCCAAGAATCAGCCCTGCATCTTCCACAACGGTGCCTGCGCCGATCTGTCCACCCGTTTCACCCGTAATGCTTCCACCCCTGAAGAACTGAAGCGACTGGGTGGCATCCTTGGCACTGCCATTGCAGATGCCCCCTACTCCCCCGGTAGCACCTTCGGCGCTACCATTTCCTGTGCGGAGGAAGACATCTATCTGTGTCGTTCCGCCAGCTTGGACGGAGAGGAAAGAACCAATCTTCTCAACGCTCTGCGGGAAAAAATCGAGACCTGCGAAGACCCTCAAATGCGCAGAGAATACGATTCCCGTATGGCAGTTTTGGAGCGCGCAAGCGTAGGAGCGGAGAAAGATCGCAAAATTCATGTGGCAGCTGTAGATTTTGGTCCATTTATTTATATTTCTCTGCCCTTTGAGGTTGACAACAGGGACGGAAATGAGTTACAATTAAGCTTGTCGGAAGCTGCAGGCAAACCCGTCTATTTGGTCTGCTACACCGGCGGCTACGATGGCTACCTGCCCAGTGGAAAACCCCTGAGCATTGACAGTAGCTACGAAGATATTGCCTCACGGTACTTACCCCAGTCCCGTAGGCAGGTTTGGGAGAGTGCAAAAAAATGTGTACTGAACGCAAAAGTTTAACCACCTTGGAAGATTTCCTTGCCCGTCTGGAGCATTATGTCAATATCGACACCCCCAGCGGATATAAAGAGGGATTGGATTTCCAATCCGCTCAGCTCAAGGAAGAATTTGAAGCCATCGGCTGTGAGGTCATTACTCACGAGCGTGCAGGTGGCAACCTCTTGGAGTGCCGTCTTGGCACAGGCTCCAAGCAGATCCTCATGATCGGCCACATGGACACAGTCTTTGACGTCGGCACTGTAGCAAAGCGTCCCTTCCGTCGGGAAGGCAACAAGCTCTACGGCCCCGGTGTTCTGGATATGAAGTCCGGCGACCTGATGATCCTTGAGATCATGCGCAATCTGGCAGGTCACATCCCCGAGGATTACTGCCTCTGCGGTCTTCTCAACTGTGACGAGGAGATCGGCTCCAAAGAAAGCAAAGAAAAGATCATGGAACTGGGTAAGGCTTCCATCGCCTGTCTGTGCATGGAACCCAGCAAGCCCGGCTACTGCACCGTGGCCCGTAAGGGTCTGATCACCTTCCGTGTGAAGACCTCCGGCGTTGCCGCCCACAGCGGTGTCAACTACCATCTGGGTTTCAGTGCCATTCAGGGTCTTTGCAATATTATCACCAAGCTCTATACCCTCCGTGATGATGAGGCTTGCATCTCCATCAACATCGGCGGTATGGTTGGCGGTGTAGACAAGGGTAACATTGTTGCCGATGCCGCTTCTTGCATCGGAGAAGTCCGCTACTACAAGCCCGAGCTCACCGACAGCATCTTAGAAAAGCTGAAGGAATTCACCGGCGACACCGGTGTGGACAATGTAAGCTCTCAGTTGGTCATTGAAGCCATCCGTCCCCCCATGCAACAGTCCGAAGCCTCCAAGGCTCTTTATGAACTGGCTCGTCATGCCGCAGAAGCAAACGGTCTGGAAATGATTGGCAGAACCCACGGTGGCGGAAGTGACGGCTCCTATGTAGCCTATGTCGGCACCCCCGTAGTAGACGGCATGGGTTCAGAAGGTGAATTCAGCCACACTGTAGAGGAATATGTCCGTGTAGACACCCTCATGGCCCGTCTGCAAACCTGCATTGACCTCATCGCATCCCTAATGAAATAACCTTTACAAAAAAGGAGATATACATATGAACAAGCAATATTTGGCAAACATCCGCGCCCTTCTGGACAAGCTGGAAAACACCCAGGAAGAAGTCATTGACAAGGTTTCCGAGATCTGTGCAAAGGCTATTTTTGAAGGCCATCTGCTGTATTTCTTCGGCACCGGTCACTCCCACATGATTTGTGAAGAGCCCTTCTACCGTGCAGGTGGTTTGGCTTGCATCAGCCCCATTCTGGAATCTGACCTCATGCTCCACGAAGGTGGCGCAAAGTCCAGCTCCTACGAGAGAGTGGAAGGTCTGGGCAATGTGGTCATTTCCCACACCGCCATTGAAGAAGGCGATGTACTCTTCCTGATCTCCAACTCCGGCAGAAACTGTGCTGTTATCGATGCCGCTTTGGAAGCCAAGAAGAAAGGTGCTATCACTGTTGCTATCACCTCTATGGAGCATTCCTCCAATGTCAGCTCCCGTCATTCCGGTGGCAAGAATCTGTATCAGGTTTGTGACTATATTCTGGACAACGGCGGTGTTTACGGCGACGCTTCCATCGAGCTGGAAGGCCTGAAGCAGAAAATCGCTCCCACATCCTCCGTTCTGGACATCACTCTGGTCAATCTGGTGATCGCAAACACCACTGAAAGACTGCTGGCTATGGGCATGGTTCCCCCTGTTTTCACCAGCGCCAACACCGACGAGGGCGACAAGGCCAACAAGTCCATCTTGGAGACCTACAGACCCCGTATCCGCATTCTGTAATTTTTAATAGGAGGTCTTACCTATGGATCTGGAACTCAAGAAGAAAATTGGCCAGCTGTTGATTGCCGGCTTCCCCTCCCCCGAGCTTGACGATCAGGCTCGTGCTTTGGTCAACGATTTTTATGTCGGTAACTTTGCCTTCTTTGGCAGAAATATTGTTACCCCCGCACAGACCAGCAAGCTCTGCAATGATCTGACCAATCTGGTCTATGAAAAGACCGGTTTCGCTCCCTTCATTTGTGCCGACCAGGAAGGTGGCGTAGTTACCCGTGTGAATCTGGGTGCTTCCCTCATGCCCGGCACCATGTCCGTCAATGCCAGTGGCACCGATAAGGCTTACGAGCTGGGTGCTAACAACGGCAAGGTCATCCGTGCTCTGGGTCTGAGCTGTACCTTTGCTCCCATTCTGGATGTCAATCTGGAACCCATGAACCCCATTATCGGCTCCCGTTCCTTCGGCGACGATCACGAAGTGGTTGCAAAGCTGGGTATCCCCATGGCACTGGGCTTCCAGTCTTCTAACATTCTTCCCTCTGTCAAGCACTTCCCCGGTCACGGCAATGTAGCAACAGACTCCCATTTGGATGTTCCCTTCAACGACACTCCCAGAGCTGTTCTGGAAGAGACCGAGTGGCAGCCCTTCTACAAGGCATTTGCACAGGGTGTTGACGGCCTCATGACCTGCCACGTTGTTTACAACGATGTTGACCCCGAGTGGCCCGCAACCCTGTCCTATGAGATCATGACCAAGCTGCTGCGTGAGAAGATGGGCTTTGAAGGTCTGGCTCTCACCGACTGCATGGAAATGGATGCTATCCGCGCCCACTACGGCACTGGTGCAGGTGCAGTCCGTGCTCTGGAAGCAGGCTGCGATCTGCTGGTATTCTCCCACACCTACGAGGCTGTTTCTCAGGCTGCAAATGCCATTTACGAAGCAGTGGAAAGCGGCAAGCTGAGCCTGGAGCGCATTGAGCAGTCCTATCAGCGTGTCCTGCG
>JAZMZW010000239.1:0-17432 GCA_045586205.1 Faecousia sp. | reverse complement strand
ACGCTGTTGTCAGCCTTGATGGTAGCATCGGGGAAGGACTTTGCGTAGTTAGCCAGTACCATGTAGTCTTCCATGACATAGTCCTTGACATTAGCTGCGCCGTCGAACATTGCGAAGCCGTCGCCCAGGTCACGGAGAGTGTAGTTGTAGCCTGCCATGTTGTAGGTCTTGGTTACATCCAGATCTTCGCCGCCGATCTTGACGTTCTTGACACGGTATTCGCCGGTGGGAGCCCCTGCCCATACGCCCTTGTCGTCAGCCTGAACAGTGGAGTCAATGTAGCTGTGGATCTCGTAGGTCACGCCGGAAACATGGAGGAAGCCGCCGTTTTCGCCGACGCCAACGTTCTTAGCGCCCCATTCCAGAGCGTCAAGGATCTGCTGGCCGGTAACTTCGATCAGGCAAGCAACATTGCCGAAGGTGTGTACGGTCTTGGTGGTCTTGTAGGAGATGTCGCCTGCGGGCATGTTGGCACGGATGCCGCCGCCGTTCATGATGGCGAGATCAACTTCCAGACCTTCGGTCTCGGAGAAGAGGTAGTACAGAGCGTCAGCGGTGAAGTCGCCCAGGTTGGTCTCCTGCTTACGGATCAGGCGGACGCCGTCGTCGTCGGAGATACGGAAGTCAACTTCGTTCTTTGCGATGATCTCGCCCAGAAGAGTGTCAACCTCTGCTGCCCATGCGTCTTCGATAGCCTTGACTTCTTCATCAGCATTTGCATACTCGGTGATGAGCTGAGTGGTGATGGCCTCTTCGGAGATGGTCATCATGCCGATAGCATCCAGGTACTGGCCGGTCTGGGTCAGACGGACGAGCTTGCCGTCCTTATCTGCAACATCCTTGCCCTCTACGGTGCTGTGGCTGTGGCCGTCGATGAATGCGTCCAGACCGGAAACATTTGCGATCAGCTCTTCGCTGGTCCAGGGCTTGGAAGCGGGATCGTCGCCAAGGTGACCCAGGGCGATGACGTAGTCGGCGCCTTCGGCCTTAGCGGCATCGATAGCGACCTGTACGTCTGCGTACAGTGCGGAGCCGTCGTCTCCTGCGCCGATGCCGTAGATGTAGTTGCCTGCTTCATCCATGAAGTAAGCGGGAGTGGACTTGGTGAAGGTTTCGGGAGTGGTGATACCAACCAGAGCGAACTTCTTGCCGTTCAGCTCGAAGATCTTGTATGCGTCCAGAACGGTCTCGCCCTTGACACCATCCTTCTCGTTGTAGAAGTTAGCGGAAACATAGGGATAGTCAGCCTTGCCAACCAGCTCCAGAGCGCGAGCCATGCCGTAGTCGAACTCGTGGTTACCCAGAGTTGCCAGATCGTAGCCGGCAGCGTTCATGAGCTTGATGATGGTTTCGCCCTTGTCCATGGAGCCGTAAGCGGTACCCTGGACATGGTCACCTGCGTCAACCAGCAGGACGGTGTTGCCCTTAGCTTCCAGATCAGCCTTCAGAGCGGCAACATTGGAATACTTCAGACCGTCGTTGTTGATGTAGGTGTGGATGTCGTTGGTGTAGAGAATGATGGTTCTGTTCTCGGGGATGAAGACCTCGGTGGTGAAGCACTCGATGGCCTGCTTGGACTCGGTGTACTCATATGCGAAGAGGTTGAAGAACTCGCTTGCGGTGAGATCGCCGTCAACGGGAACGGTATCATCATAGATAGCGAACTGCTCTTCGATGTCGTCAAAGACCAGAACATGAGTGGGCTCTGCATAGTTGTAAACATATGCGTAGCCGTCCTCGATCTCGATGGTCCACAGACCTTCCAGATACAGGTCGGGGTAGAACATCAGATCACCGGCGTAGTCCATGAGGACTTCTTCGGTTTCCACGGAGATGAGGCAGTATGCGTCGTAGTCTTCAAAGTACTGTGCGTAGAAGGTCAGGCCAAAGTTCTCGGTGGAGAAGCCATAGTCATCGGTGAGGATGACGCCGTCTTCCAGCTCAGAAATACGGATGTTGCCCAGATCGTAGCCCAGAGCGATGGGATCGGTGTAGTCGAAGCCGTCATCACCGTAGGGCCAGCCAACGAATGCCCAGTAGCCTTCGGAGAACTTGCTGTCATTGAGAATGTAAGTGGTATCCTCGTAAACAGTGGTAGTTCCCTTTGCATACAGAGCGTACAGTACAGTATCGGGCTCAGTAACCAGGAAGTACTCGCCTGCCATGTAGTAGTCGGTAATGTCGGTGCCGTCGGAGGCCTCAACCTTCTCGGGAACCCATGCGGTGAAGGTGTAGTTCTCGTAGTCGGGAGCCTCGGGCAGACGGATCTCGTCGCCGGTGACGCAGTCGATAGCGGTTTCGCCTTCGGGAGTGACCAGAGTCAGAGCGGTCTCAATGCCATCTTCGAAGAAGTAGGTGATGCGCTCGTTCTCGTTGGTAGCGTAGTCGATAGCGGTAACCAGAACAGCCTTTGCGGGAAGCTCACTGACATCAAAGACAGCCTCGAAGCTCTCGCCCTGCTCCTTGGTGGAAACTGCCTGGATCTCGTAGATGGTCTCGTAGTCCAGACTGCAGAGGTAGATACCTGCCAGGTAGTTCTCGTCGGAAGCCTTGACGGTCAGAGTCTGAGCTTCTTCGTCGTATACAACATCCTCGATAACGGGAGCGGTGTAGTCAACGGTGACATCGAACTGCCATACTGCCTCCTGCCATTCGTCATCAGCCTCGCCGTAGGGCAGCTGGATGTCGAAGTTCACAGTAGCGACAGTGCCGGAGGGAACATAGGTCTTGCCGTCAGCCTTGGTACCATCCCAGCCAAAGAGGCTGAAATATGCCCAGTAGCCGTTTTCTTCGTCGTATGCATCCTTGGGGATGAACTCGGTGTCGTCGGTCATGTAGACTTCGCCGGTTTCCTTGTCGGTAACGGTCATGACAATGTGTCTTGCGTTACGGAGCAGATTGGGGGTGATGTCCATTCTGGGGGAGTAATACCAAGTACCGTCGGACTTGGGAGTGGAGAAGGAAATGTGCTCGGGCAGGAATTCCAGATCCCAATCCAGCAGGTTTGCGCCCAAATAGTTGTTCAGCTCACCCTTGGTATCGGAGGTGTATGCCCAGTTGATATCGGTGTAGTACAGACCCTTTTCGCCCAGCTTTTCCCAGATAGCAATGGTAGCTTCATCGGAGTCAGCCTCGGGAGCATTTTCTGCGCTCATGACTTCGTAACGGGCGTTCAGGTAATCGAAGGAATTCAGAGTCTCCATTGCGGGAGCCTGGAGCCAGTCACCGTAGAAGGCCAGGAAGGTAGCGTGGGTCTCATATTCGTTGTCCAGGCTATCCTCTGCCACGGTGTTGCTGAAGGAAACATAACCTTCAACAAAGGTGCCGTTGGGGAAGTAGTAGTCATAGGTGTCCTTTGCGTCCTGATCCATCTCGATGGTAACGCTGACAGTGACAGTCTCGCCGCTGCGGACAGTGACTTCGGTGATTTCCTCGCCGTCGATGGCGTAGGTCACATTTGCATAGCCCTCATTGCCTGCATACAGCAGGGAGCTCTTCTGGTAGTTCACAAAGAAGCCGCCTGCATCTACGGGAGCATCCACAAGGATGTAGGTTTCCAGCTTGTCGTAAACGATATCGCTGTAGCCTTCGTTGACAAGACGCAGATCCATGGTGTAAACACCGGTCTTTTCCTTGTCGTCACCCAGCTCCTGGATGGGGTTGGCAATGTAAGCGGCGTTGAGGTAGGTGTCTGCTGCGGTAACAGAGTTAGCCAGACCTGCGCCCTGCTTACGGACAGAGTAGATGTAGCCGTCGGCATCGTTCAGGATGATACCGGTGGAAGCCAGAATAGCGATTGCACGCTCTCTGCACTGTGCCTTGTCCAGATACCACCAGTCGCCGGCATCGTCAACATAGCTGCCCTCTTCCTTCAGGAACTGCAGTACGCAAGCGAAGGTGCCTGCTGCATTGGGGGAAGCCATGGAAGTGCCACTCATAACCTCGTAAGCGTCGTCGCCTTCGTAGGAGGTGGAGTAGATCATGCCACCAAAGGAAGTGATGGTGGGATCAATGGTCAGCATGGGAGAGGTACCCCAGTTGGAGAAGGTGCTCATTTGCAGAGCGTTGGGGTTCTCAACATATTCCTTATCGATGGGGACGTAGATGGTGTCATCCTCTGCAGCTGCCAGGAAGAGCTCACGAGCGCTTACCTGAACAGAGACAGCAGGGATCCGGAAGGGATCGATGACCATGGAGATGATGCCTTCCTGATTGTTGACAATGATCACGCCTGCTGCGCCTGCATCTGCAGCGAAGTCAACCTTCTCCTGGAAGGTGATGTCGCCACGGGAGACAACAGCGATCTTATCGGTCACATCAACATTGTCATAGTCGGACTCATAGCCGTTTGCGATGTTGCCGTCCTCGTCCTTCAGAACAACGAAGCCCACGGAGGTATCGGCAAAGTTGTCGATCCAGCCATGCTCACCGTCGGTGCAGGAGTCGGTGAATGCAACATTCTCGCCGCCGATCTTCATGATGTACTCGGGGTACATGTAGTTCTCAAGGGAAGCAACGGAAACATTACCTTCATAGGTAGAGGGGGAAGCCACGGTGCCGAAGTCGGGATACTCGGTGCCGACATAGCCGTTGCCACCAAGCTGCAGGGAGGAGTAGTAAGCCATGCTGTACTCGTTACCTGCTGCAACGCACATAACAATGCCGGCCTTCTCCAGACGCTTGTACATATTGCCGAAAACCTCGGTTTCCAGAGACTCGTCATAGGTAAAGCCGTTCTGTGCGCCGATGGACATGTTGACAACATCTGCACCCAGACGATATGCATCTTCCAGAGCATAGAAGTAGATATCGGAGGTAGTGCCGCCGCCTGCGTCCTTGAAGATCTTCATTGCCAGCAGCTGAGCTGCGGGAGCGCCGCCGGAAATGATCATTTCGCCTTCCTCAGTTGCGGCATAGCCAACTGCAATACCGGAAACATGAGTGCCGTGACCGTTTCTGTCGGTGACATCGCTGTCCTTGTCGGCATAGTCATAAGCAAAGGGAACCTTTGCGTTCACATACATGCCGGGAGCAACTGCCAGACCCAGATCCTCTTCGGTAACGGTCTCAACCAGAGGCATGGACTCGTAAACCTGGAAAGCTTCGTGGGTGGTACGCAGACCGGTATCCAGAACAGCAACAACGATGCCGCTGCCGGTGTAGCCACTGTTGTTCATGGCCTGGTTGCCGGTGAGCTGGTTTGCAACAGCGTTCTGGGGCTTCTCAGCCACAGGTTCTGCATAGCTGTTTGCGATGTAGACGGCGTCAACGCCCTCGATGGCGGCGATCTTCTCCAGATCACCGTAAGCAACATCAAGGCTGAAGCCGTTGAGCAGTGCGGTGAACTCATAGGCCATCTCATACTTCAGAGAGGACATAGCCTTGCGAACAGCCTTCTGCTCGTTGACGAGCTTAATGCGGTAGGCAGACTTCTCGGCTTCGTCGCCTTCGAAGTCAGCTTCGGGTGCGCTCTCAAGCACGACGATGGCACGAACGGTCTCGTCAGCGGCGTACTTGTAGCTGTTGGACTTCTCGAAATTCACGCTCAGGGCACCTTTGTCCTTAGCAGAGGTTTCGAGAGTTTGCTTTGCACTGATAGCTACCTTTTCTCTGCCTGCTGCTGCGCCGACGCCGCCGACACAGGACAGAAGCATAGCAAAGGTCAGGATCAGAGCAAGTGCGGTCTTGAACTTTCTCATACTTTTTCGCTCCTTTTTAAATTTTCAGCTATAAATGAGAAAGCGTACACTATCTCATCTTAGCTATGTCTAACAGTATAGCAAAAATTCTCATTTTTGTCTACCTTTATTTCAGAAAAAACAGGATCTCGAGGGAACTTTTTCCCGAGATCCTGTTTTTTTCCCATATTCTGTATCCCCTTAGAAGAAATCTGAAAGGAGATCCCATTTTTCTGCAGTGGCAGAATGTCGAGGGAGCGTTTCCATGGGCTTATAAGCGATACCTTTTCTGCAAATACTCTACCATTGCAACATAGCTATCCTTGCAGGCTTGGTTTTCCCCACGGGCGATCAGGTCTAAGCAGGGATCGATCCACCGGTTGCGTAATTGGCTGTAAATGGCAGTGCTGTCCTCGCAGTGATCCATGAGGGTCACCATGGTGGGAGCAAGCTCATAATAGCTGTCGATCAGCGCCTGTCCTCCGTTGGACTTCAGCCAGCCGTCACGGAAGGCACGCAGAGCCGTAAGCTCGGCACAGTCATCGGCCTTGCCCTCTGCGGCGCAGACGGCGGTGGTCAGGTAGCACAGACGGGATTTTTTGAAACTACCCACAATGCCTTCATAGTCCCCGGCTGTCCAAGGCTCTTTGGGATAGCGTTCCAGCCACTGTCTGTGAAGCTCCCGGCGGAAGGGCTCTGCCATGATCAGGTGGATCTTCCGCACCAAGGGGGTCAGGAAGAGAGCCAGAACAAGCTTGATCTCAAAGAGCAGGGAGCTGCGGGCGCTTTTGCTTGTATAGCGCTTGTCCTCATGAAGCTCCTTGTCCAAGGTGTCCAGGAAGATCCCTACCACCTGCTCCGTAGCCTTGTCCACACCCTCCGGAGCGGTGGAGACCACCAGATCCAGTCGCTTCAGCAGAACATTGTGCCGTGCCTCATAGGCCTCAAAATATTGCGCATAGTCCTTCTTATTAATGTGCTTGTACAGCTCCTTATACTCACTGAGGGTCTGAGGAAGCTGAGAAGCCAGCTCTATAAGCTCCTCCCGTATAAAACTTTGCTGTCCTAGGAGGAGATCCATATGACTGCGCTCTCCGCAATACAGGCAGGAAAACTCCTGCAAATGTGCGGGGATCTCTATTTCATTCCCACAGTGGGGACATTTTCCCACGATTTTTTCTGACATAGTGGTCATCCTCTCTGTTGTACCGGAGTTTTCTTATAGTATAAGCAGGGTGCAAGAGGAAGTCAAGGACTTGGGCTTATTTATTTCCTCTCTTGTATCTGTAGTAAAAATAGTCGATGGGTTTGGTTTGGTTTTTGGGGAGAGTAAAAACGCTTCCATACGATTTCTTCCGCAGAAATGTAAATCGTAGCAAAGAACTTGTCCCATAACTCTTTATGCAAAGCATATACATAAAAACCGCTCAGTGCAAATTTGCAGGTGTGCAAGTTTTTTCCTGAATTTTCCCTTTGGGGTACATAGTTTTTTCCCTTTGGGGCAGACTATGAGAGAAAAGAGGCGATATGATGGAAGAATTTCATTTACCTACCCGACTGTGCTTCGGAGAAAAGGCTTTGGAGGTGCTGAGGGAGTTTCAAGGAAAGCGTGTGCTTCTGGTGACAGATCCCTTCTTTGTCCAAAGCGGGACGGCGCAGGGGATCTGCTCTCTCTGTGGCAGAGATTTTGAGATCTTCTCCAAGGTGCATCCCGATCCGTCCTTAACTCTTGTGGCGCAGGGCTTAAAACAAATGACTGCTTTCGACCCCCATGTATTGATCGCCCTGGGAGGGGGCAGTGCTATGGACTGTGCCAAGGGGATGCTGAGCATGTACAAGGGAAAACCCACCTTCGTTGCCATTCCCACTACCTCCGGCACAGGCTCAGAGGTTACCTCCTTTGCGGTACTGACTCACGAAGGGGTCAAGCATCCTCTCATTGATCCCGCACTCCGTCCCGATCTTGCCATTTTGGATGACAGTCTCCTGCAAGAGCTTCCCAAGGGGCTGATCGCCGATGCGGGCATGGATGTGATCGCCCACTGTGTGGAGGCGGTGGCTTCCAAGAGGGCTTCTCCCTTTACACAAAGTCTTGCCCTCAGTGCTTACGGCAGGGTCATGGAGCTTCTGCCCCGTTCCTTTGAAGGGGACAAGACTGTCCGTGGGCAGATCCACTGCGCCGCTACCATGGCAGGCATGGCCTTCGATCAGGCAGGACTGGGAGCTTGCCATGCCCTGTCCCATGCACTGGGTGGGCAGTTCCATGTGGCACACGGGAAGCTCAACGGCATTCTCCTGCCCCATGTGATGGAACTGAATCGGAAGTATGCCCCCTATGAGCTGTTGGGAGGGAATCCTGTTTTTGCCGTCACCCGACTCCGCCGGAGATTGGCTCTGCCCGACAGCCTCCATGCCTTGGGTCTGAAACGGGAGGAAGTCCTGTGCAAGGCCGATGCCGTCTGCTCTGCCGCTATGGCAGATCCCTGTAACGGAGGAAATCCCCTGCCCATGACCCCGGAGCTGTACCACAGACTGCTGAGGGATTGCCTATGAGTGAAAGCCTTTTATCCGTAGGCATTGATGTGGGCACAAGCACCACACAGCTGGTCTTCTCCCGCTTGGAGATCCGCAACGAGGCATCTTCCTTCCGTGTGCCGAACTTTTCCATCGGGAGAAAAGAGATCCTGTACCGCAGTCAGATCCATTTCACTCCCCTCTTGAGTCCGGAGCTCATCGATGCGCAAGGAGTGCAGGAGATCGTAGCCGGAGAATATGCCGCCGCAGGGATCGAAAAAGAGCAGGTACAGACCGGTGCGGTAATCATTACGGGAGAGACTGCCCGAAAGGAAAATGCCCGTGACCTCCTCCATGCCCTTTCCGGCTTTGCGGGGGACTTTGTGGTTGCTACCGCAGGCCCTGCTCTGGAAAGCGCTTTGGCAGGCAAGGGCTCGGGAGCGGCAGACTACTCCCGTGCCCATGATTGCCAAGTGCTGAATCTGGACATCGGGGGAGGCACGACCAATCTGGCACTCTTTGACAAGGGGGAGCTTACGGACACGGGCTGTCTGAATGTGGGAGGACGGCTGATGAAATTCCGCGAGGACAGATGCACCTACCTCTCCCCTGTTCTGAAGCCCTTTTTCTCCCCGGATACTCCTGCGGAAACGGTGGCGCAATTCCTTGCGGAGATCCTGGAGGAGGCTCTGGGACTGCGGAAGGGAGAGCGTTACCGCAGCTTCATTACAGACAAATTATGTAAACCTGCATCTCTCCTGTCCTTCTCCGGCGGAGTGGCGGATCTCATTGACGGGATCCCCAGAGATCCCTTTGCCTACGGAGATCTGGGGGTGCTGTTGGGGAAGGCCATTGCCCGCTCCAAGCTCTGCCGGGAGGGACGCTTCCTGCGAGCAAAGGAGACCATCCGTGCCACGGTCATCGGTGCAGGGATCCACACAACGGAGCTTTCCGGCAGTACGGTGTTCTACCGCAATGTGGAATTCCCCCTGAAGAATCTCCCCGTAGCACAGCTGAGCCCGGAGGAGGAAGCCCTGCCCCAAGAGGAGCTGATCCTCCGCATTACGGAAAAAATGGCTCGTCTTGCCCCTGTGGACAGTCCCTGCATTCTGTCCCTGCAGGGCTTGTCCAATCCCGGCTTCTCAGAATTATGTAAACTTGCAGATACCTTGGCACTGTCTATGGAAGGGCGATCCAATATTCTGCTGTGCTTACAGAGGGACATGGGGAAGGCCTTGGGGCAGGCTCTCCACAGTCTGATCCCGAACAAGCCCCTGCTGTGCTTAGACGGCTTGACTCTGCCGGGAAGCAGTTATCTGGATGTGGCACAGCCCATCGCCGGGGGACAGGTTCTGCCCGTGGTCATTAAGACCCTGATACTATGAAGAAGGAGTTGTTGATTTGAACTTAAAAACCAATTTGTTCGGCAAGACCTACAGCTTCCGTTCCGTAAAGGAGGTGCTGGCAAAAGCCAATGAAGAGAAATCCGGAGATAAGCTTGCAGGCCTCGCCGCGGAAAGCGCCGAGGAGCGAGTGGCGGCAAAGGTGGTCCTGTCAGAGCTGTTGCTGTCGGATCTGCGAGAAAATCCTGTTGTGCCTTATGAATCGGATGAAGTGACCCGCATCATTCAGGACGATCTCAACGAGCCCATTTACCAAAGCATCCGCAATTGGACTGTAGGCGATCTGCGAGAGTGGATCCTTGCCGAGACCACTGCTACAGAGGACATCCGCCGTGTCAGCCGTGGGCTGACCTCGGAAATGGTCGCCGCCGTTGCCAAGCTGATGAGCAACATGGATCTGATCTACGGGGCGAAGAAGATCCCCGTTACCGCTCACTGCAATACCACCATCGGTCTGCCCGGCACACTGTCCTGCCGTTTACAGCCCAATCACCCCACAGATGATCTAGACGGGATCCTGGCCTCCACCTTGGAGGGTCTGAGCTTCGGTGCGGGGGATGCGGTCATCGGTCTGAACCCCGCAGGAGACAGCGTGGAGCAAACCAAGCGGATCTTGAGCAAATTCGACGAGCTGAAGCAGAAGCACCGAATCCCAACCCAGATCTGTGTTCTAGCCCACATTACCACCCAGATGAAGGCCATAGAAAAGGGCGCACCCGCAGATCTGATCTTCCAGTCCATTGCAGGGAGCGAGAAGGGCAACACCGCCTTCGGCTTCAACGGACAGACTGTGGCAGACGCCCGTTCCCTTGCCCTGACAAGGGGTACGGCAGAAGGGCCTAATGTGCTGTACTTTGAAACCGGTCAAGGCTCCGAGCTGTCCTCCGATGCCCACTTTGATGCGGATCAGGTGACTATGGAGGCCAGATGCTACGGCTTTGCACGGCGGTATAAGCCCTTCCTGGTGAATACGGTGGTGGGCTTCATCGGACCGGAATACCTCTACGATGCAGGACAGGTGATCCGTGCAGGTCTGGAGGATCACTTCATGGGCAAGCTGTCCGGTGTGCCTATGGGCTGTGATGCCTGCTATACCAATCACATGAAGGCGGATCAGAACGACATTGAAAACCTCGCCACCCTGCTGACCGCCGCAGGCTGTAATTACTTCATGGGCATTGCCCACGGGGACGATGTGATGCTGAACTACCAGACCACAGGCTTCCGTGAGACCGCCACCCTCCGTGAGCTTTTCGGCCTCAGTGCCATTGCACCCTTCCAAAGGTGGCTGGAACAGCAGGGCTTTGTGGAAAACGGCAAGCTCACCGCCAAGGCCGGTGACGGCTCAGCCCTGTTATAACAAAGGAGGTTCCCATGAATAAAGAAGAATTACGGGCCATGGTGGCAAAGATGCTCACGGAATTACAGGGAGCTTCCCCCCAAGAGGACAGTCCCTCCTGCACCGGGGACAGCGCACCCCTTGCAGACATTACCAAAATCGACCTACGGAAGCAGTATCTGGTGAAGGGTGCAAAAAATGCCCCTGCTTTCCTGTCTTTGAAGGCAAAGACCCCCGCCCGTCTGGGTGCGGGCAAAACAGGCCCTCGATATTTGACCGCCACCTTCCTGCGCTTCCGTGCGGATCACGCGGCGGCACAGGACAGCGTGTTCCGTGTCATCGGGGAGGACTTTGCCAAAAAACACGGGCTGATCCCCCTGAAAACCTGTTGTAAGGACAAGGAGGAATATCTCACCCGTCCGGACTTGGGCAGACGCTTTGAGGAAAGTCAGCAGAAGATCATTGCTACCACATGGAACAAGGCCCGTGTCATGGTGGTCATCGGAGACGGCTTATCCTCTGCCGCCATCGAAGCAAATGCCTTGGACTGTGCCGCCGCCATCCGTCAGGGCTTGCAGAACGCAGGGATCCCCATTGACAAGATCCCCTTTGTGCAATACTGCCGTGTAGGTGCCGGAGATCAGATCGGGGATCTGACGGGCTGTGAACTTCTGTGTCTCCTGGTGGGAGAACGCCCCGGTCTTGTGACCAGTGAATCCATGTCCGCCTATATCACCTACCGCCCCCGTATAGGGGTCTTGGAGGCAAAGCGTACAGTGGTTTCCAACATCCACAGCCAGGGGATCCAAGCCGTGGAGGCAGGAGCCCACATTGCCTCCCTCATGGTCAAGATGCTGGAGCAAAAGGCCTCCGGCATCGATCTGAAGCAGGAGGCCTGAGATGAAGGGTGAAAAGCTCCCCGCAACTCTCCTCTCCGCCCAAGTGATCCCCAACGCCTCCCCTGCCCTGTGCAAGGCGCTGAAATTAAAAAAGCACCACCGCAGTCTTGCTTTGGTATCCGCAGACAGCGATGATGTGACCTATATTGCCTTGGACGAAGCCACCAAGGCCGCAGATGTGGAGGTGGTCTACGGAAAGAGCCTCTATGCCGGCGCCGCCAATGCCTCCACCGCCTTGGCCGGCGAGGTTATCGGCATTCTGGCAGGCCCGGATCCCTCCGCTGTAGAAAGCGGTCTGCAAGCCCTCCGCAGTACCTTGGAGGAGGTGAGCTTCCGCAGTGCCAACGACCGTGGAGATGTGGTCTACCTTGCCCACTGTGTCAGCCGTACGGGAAGCTATTTGGCAAAGCTGGCTCATGTGCCTCAGGGACAGGCTCTTGCCTACCTCATCGCCCCTCCCGTGGAGGCTATGGTAGGCATTGATGCGGCACTGAAGGCATCGGATGTGGAACTGACGGAATTTTTCGCCCCGCCTACGGAGACCAACTTCGCAGGGGCATTACTCACCGGCACACAGTCCGCTTGCATGGCGGCCTGTGATGCCTTTGCCGCGGCGGTCTGTGCCGTGGCAGAAGAACCCAAAGGAGGCTGTTATGGAATTGGATAAGGATCTGCGATCCCGACAGGAAAGCAGACAGCTGGCAGAGCAGGCGCAGGTGGCCTTCCAACAGCTGAAAACAATGGATCAATCTGCGCTGGATCGGATCGTCAAGGCCATCCGAGACTGCGCTCTACAGCATGCAGAGGAATGGGGACAGCTTGCCGCTTCGGAAACGGGCTTCGGCAAGGGCAGGGACAAGGGGGAGAAAAACCGCTTTGCCGCCCAAAGGGTCTACGATGCCATTGCACCCCTGAAGACCGTGGGCATTCTCAGGCAGGAAGACAAGCTCTGGGACATGGGGGTGCCTGTGGGTGTCATTGCGGGGATCGTCCCCTCTACCAACCCCACCTCCACGGTGATCTACAAGTCTATGATCGCCCTGAAGGCAGGCTCTCCCATTGTATTCTCTCCCCATCCCGGGGCGGTGCAGTGTACCTGCAGGACTGCCAACCTCCTTGCCCAGGCCGCAGAGGAGGCAGGCTGTCCCAAAGGGGCAATCGGCTGTATTTCCACCCCCACTATGGAAGCGGTGCAGGAGCTGATGCACCATCCCCATATCCGTCTGATCCTTGCCACGGGAGGTGGGGCAATGGTCAGATCCGCCTATTCCTCCGGCAAGCCTGCCATCGGCGTAGGTGCAGGGAACGGCCCTGCTTATATCCACCCCTCTGCAGATATTCCCCATGCCGTCCGATGCATCATCCGCTCCAAGACCTTTGATTACGGCACAATCTGTGCCTCGGAGCAGAGTGTCATTACGGAGCAGTGCTGTAAGGAGCGGGTAAAGGAGGAATTCCGCGGTCAGGGGGCATATCTCATGGATCGATCCGAGGCACAGCAGGTGGCAAAGCTGCTTCTGCGTCCCAACGGCACCATGAATCCCAAAATCGTGGGACAGCCTGCTTACAAGATTGCCGCTATGGCAGGGCTGACCGTCCCTCAGAATACCACCGTACTCCTTGCTACGGAAACAGAGGCAGACCTTGCAGGGCCTTATTGCAGAGAAAAGCTCTGTCCCGTTCTTGCCCTGTTCACGGAGAAGGACGAGGACAGTGTGCTGAAGCTGTCGGAAAGTGTCCTTCTGGGAGAGGGTGCAGGGCATACCTTCTCCATCCATGCTAAGGACGAAGGGGTCATCGGCCGTTTTGCCCGAAAGATCCCTGTGAGCCGTTTTCTGGTAAACACTCCCTCCGCTTTGGGAGGGATCGGCGCAACTACCAAGCTTTTCCCTGCCCTGACACTGGGCTGTGGGGCAGTGGGGGGAAGCTCCAGCTCCAATAACATCGGTCCTTTGGATCTGATCAACATCCGCAGAGTGGCATGGGATACGGAGGAAGCCCCTGTTGCAAGCATGCCCCACAGCCCCTCGGATGAGGATCTGATCCAAATGCTTACCCAAGAAATTTTGAAAAAACTTCGGAGGAATGAACAATGATCCCTAACACAAATGCACTCGGTATGGTAGAGACCCGTGGTCTGGTCGGTGCAATCGAAGCCGCAGATGCCATGGTCAAGTCCGCAAATGTCCAGCTGGTAGGCAAGGAGCAGATCGACGGCGGTCTGGTCACCGTCATGGTACGGGGAGATGTAGGCGCCGTAAAGTCTGCCACAGATGCAGGGGCCGCCGCGGCAGAAAAGGTGGGAGAGCTGATCTCCGTCCATGTGATCCCCCGTCCCCACAATGAAGTGGAGCTGATCCTCCCCCACGGCAAGGATGCACCCACCGGCAACGGCAAATAAGCCATGCTGTATACGGAACAGTCTGTCCTCTCCGCTGTGGCGGAGGGGAGGCTTTTTCTGGCACCGGGGGATCGGCTGACTCCCTCCGCACGGGATCTCCTGCGACAAAAAGGCATTGCCACCACGGAGAAAAAGCCGGAGCATATGACCCATCTCAACGGCAGGGAGCTGGTCAACAAGACCCATCCCCGCATCGCCTTCCGTGGGAAGCTGGACAGCTTGGAGGCGGAGCTTCTGCTGTATATGAAGACCGAAGGTATGCCCCGAAAGACCTTGGAGGAGATGCTGGACTTCTGTCGCAGTCTCATGCGTGCGGATGTACTGGGTGAGCCTGTCCGTCCCATGAAGCTCCACGGCATGGATGAGGAGGAGCTGCACAAGCGCAGTCATGAGCCAAAGAAATATTACGGCATGGGACATTTTCTCCCCTCTGCCTCGGACTCCCTCGCCCTGCTGCAGCTCAACCGCCTGCGGACTACGGTACGGGAAACGGAGCTTCAATGCTACCATGCCTTCCCCAAGCGGAGGGATCTGCATATGGCTCTCAACCGCCTGTCCTCCCTGTGCTGGGTTCTGTGTCTGGAGCTGAAACAACAAGAAGAAACAGGAGGGAACTCATGGACAAGCTCATAGATCAACTGACAAAGCGACTCTTTGTGGAGCTGGAAGCCTCCGGCCGTCATGTGCATCTGAGCAAGGAGGCGGCTATGTACCTCTTCGGTCATCCCCTGACCCCTGCCAAGCCCCTGTCCCAGCCCGGGCAGTTTGCGGCGCAGGAACGGGTGAGCCTCCGTGGCCCAAAGGGCAGTATGGACGGGGTGGCGGTCTTAGGGCCGGAACGGACGGACTGTCAGGTGGAGCTGTCCCGTACGGACTGCGTGACACTGGGTATCCAAGCTCCCCTCCGTGACAGCGGAGATGTGGCAAATACCCCGGGGATCACGGTTTCCAACGGGGAGCGGAGTCTGGATCTGCCCCAGGGTGTCATTGTGGCAAAACGGCATATCCACATGACCCCGGAGGATGCCGCCGCAAGAGGACTGAAGGACGGACAGCAGGTACGGCTCCGCAGTCTGACAGACCGCCCCCTGACCTTTGAGGAGGTCACCGTTCGGGTCAGTCCCAAATACCAAACCTATGTCCATCTGGACTATGACGAGGCAAATGCCTGTGGCTTCCGCAAGGGAGATATGGGGATGATCCTATGAAAGAGGAACTGATCGCACAGGTATTGCAGGAGGTACGCAGGAGGCAAAATTGTGCCCTGCTTTTGGGACGGAGGCCAAGTGTGGATTTGGGCTGGGAATATGTGACAGAGGGTCATTACGAGGCTGTGGTCATCGGCTCTCTCAGCCCTTGGGAGCTGTTGCATTTTCCCAACGAGATCTGCATGGAAGCCCTCCTCGGTGGGAAACCTGTATTCCTCTGTGAGGAGGGCTTGGACTACCGCCGTTTTGCCAAGACCGTCAACCGCGCCCTGTATTCCCGACTCCTTGCGTCGGAACGGCAGTTGAAGCAACTGGGCGTACAAATTGTGGGACAAAAGCAAGCCAAGCTCCTGACGGCGGAGGAGGTTCGCCGCCGTCTGAAAAACGGACAGCCCATTGAAGGTCGCTTGACCCCCTTGGCAAAGGATGTTCTGGAGGGTCGGGCATGAAGTGGGGCGTGGTCACAGGCTCTGTGTGGGCAACGAAAAAAAGCCCCCGTCTGGGAGGGCAAATTTTATTACGGGTGCAGTCCCAGGGTCGGGAACTGATCGCCGCAGATCTGGTAGGTGCGGGAGAGGGTGACCCTGTGCTGGTGGTCATGGGCAATGCCGCAAGACTGGAAAGCGATGCTCCCGTAGATGCGGCCATTGTGGCCATTCTGGATCAAAGGGAGGAATGGAATGTCTGTTCATGAAGTGATCCTGTGGGTCATGGGAGTTTTCATGGTAGCCGGTGCTTTGGATCGGATCGTCGGCTCTCCTCTGGGCTTGGGAGAGAAGTTTGAGGAAGGGATCAATGCCATCGGCGCCCTGTCCCTGTCCATGCTGGGGATCTTGGCTCTTGCCCCTGTGCTGGCAGATCTGTTAAAGCCTCTGTTAGTGCCGGTATTCTCCTTTCTGGGGGCAGATCCCGCCATGTTTGCAGGGTCGATCCTTGCCAATGACATGGGCGGTGCGCCCCTTGCGGAGGAACTGGCCCAGAGCAAGGAGGCAGCCCAATTCGGCGGTTTGATCATCGGCTCTATGCTGGGGGCTACCATTGTATTTACCATTCCCGTAGCACTGGGCATCCTCTCGGAGGAGGATCGCCCCGCCTTTGCCAAGGGGATCCTGGCAGGGATCGTCACCATTCCCGTAGGGGCTTTGGCAGGGGGACTGGTGGCAGGCTTCCCCCTTGGGATGATCCTGCGGAATTTGATCCCCATAGTCCTGTTCGCCCTGCTCATTGTCTTGGGTCTGGTGTTCTTAGAACGCTATATGATCCGGGGCTTCCTGTGGTTCGGGCGGATCATTCTGGCAGTGATCACCGTCGGTCTGGGAGCAGGGATCCTGGAATATCTCACAGGCATCACCTTGATCCCCGGTATGTCCCCGATTTTTGACGGGGTGGAGGTGGTTGCAGGCATCGGCTTTGTGCTGGCAGGGGCTTTCCCTCTGGTATATGTCCTGACCAAACTTCTGCGAAGACCTCTGTTAAAGCTGGGAAAGCTCCTTGGCATGAATGATGTAGCCGCCGCAGGAATGCTGTCCGCCCTTGCCAATTCCATCCCCATGTTCGGCATGGTCAAGGACATGGATCAGAGGGGCAAGGTCATCAATGTGGCCTTCGCCGTTTCTGCCGCCTTCGTCTTCGGGGATCACCTAGGCTTCACCGCCGGCTACGACCCGGAAATGCTCCTGCCCGTCATCGTAGCAAAGCTCCTTTCCGGCATCACCGCTGTTGTCGTAGCACTCTTCCTCCTGAGAGAAAACAAAGGAACGGACAATGCTTCATAGTTGACAGTGGATAGCGGACAGTGGATAGTTTCCGAAATTGAAAATTACCGAATCGGTAAATTTCAGTTTATCTCTCAGTTTGAAGTTCGCACAGACCAAAGGCTCCCTTGTGTAAAGGGAGCTCCGCCGAAGGCGGTGAGGGATTGACGCAGTAGGGGTTGATTTGCGCACAGAATGAGGCAAATTCGTAGAAATTTTATAGAAAATTGTTCGTT
>JAZMZW010000238.1:0-3151 GCA_045586205.1 Faecousia sp. | reverse complement strand
AAGAACGTAGCTACCGATCAGTCTTCTCCCCAGAAGAGAGGCGTTTGCACCGTTGTTCGTACTTCTACTCCTAAGAAGCCGAACTCCGCACTGCGTAAAATCGCCCGTGTTCGTCTTACCAACGGTTATGAAGTGTCTGCTTACATCCCCGGTGTTGGTCACAACCTGCAGGAGCACTCTGTCGTTCTGATCAGAGGCGGCCGTGTTAAGGACCTTCCTGGTGTAAGATACCACATCATCCGCGGCACCCTGGATACTCAGGGCGTTAACGGACGTATGCAGAGCCGCAGTAAGTACGGCGCCAAGAAGCCCAAGGCTTCCAAGAAGAAGTAATTTTACTCGCACTTGCCCGAGTTTATATATATGTCGGAACATTGCTTGAACTGACAGTATATCAGACCGGGCACAACGAAAGCGGGCATGCTTTCGAGTACCTATGAAATCATAATGTGAAGGAGGGAAGTAAAGTGCCCAGAAGAGGTAATGTTCCCAAAAGAGAAATTTTGCCCGATCCTATGTACAACTCCGTTCTTGTTACCAAGCTGATCAACAGTGTCATGCTGGACGGTAAGAAGGGTGTTGCTCAGAAGGTCGTGTACGGAGCCTTTGAAATCATCGAGCAGAAGACCGGTAAGAGCGGTCTGGAAGCTTTCCAGCAGGCTATGGAAAACATCATGCCTGTCCTCGAAGTCAAGGCTCGCCGCGTTGGCGGTGCCACCTATCAGGTACCTATCGAGGTCAGACCTGCAAGACGTCAGACTCTCGGCCTGCGTTGGCTCACCATGTATTCCCGCAACAGAAGCGAGAAGACCATGAAGGAAAGACTGGCAGGCGAAATCATGGATGCCTGCAACAATACCGGTAGTTCTGTTAAGCGTCGTGAGGATATGCACAAGATGGCAGAATCCAACAAGGCCTTCAGCCACTACCGTTGGTAATCCCGGCTCACGATTAATACGCCGAACAGCAAAGGAGAAGAACTATGCCCAGGCAGTATTCACTTGATATGACCCGTAACATTGGCATCATGGCTCATATCGACGCCGGTAAAACCACCACCACTGAGCGAATCCTGTTCTACACCGGTCGCACCTATAAAATGGGTGAGACCCATGAAGGTGCAGCTACAATGGACTGGATGGAACAGGAACAGGAGCGCGGAATTACCATTACTTCCGCTGCTACCACATGTTTCTGGAAAGATCACCGGATTAACATTATAGATACTCCCGGCCACGTTGACTTCACTGTTGAGGTCGAGCGTTCTCTTCGAGTGCTCGATGGTTCCGTAACTGTCCTGTGCGCAAAGGGCGGCGTTGAGCCTCAGACCGAGACCGTTTGGAGACAGGCGGACAAGTACAACGTACCCCGTATGGTATACGTCAACAAGATGGATATCATGGGTGCTGACTTCTATAATGTTTTGGATATGATGTCCGACAGACTCAAATGCAACCCCGTACCCGTTCAGCTGCCTATCGGCGCTGAGGATACCTTCAAGGGTGTAGTTGACCTGATCGAGATGAAAGCCAAAGTATTTTACGATGACCTCGGCAAAGATATGCGTGTCGAAGATATCCCCGATGATATGGTCGATCTCGCCGAAGAATATCGTGAAAAGCTTCTCGACTCGGTTTCCGAGTTTGATGATGAGATCATGATGATCTTCCTCGAAGGTGAGGAAGTTCCCGCACAGATGATCAGAACCGCTATCAGAAAAGCAACCATCGCTGTTAAGATGATCCCCGTGTTCTGCGGCACCTCTTATAAGAATAAGGGTGTTCAGGAACTGTTGGACGGTATCGTCGAATACATGCCTTCACCCCTTGATATTGCTGCCGTTAAGGGCATCAATCCCAAGACCGGTGAAGAAGAGGAGAGACCTTCCTCTGATGATGAGCCTTTTGCAGCCCTTGCCTTTAAGATAGCAACCGACCCCTTTGTTGGTAAGCTCGCATTTTTCAGAGTTTATTCCGGCAAAATTGAGGCAGGTAAAACTGTCCTCAACTCCAACAAAAACCAGCGTGAACGTCTTGGCCGCATTGTTCAGATGCACGCTAACCACAGAGAAGACATCGACTGCGTATACTCCGGCGATATCGCCGCTGTTGTCAGCCTGAAGAACACCACTACCGGTGATACTCTCTGTGACGACAAAGCTCCTATCGTACTTGAATCCATGGAATTCCCCGAGCCTGTTATCCGTGTTGCCATCGAGCCCAAGACCAAAGCCGGTCAGGAAAAGATGGGCATCGCTCTTGCAAAGCTCGCAGAGGAAGACCCCACCTTCAAGACCTACACTGACGAAGACACCGGTCAGACCATTATCGCCGGTATGGGCGAGCTTCACCTTGAAATTATCGTGGACAGGCTTCTGCGGGAGTTCAAGGTCGAGGCCAACGTCGGTAAACCTCAGGTTGCTTACCGCGAAACCATCCGCAAGGAAGCTAACGTGGATAACAAGTATTCCCGTCAGTCCGGCGGTAAAGGCCAGTACGGTCACGTTAAAATCATCGTTGAACCCAATGAGTCCGGTAAGGGCTATGAGTTCATCAACAAAATCACCGGCGGCGTTATTCCCAAGGAATACATTCCTGCTGTTGACGCAGGTATCCAGGGCGCAATGGAAGCCGGTATCCTCGGCGGTTATCCTGTCGTAGACGTAAAGGTCACCCTTTATGACGGCTCTTATCACGAGGTCGACTCCTCTGAGATGGCCTTTAAGATTGCCGGTTCTATGGCATTTAAGGAAGCCTGCCGTAAGGCAGACCCCGTAGTTCTGGAACCCATTATGAAGGTTTCTGTCATCGTCCCCGAAGATTATATGGGCGACGTAATCGGCGACATCAGTGCTCGCCGCGGCAGTATCCTTGGTATGGAATCCCGCAACGGTACTGCTCAGGTAGATGCCAACGTACCTCTTTCCGAGATGTTTGGTTATGCTACCGACCTTCGAAGCAAGACTCAGGGTCGTGGACAGTACTCCATGGAAACCAGCCATTATGTCGAGCTTCCCAAAGCTATGCAGGAAAAAATCATCAGCGAAGGCGCAGGACGCTCCAGCAGATAAATAACTCTTGCAAGCTAAGACAAACTGTAGTAATATAGTAACGATCTATCTAAATAATTTAAGGAGGATTTTCCACAATGG
>JAZMZW010000237.1:0-24184 GCA_045586205.1 Faecousia sp. | reverse complement strand
AGGGCAGTACCCTAAATTGCCTGTCTGCTTATAAGGGACCCCTAAAGTATGAAGTGTCCATTCTCCAGGGTCCATTTTAATCTGATATGCCCTACAGGGATAAATAATGGTAATTAGAGTGAGAAACATATTTTCTTTTGTCTGCATATCTATCAAGCATATATTGCACAGCCTTCCTTAATAGTATGTTATTTCTCCTCCCGATTGCAATAAGATACAGAGAGAGTCAACGAGTGGTAAAAGAGATTAAATTTCTAAAAGGAAAGTGAGGAACGTCTGAGCATGGTATTTGAAATCCCGGAAACAATAAATCCTGTTGCCGCAATCACTGCGAGTAGTCATAATGGATTTCGTTGTGACTACTCTTTTATATTTTCAAGTCCGTTATGACCGCTTGCTTTTCTACTATCTTGCTAAAATATGCTTGACTGTTTCTAATTTCTTGTTTATACTATAAGTGGATGCACCGGTGTCTTGGCCGTACTTTGCGGATGCCTCT
The DNA here is from genome assembly GCA_045586205.1 of Faecousia sp. Classification (GTDB taxonomy): domain Bacteria; phylum Bacillota; class Clostridia; order Oscillospirales; family Oscillospiraceae; genus JAZOXB01. The sequence continues at coordinate 23,685 of JAZMZW010000237.1, read as the reverse complement.
TCGGAGGTAGCACCTGTATCCACTTTTTGTATCTTTTTAGGTCAATACAAATTGGGGAATATCAGGGACAGTCCTACGTCTTCGGGATCAGGACAGCGAAGCGTCCCCTATCTTGATAATCAAATTATCTGCTCAATATTAGGCTACAAAAGTACAATTCTACGATTTGTTGAATGTTCGGGTTTGTCAGATATTTTGCCCATGAATAAACTCAATGGCTTGTGTAAGTGACTAAACACATGAATATAGAATTTGTCGCTTATCATGATATATAAAAATCGGGAGGTGCAGTATGAGTACAATTATATTGCTGCATGGGTCATGTGCAGATCAGGTTGTAGATGCGGTGGTGAATGCTGCAAACAGTGGGCTTTGGGCAGGTGGTGGGATCTGCGGAGTGATTTTTCAAAAAGCCGGGATGGTTTCTTTGACTGCCGCCTGCAAGGAATACAAAACACCCTTAAAGGACGGGTCGGCTGTCATTACCCCTGCCTTTCAGATGAAGAATGCAAAGCATATCATTCACGCAGTGGGTCCCGATTTCGGCAGAACACCCAATGCCTTCAAGAAGTTGTTTGATGCCTATTACAATTCTCTGTGTGTGCTGAAGGATGCCGGACTGCACAGCATTTCCTTCCCCCTGATCAGTTCCGGGCTTTTCGGCGGTTGCCTTGCAGATCCTGCGGGTGAGTCTACCAAGCAGTGTTGCCGTGCATACCTCAAATTCTGCTCCGACTATGCCGAATATCCCATAGATGTGAAGCTGTGTGCTTTCTCTGCCAAAGAACTGCAGTCTGCCCAATCGGTCTTTCACTGCTTGATTGACAATCCATAAAACACACGCCCGGTTGACTGTCTCATGGTCAACCGGGCGATCTTCGGTAGATATCAAAAAAATGCGTACACAGATTGTTTTTGGGGAGAAAATGTGATATACTGGTTTCAGAAAAATTTATGGGAAGTAAAGCCCAAAGGATAAAGGAGAATGAATTATGCTGACATTGGACAGAGCAAAGGAACTGCTGAGTACCACCACGACGGAGGAGCATCTGTTCCTCCATGCGAAGAATGTCATGGTCGCCATGGGTGGACTGGCCAAGCATTTCGGTCAGGACGAGGAGCATTGGATGGCTATTGGCTATCTCCATGACTATGACTACGAACAGCATCCCGAGGAGCATCTGCAGCATACGGAAGCTCCCCTGAAGGAAGCGGGACTTACAGATGAGGAAGTCCGCGCCATTCTCGCTCACGGCTACGGTCACTGTAACAATGTAGAGCCTGTGAGTCTGTTGGAAAAATCCCTGTTCACCGTAGACGAGCTGACGGGCATCATTCAGGCCGCCGCCAGAATGCGTCCGTCTAAGATCACGGATATGGAGGTTTCCGGTTTCATGAAGAAGTTCAAGGATAAGAAGTTCGCCGCCAAGTGCAACCGCGAGGTCATCAAGCAGGGCTGTGACATGCTGGGCATGGAGGTCAAGGAAGTGGCTTCTGTCTGCATCGAAGCTATGAAGGCCTATGCCGAAGAGCTTCAGCTTGCTCCCTAACAAAATATACCGGATCCCCAAGCCTTTGGATATACGAGGGCTTGGGGGTTTTTCCCTTGTCAGAGGGCATAGAAACGGAAGTTCCGGCTTTTAAAACAGATATTAGGGGATTTGATAGTTCCTGCATTGCCGATCGGTGATCGGCGCTACGCAGTTGATGGAGAGCCCTCGCAGGGGCTTGTGGATTTTTCTTGTGCTTGCGGGGAAAAGTGTGGGAGCGGGGACTGGAAATCCGTGGGAGTTTGTGATAAAGTATAGGTATATCACAATTCGAACCCAAGAAAGGATGAGGATCATGAGGAATAACAGGCTCTTAAGTTTAGTTTTGATCTGTGCCGTGCTTCTGTCTCTGCTGTCGGGGATGGCTATGGCGGTGCCGGACTCCGCAAGGACAAAGGGAGCGGCTTTGCACAACGATACGGCATTTTTTGCCGCACTGAATTTGGAGCTTCCCGGCTTGGAGAAGGTCAAGAGTGCCGTAGCCTCCGGAAATTACACCACAGCAAAAAGCGAGCTTCTCAGCTACTACAAAAACAAGTTTGCATCCTATGCCCCCGATCCCTCTACGGAGCAGATCGGCAGTGTGGCTCTGGCGGCTATGGAGGATACCTTCACCTTCTCCGAGGCTCTGCAGGGCTCTGTAACTGTGGCATATGATGGAAGCAAGTATACGGAATACACCTTCCCCCTGACCAAGGATCTGAGCGCTTGCTATGTCCTTTCCGTTCTGGATAAGAACAGCAATCAGGTGCGGATCTGTGCCTCGGAGCATAGCAGTGAGTCCGTCCGCCCCAAGCTCCTTTGCTATGATTCCTCCCGAAAACTCATTACCACCCTGTCTGTCTCTGAGGACAGCTATGTGGACTACGGCAAGGCTGACAGCACCTTCGGCAGCAGTACCTATCTGTATGCCAAGGACGATTTTTCCAAGGACAGTGCCGGAAATTACCTGCCCTACGGCAGTAAGAGTCGCAGGGTCTATTTAAAATTTGACACCGCCCTTATGCCCGCTGCCACCAAGTATACCCAATTGGTGATCCATGCCAGAACAGAGGGTAGTGACACGGAAAGCTCCCTGCCCCTGTACCAGTTCGTTTCCTACTGGAAAACCTGGACGGAAGACAGTCTCACATGGAACACTCTGTTGAACAGTGACGGCATCGGACACTATTCCTGGAAGGGCATCCCCGGCGGCTTTGATTGGAAAGAGCCTCAAGGGGTTTCCAATCAGTGGTTTGCCTACAATTCCCGTTTCCTGCAAATGACCTCCCTGCTCCAGATGGGCATTGCAAACAATAAGAACGAGTACATTGCCAAGGCAAAGGAGCTTCTGCTGGACTTTGTGACCGATGTGCAGGTCACGGAGGACTGGGAATATGCCGGGGGTATCCAGTCCGGCAACCGCCTCATGGAATTCCCCTATATTTACAAAAATCTGCTGATCTATGGGGATCTGACTCCCGAGGAAAACATGCAGATCCTTTCCTGGCTCTATGATGAGATGGTATACATGGATGCCGGTGGGGGTCTGTTCAACAACAGTGATCCCACTGCCCACAGTGATCTGGTATACACCAATCAGGGCTTCTGGCTTCTGGTGGGCTTCTACGAGGGCTTCGGCTATTGGCCGGAGTTCAAGAGCGCCTCTGCATGGAAGTCTCGCTATCTCTCCCGTGAGGATCTTGTGCTGAGCACCCTGATCCATGAGGACGGCTCTTTTAACGAAGTCACCTTCGGCTATCCCTACAATGTGTTGGACTGGTATTGGCAGCTCCGTAGCTGTATGGTCGAGCTGGGCGATCCCACCAAGAGCATTGCAAAAATGGACAAGAAGCTCATACAGCTGTGCAGTTACCTGATGTACTGCGCCCAGTCCAATCAAATCTCCCCCAACTGGGGACAGGGTGGCAATAAAGACATTTCCATTGCCGTCAGGGATCTGTTGAACACTGTCGGAGACAGCTATCCCAATGACCCTCAGATCCAAGAGCTACGCTACTTCCTTGACCATGAAACCGGCATTGAGCCTGCTCTGACCGCCCAATATGAGGGCATCAAGGTAGTCACCGACCGTAACGGTTGGGAGAAAAACGACTCCATGATCTTCATGAATGCCAAGTGCGCCGGCAACCATTCCCACAGAGATGCTCTGGCTCTGCTGTTCCAGTACGAGGGTCGGGAGTTGCTGACGGACACGGGCATGACCTCCTACAGCAACAAGCACACCCACTATGACTGGCAAAATTCCATTTCCCGTTCCCACAACACCATTGAGATCGACGGCATCTCTCAGGTATTGTACCAGAATCTTTCCGAAGTGGATGACCGTGGGGACATTTCCATTGTTTCCAATCCCGGGGCGGCAAGCATCAGTGCATGGTCCACCGCCAACAATAACGACAATCACACCAAAAGCCTGTCTATGGATGGGGTGGTCAACAACAAGGTCTATCACAAGACCGACTTCACCCACAGCAGAAATGTGACATATCTCAAGGAATTGGGAGACATTCTCATTGTCACGGACAAGGTGGTTCCCCAAGACAGCGCTGTCCACAGCTACACCCAGAACTGGCACAGCGCCCCCTATTCCAACCCCTCCCTGTCCTCCGACAGCTATAAAACCGGCACCACCGCCTACGCACAGGGGGCTAATCTAATCATTGCCCAGTCCGGCTTCAGCGGAAGTGCCAAGGTCCAAAAGGGCTACAACTCCACCGCTCCCGGCACAGAAACGGAATATTTTGAGTACAGCCAAAGCAAGGCCGGCACTGTGACCTACCACACCGTCCTGTACCCCGTATCCGCCGGTGCAAATGTCACTGTTCAGCCTCAAAAGCTCCAAATGACCGACACCCCGGATGCCACCGCTCTGGCAAGCAAGATCCTGATCTCCGACAGCACAGATCCCCAATTAAAGGCTGTGTACCATTACAATTCCTTCGAAGCCCTCCCCACAGAACGGAGCTTCGGTGGCTACCGCACGGATGCTTCCGTTGCCACTGTCCGTGTGAATACCTCCAATGAGGTCACCTTCGCCTATTTGGCTAACGGCAGTCTGCTGGCAGAGGAGAACGGCAGTGTGTTCCTGTCTGCTTCCCGTACCGTAACGGATCTGTCTGCAAGTTTGGAAGGCACAACTCTCCGTCTTTACAGCTCCGATGATAGCTTGGATCGTATCGCTATCCGTGTGAAGCTCGGCAGTGGAACTGTCACCGCTGTCCTGCTGAATGGCGAAGCCGTAAGCTTCACCGCAGACAGCCAAGGCACTGTCGCCCTTGGACAGCGACAGGTGCTTCTGTCCTTTGACGGAGAAAGCCCTGCCTCTACCACGGACAGCTGGACCGGCAACCGTGCCACTGTCAATATCAACACCGCCACCGGCATCCTGTACGGCAGTACCACCGGCGGGGATCCCGGCGTAGTCATGGATGCCGCCACAGACTTGGGTTATGTGTTCCGGGAAGGAGATGTGGTGGAAATTCGGATCAAGGGAGCGTTTACGGAAGGTGCGGAGCAGGGCTTCCAGCTTTTCTTCGGCACAAGGGAAAATCCGAGCTTTGCAGAAAAACGCTCCGTGGTCAAAAGCGACTATTCCCCCAAGGGAGCATACGAAACCTTCACCATGGAGGTCAATGCCCGTGGCTCTATGGTGGGACAGACTCTGACCCACATCCGTGTGGATCTCATCTCCTCTCTGAAGACCTCTACCGCACTCATGGACTATGAGATCGATTATATTTACATTGGCCCTAAGGCACAAGCACCAAGCATGCAGGCAAAGGGCTTGTATTTCACCTTTGACAGCACAGGCACTGACCGCAGTCGCTATGCCCATGAGGTATACGGAGACCGTAACTACGACAAGGGCTACTGGAATCACAACATCGCCCGTAACACCCAAGGCTTCTTCCAAAATGGCGCTATGAGCTTCTTTCTCACAGGAAACGCCCCCTACGTGCAAACCACAGATCACAGCGGAAGCTCCACTGCCCTGCCTCTGTCCTACAAGCCCACCGACTCGGATGTATTACAGCTTCGGGTAAAGCTGGAAAACTGCGCCGTGGTATCCGGCTCTCCCTCCCTGCGTCTGTATTACATCAAGAACAACAGCACCGCCGGAGTGGCAAGCTCCGACTATTTCACCGTTCCCATTTCTCAGGATGCTCTGATGGGAGAGGGCTATGTGACCCTGTGTACCGAGGCTTCCGAGGCCTTCAAGTCCGCTACCGTGATCAATGCCCTGCGTATGACCTTCGCCAACCTGAGTTCTGCCGAAGGAGAAACGGGAAAAATCTCTGTAGACTATCTCTACTTAGGTCCGAAGGACAATGCTCCCCCTTTGGATAACGACCGCCTGCTCTTTGACTTCGGCAACACCCCGGAGGATCAAAAACGTTACCAAAATGATGTCTACGGTGGCTACAATTACGACAGCGGTCATTGGGTAGGCAATGCCAAGAGAAGCGCCCCTCCCACCTATGCTCCCCTGTCCGGCACTGTGTCCTATGAGCTCATCAGTGGCGCCACAGGCTCTTACCTGCAAACCTGCGATGACAGCCAAAGCACCCTGACAGGCCCTCTGCACTATGTTCCCAAGGAGGGAGATCAGGTGCAGGTGCGCTTCAAGCTGACAAACTTCACCACCATCAGCGGTACAAATGCCTATTTTGAGTTCTACTATCTGAAGGACAACAGCACCGCCGGCATCCAGTCCGCAGATCGGGTACGGCTGAAGCTTTCCCCCGAAGCCGTCACAAAGGGCGAGTATGTGACTGTGACCCTCTCCCTGCCTACGAGCTTCACAGAAGCAAGTGTCATCAACAGCATCCGTCCCGGCTTCTCCGGCATGACCAATGTCAGCGGAAAGACCGCCACTGTGACTCTAGACTATGTGGCAGTGGGACAAGGGGCAAAGCTTCCCAAGGAGGCCTATACCGTGACCTTCACCGACGGAGAGGGCAAAGTTCTGGAAAGCCACACTGCCGTATACGGCGATCCCATCTATCCCGCAAGCATCCTTCCCACGGTTTCTGCCGGACGCAAGACTCATCTGGTACACAGCGGGTGGATGGATGAAAGCGGCAAGATCGTAAATCTCCGTGAGATCTGCGGAGATATGACCCTCGTCCCCTACTATGCTGAGCTTCCCCACAGCTTCACAGAGGGGCAGTGCCTCTGCGGTGAGCCTGAGATCCTCGATCCCATCGTAACAGAGGGGCTGACCATTTATCATTCTCTGAACCTTGCCAGCGACATTACGGTAAATTATTTGCTCCTGGCTTCTGCCTTGGAGGGCTACGACATGGAAAGCGTTTACATGGAGTGCAGTTACCCCCTGTATGAGGGAAATACGTTTGTGGAAACTCTTAAGGTAAGAGTAGAGCCGGAGCTGAGAGATGGCTTGTGCTACTTCCCCCTCAGGGGTTTGACCGCCGTGCAGATGAACGACACCATCACCACCGTCTTCTACGGCACTAAGAACGGACAGCCCTATTATTCCCATGCAGATGTGTACAAAATCAGTGATTATGCCTATTCTCAGCTGAACAAAAACGGTAGTTCCCCCCAGCTGAAGACCCTGTGTGCAGACCTTCTCCGCTATGGCGCAAAGGCGCAGATCTTCAAGGGCTACCGTACCGCCGACTTGGCTGACAGCAAAATGACCGATGCCCACAGAGCCTGCCTCTCCGATATCGCTGCTGTCACCTTCGGCAACACCAATAAGGTGCTGGAGGATCTGCCCAATGCTCCCATTACATGGGCAGGCAAGGGCTTGGATCTGGACAGCAAGGTCTGTCTGAAATTCATCTTCAACCCCGCAGGCTTCAGCGGGGATTTGGCAGATCTGTGCCTGAAGGTCAGCTATAAGGATGTATACGGGGAGGAAATACATCTCACCCTCACAGATCCTTATGATTACAGTGGGAACGGCATCCTCTACGCCTTCACGCTGGATGCACTCTTAGCCTCCGAACTGCGAGAGGTGGTCTCCGTCCGGATCTACCACGGTGACGCCCCCGTCTCCCCCACCCTGCAATACAGCGCCGACACCTACGGCAACAATAAGAAGGATGCCCTGCTGGATCTGTGTAAAGCCCTGATCGCGTATTCGGACAGTGCAAAAGCATACTTTGTTGCAAATTGACCGTGGACAGTGTCCGAAATCGCTGACTGTAACCCGCAATCCCTCCGGACTGATCTATGCACAAGGATACACTCGGAAAACAATTTAACTCCATCACCGAAGGTGATACATTCATACCGAAGGTATATCATTCTTAAACCCTCACCTCAACGCAAAAGGTTGATCCATCAAAAAACATCCGCCTCCCTGAAGATTGGGGAGGCGGATGTGATTTTTATTTATTGGGAAGGCTCGGTGGATGCTTGGCTTTCCTCCGGGAGTTCTTCTGTGGTACGGGTGATAGTGGGGTACTGTTCCGTGTCCCACACATAGCCCTCTGCTTGGAGATCCTCCTGATAGAGCAGGGTCAGGGTCTCTTCCCCAAGGGACAAGCTCCGCATAAGATCCACATAGTAGGGCAGATCTTCTAAGTAAAGTAAATTCCAGTAATAAGTCTGTCCCATACGTTCACCGATGACGATGGAGGATCGCAAGCCTGCCTCCTCACAGAGATCACGGAAGACCACCGCAAGAGAAAGATCATGGGCAACACGCTCACACAGCAGACTGTAGGCGGGCATCACGGGAGTCTTTTCACTCATGGAGTAAGACCCTGCTCTGCCGGTGAGATAGCGAACAATATTGTCTGCCCGCTCCGCCTCGGTAGCACCCTTTTCCGCATGGATGCCGGAGGAGCGGAACAGAGTCTGCATGGAATGGAGCTTGGAGCGCATGGACTCCTTGGATTCGGGATAGGAAAAGTGCAATTCCAAGATCCTGTGTGAGCCTTCCTCCGGGTAGAGATCAGCGGTAAATTCCGGAATGGCTATGACCTTGTCAGGATTTTCCAGGCAATAGCGGAAAATATGGGCAGAGAAGTCCTCCTCCGTATAATTGCGGATGCGAAGGGTCAGGGAGGTGCTGAAATTATCCAGTGCCTCATGGATCTTGTCCAAAACCTCTTTGTTATCCGTCACAGGGACAATGGCATTGGTCTCTGCAGCAGAACGACGGAAGACGATGGAAAATTCCAGGAGGATCTCCTCCTCGGTGGCAAGGATCTCCCCGTCGGCATAGTCCACGCCGTATGCCCCGATGGGATCCATTCTGGTTGCGTACTCCAGAGCCTCGTTCATATCCTTTTCCAGATCCCCGTCATAATCCTCGATCCGCACAGAGCCGATCTCCTGCCAGTTACGGATCTGACTGAGAAGGGCGCCGCGAAGCTCCGTACGGTTGTGAACCACGGGGATCTCTACCTCCTGTACCTCCTGAGCCCGGGTCGTAGGAGGCTCTACGTGAGGTCGGACATCCAAATAGTCATTGCCGGATTCCTTCCTGCAAGAGGTGAGAAAGCACAGGAAGACCAAACACAGAAGCAGTCGCTTCATAGTCTCCCTCCTTACAGCTCATAGCGGTCATACCGCTTGAAGCCGTCACCCAGTACCTGCTGGGCATCCTGCAGAATGATAAAAGCATTGGGATCGATCTTGTTGACCAGTTCCTTCAGCTCTGCCAGCTGTTTCCGTTTCACAGCTGTGAGGATAACCTTCTTATCCTGACCGCTGTAATAGCCCTGACCGTTCAGGTAGGTCACACCGCGATCCAGATTCTGAGAAATGGTGTCCGCAACGGCTTCACTGCAGTTGGTGATCACAATGGCAACCTTGGCATAGTCCACGCTGTAAACCACATAGTCCACCACCGTGGAGGACAGGAATAGGGCGATGGCACTGTAAAGGGTATTTTTGTAATCCCCGTATACAAAGCCCGTTGCCACAGCAGTCAGCATATCAAAACAGAGGATCAGCTTGCCGATGGGGCAGTTGCGGAATTTCAGCTTCAGCAGTCGGGCAATGATGTCCACACCGCCGGTAGATGCACCGGACAGGAACACGATACCAAAGCCTATACCCATAAACACTGCGCCGAAGATCACCGCCACCAGAGGCTCGACCTCCAAAATGGGCAGAACCTTGCCCCACAGGTCAAAGCCGAGGCCGGAAACGAACATGCCCACGAGAGAACTATAAAAGAAATACTTGCCGATTTTCTTGTATCCGACAATGAACAGAGGAATATTCATCAGATAGACCAACAAACCCATGGTCACCGCAGGGTGATCCACTACCACCTTGATCAGCATGGCAACACCGCTGATGCCGCCACAGTTGATGCCGGAGGGTTCCAAAAACAGCACAAAGCCCGCAGATCCAACGGCACAGCCGACAATCACCAGAAGCATATTCCGCAGGATTTCCTTCTTTGTATAGTTCATAACTTTACAGCTCCAATTCCATCTGTTTTTCATCCCCGTCCTCGGGCTTCAGGAGAGCGCCGGCGGCAGGGAGGGATTTGGTACGGTAACGGGATTCATTGACGATGCCACAGTTCTTGAGAAGGGCGGCACGGTGGAGAAGATGCTTTTTCTTCAGAGTCAGGACTGCTACGCCCTGCGTTGCGCGGGTGGTCTTGGGAGCAAGCTGTGCTGTGGAGAAGATCAGAGCGCGTCCCTCTGTGGAGTAGAGGACGATCTGCTGATCCTCCTTCAGCAGGAGGGCGGCCTTCAAGGGACTCTTGTCGCTGTAAGCGCCCGTAAGCTTGCGACGGTTGGACTTGGTCTGATAGGTAGACAGCTCTACCTTGGCGACCTTTCCGTTTTCGTAAACGAAGATCATATTACCCGTATAGTCACCGGGGAAGCAGACCTCCAGAACACTCTCTCCTTCGTCAAAGCCCAGCTTACCGGGAAGATAGTCGCCCAGCACAGAGGCCTTGCTGTCATCGAAGTCGGAGCAACGAGCCTTATAGACCTGCTGTTTGTCGGAGAAGACCAGAATTTCTGCACTGTTGGTAGTTTCCAGACTGAAGGAAAGGCTGTCCCCTTCCTTGAATTTCTGTTCCCCGGACATGCGCAGGGACTGGGGTGTGATTTTTTTGAAGTAGCCTTCCTTGGACACGAAGACGGTGACGGGATAATCGGGAACGGCTTCTTCCTCGTCCTCCTCCTCCACCTCGCCGCCGAAGACCAGACCGGTCTTGCGATCCTTTCCGTACTTGTCGGCTATGGTGTCCAGTTCCTTGATAATCAGAGAGCGGATCTTCTTCTCACTGCGCAGGAGGTCTTCCAGATCCATGATCTCCTGTTCCAGTGTATCCACTTCCTGTGTGCGCTTGAGAATATATTCCTTGTTGATGTTGCGGAGCTTGATCTCTGCAACAAATTCCGCCTGGATCTTATCGATGCCGAAGCCGATCATCAGGTTGGGGATAACCTCTGCTTCCGCTTCCGTCTCACGGATGATGCGGATGGCCTTGTCAATGTCCAGAAGGATGCGACGCAGACCCTTGAGCAAATGGAGCTTTTCCTGCTTCTTCTGCTTGCGGTAGTAGATCCGTCTGCGGACACATTCCGTACGCCATGCGGTCCATTCCTCAATGATCTCACGGACACCCAGGACACGGGGCATACCTGCAATCAGGAGATTGAAGTTACAGCCGAAGCTATCGGACAGGGGCGTGGTCTTGAAGAGCTTCTGCATGAGCTTTTCCGGCTCTGTCCCACGCTTCAGGTCAATGGTGAGCTTCAGACCGTTCAGGTCGGTTTCGTCACGCATATCGGAGATCTCACGGATCTTGCCTGCCTTGGTCAATTCGGAGACCTTGTCTATGATGGCCTCGGTGGTAGTGGTATAGGGGATCTCATAGATCTCAATGAGATTCCCTTCCTTCACATATCTCCAACGGGCACGGAGCTTCACACTGCCACGGCCTGTGCGGTAGATTTCCTCCATTTCCTTAACATCATACAGGATCTCACCGCCGGTAGAGAAGTCCGGGCCGGGCATGATCTCCATCAGGTCACAGTCGGGATTGCGGATCCATGCGGCAGTGGCCTTACAGACCTCACGGAGGTTAAAGGAGCAAATATTACTTGCCATGCCGACGGCGATGCCCATGTTAGCAGAAACCAGAACATTGGGGAAGGCTGTGGGGAGCAAGGTGGGCTCCATCATGGTATTGTCATAGTTGGGGACAAAATCCACGGTTTCTTCATCAATTTCCCGGAAGAACTCGTGGCAGATGGCCTCCAGCTTTGCCTCGGTGTAACGGGAGGCGGCATATGCCATGTCACGGGAGTAGACCTTGCCAAAGTTACCCTTGGAATCCACAAAGGGAACAAGGAGAGCCTCATTACCCTTGGCCATACGCACCATAGTCTCATAAATGGCCGCATCACCGTGGGGGTTAAGCTGCATGGTCTGACCAACGATGTTTGCAGACTTGGTTCTGCCGCCGTTGAGCAAGCCCATTTTGTACATTGTGTACAGCAGCTTGCGGTGGGAGGGCTTGAAGCCGTCGATCTCCGGAATGGCACGGGAGACGATGACACTCATGGCATAGGGCATATAGTTCAGGGTTAGGGTGTCCGTAATGGGCTGTTCCAGAACCTCTGCACGCAGTCCCTCTACACGGGAGGTGTCGATCTTATTCTTTTTGATTTCCGGTTCTTTTTTCTTTCTTGCCATATTCTCTACATCCTTACAAAGACATTGCACTCACTGTTGGAGGGAAGACAGGGCTTCACCCCTGCGGAAGCAATTGTCTGAATCATGTTAAAATTACGTTCTGTGGAGCTCCAAAAGGATCAGCTCCGGACGATTGAAGAGACGGGGGAAGCGGTGACTGTTGCCACAGCCACGGCTGACCAGCATGGTAGCTCCGTCCTTCTCATAGAAGCCCTCGGTATATTGAGGGAAGAAGCCCTGACCGGGGGCAATCAGTCCACCGATCCAGGGCAGTCGCACCTGACCCCCGTGGGCATGTCCTGCAAGAATCAGGTCTGCCTGCAAATAATTGTCAAAGAAATGGGGCTTGTGGGTCAGAAGAAGGGTGAAGCCTTCTACCTTCCCTTCCTCCAAGATCTTGGGAAGGCTCTCCCCTTTCCGTGAGCTTGGCTCCAGCAAGCCCAGCAAAGTACCGCCGCAGAAGTCCATACTGCGATCCGAAAGGAGGGTAACCCCTCTGTCCTCCAAACCCTGTAAAAAAGCCTTCAGCTCTGCCTCCGGCAAGCGGTGTTCATGATTGCCGGTGACATAGTACACAGGGGCGATCTTCACCGCCTGCTGTGCAAAATCCAGACCCTTTTGGATGTCCGTAAAGCTACTGTCGATCAGGTCGCCCGTGATCATGATCCCATGGGGCTTTGCCTCCCCAATGGCTTTGAGCAGACGACGGTTGCCCTTGCCGAAGGACTGATTGTGCAGATCCGATACCTGCACCAATCGCAGACCGTCCATCCCCTTGGGGAGCTTTCTGCTACGGTAATGCTGTTGTGTCACCACAAAGGTGGTATTCTGCCAAATCAGAAAAATCACAGCTACCGGCAGGAGTATCAAAATACAAATCCAGATCCAATCCATAAGCTATCTCAGGAAATGTCTGCCATATCCAGATAAAGACTGCCGTTCTCGGCAATGTAGTCTTTTCTACCTGCCAGATTGTCTCCCAGAAGGAGATCGAAGTAGATGGCAGTCTTCTCCGCATCCTCGGGCATGACCTTGATCAGGCGACGGGTGTCGGGATTCATGGTAGTCATCCACATCATTTCAGGATCGTTCTCACCCAAGCCCTTGGAACGGGAGATGGTGTACTTCTGAGAGCCGATGGTCTTGAGGATCTCACCCTTTTCCGTCTCGCTGTAGGCAAACCAAGTCTTGTCCTTGGTGTTGATCTCAAAAAGGGGAGATTCCGCAATATACACATAGCCCTCGCGGATCAGGGTGGGGACTAAGCGATACAGCATGGTCAGGATCAAAGTGCGGATCTGGAAGCCGTCCACATCGGCGTCGGTACAGATGATGATCTTGTTCCAGCGCAGAGCCTCCAGACTGAAGGCTGTCAGGTCCTTGACTCGCTTATCCTTGACCTCTACACCGCATCCCATGACACGGAGAAGATCGGTAATAATATCGCTCTTAAAAATTCTGCCGTAGTCGGCCTTTAAGCAGTTGAGGATCTTGCCACGGACGGGCATAATACCTTGGAATTCTGCATCACGGGACTGCTTGACCGAGCCCATTGCGGAATCACCCTCGACGATGTACAGCTCTCGCAGACCTGCATCACGGCTGCGGCAGTCTACGAACTTCTGCACACGGTTGGAAATATCCAGAGAACCGGAGAGCTTCTTCTTCACCGTAATCCGGGCATGCTCGGCGGTCTCACGGCTACGCTTGTTAATGAGGATCTGCTCTGCGATCTTGTCTGCTTCTGCCTTGTTCTCGATGAAGTAAACCTGTAAGCGTGAGCGGAAGAACTCCGTCATAGCCTCCTGAATGAACTTGTTGTTAATGGACTTCTTGGTCTGATTCTCATAAGAAGTCTGAGTAGAGAAGCAGTTGGTGACAATAACCAGACAATCGGCAACATCCTGGAAGGTGATCTTGCTCTCATTCTTGGTGTACTTGTTGTTCTGCTTCAAATAGGCATCAATGGCATAGACGAAGGCATTGCGTACCGCACGGTCGGGAGCTCCGCCGTGTTCCAGCCAAGAGGAATTATGGTAGTATTCCAGACGGCTGAGATTCCGGGAGAAGCACACGGCGGCAGTGAGCTTGACCTTGTAGTCGGGCTTGTCCGCACGGTCACGGCCTTTTCTCTCTGTTTCCCAATACTGGGGCATAGTGAAGGAGTTACCCTCTGTCAGCTCGTTGATATAGTCCACAATGCCGTTCTCATAACGGAAGTCTGTGGTCTCAAACCGATTGCCTACCTGATTGCGGAAGCGGAAGGTAATGCCCGCATTAACAACCGCCTGACGCTTCAGTACATCCAGATAGTATTCCACAGGAATGTTGATCTCCGTGAAAACGTCCAGATCGGGCTTCCAGTGGAATAGAGAGCCTGTTTTCTTGCGATCTGCAGGCTCTTTCTGCAATTTGCCCACAATGCGTCCCCGTTCAAAATGAAGACTGTATTTAAAGCCGTCACGGTAGATCCGTGCATCAAAGAATTCCGATGCATACTGGGTGGCACAAGTACCCAGACCGTTGAGACCCAGAGAAAATTCGTAGTTGGCGGCGGCGTTCTTGTCATACTTACCGCCTGCGTACATCTCGCAGAAGACCAGCTCCCAGTTGTAACACTGCTCCTTCTCGTTCCAGTCCACGGGACAGCCTCTGCCGAAGTCCTCAACCTCGATGCTTTGGTCTGCGTAACGGGTGACGATGATCAGGTCGCCGTGACCCTCTCTGGCCTCGTCAATGGCATTGGACAGGATCTCAAAAACCGCATGCTGACAGCCGATCAGATCATCGGAGCCGAAAATAACCGCAGGACGGAGACGGACGCGGTCTTCGTTTTTCAGGGAAGTAATACTTTCGTTGCCGTAGTTTTGTTTCTTAGCCATAATATTCCTCACATAATTCCCAGAGTTTCCGCAAATCCCCTCCGGAAAAGGGTATTTGCCCATGAATAACCATTATATCTATTATAGTATATCCTGTGTCAGAAAAAAAGTCAAGTATTCCCCTTTAAGGAAAAAATCTTTCAATTAGACCTTGTTTTTTTTCGTGGAATGGAGTATGATATGATGTATTATAGTATATCTCACAGAAAGGAGGTAATCCCCCGTGAGTGATAAATCCAAGAGAAAGAGAAAACACCGCAGAAGGAAAAAGACACCCTTCCAGAAAGTTCTCCTCGGCATTGCCGTGTGCGCTGTGATTTTAGCGACTTGCAACATAGTCTATATCATGAGTCTGGAAACAGGAATGCCCTCCTCTACCACAGGACAGATTGCCACCCAGCTTGCGGCTACAGAGCCCACCACGGAAGCTCCTACTACAGAGCCTCCTACTACAGAGCCTCCTACCACAGAAGAGCCCACTACGGAAGCCCCTACAGAGCCTCCCTTGGAAGCCCACGTACAACAGGCAATGGAGCTGATGGATACCCTGACCTTGGAGGAAAAGATCTGGCAAATGATCTTTGTCACCCCTGATGAGCTTACCGGTATCTACGGTCCCACAGCGGCGGGAGAAAGCACCAAAAATGCCCTGAACAGCTACCCGGTTGGCGGTCTGGTTTATTTCAAAGACAACATCGTCAATCAGTACCAGATCAAGAGTATGATCGAATCCTCCCAAAGTTATTCCAAGATCCCCCTGTTCATCTGCGTGGATGAAGAAGGCGGTTTGGTTTCCCGTCTCAGTCGTATCGGTGTCACCGATACCGTAGAGCCTATGGCAAACTACGGCGCCACAGGCGATTCTCAGGCAGTGTATGATCTGGGCAGTACCTTTGCCCGTCAGTTATCCTCTGTAGGCTTCAATCTGGACTACGCTCCCGTGGCAGATGTGCTGACCAATCCCAACAACACAGAGATCGGCACCCGTTCCTTCGGCTCCGATCCTCAGACAGTCTCTACTATGGTAACGGCGATGGTCAAGGGTCTGCAGGACGGAAATGTCATTTCCTGCCTGAAGCACTTCCCCGGTCACGGTAGCACTTCTGCTGACTCCCACATGGGTGTATCCCTCAGCCAACGCACTTTGGAGGAGCTTCGTGCAGAGGAATTCCGCTCCTTCCGTGCAGGCATTGAGGCCGGTGCGGAGCTGGTCATGATCTCCCATATGTCCCTGCCCAATGTAACCGGAAACGAAGAGCCCTGTGAATTCTCCAAGACCGTGGTCACTGAGCTTCTCCGACAGGAGCTTGGCTTTGAAGGTCTCATCGTCACCGATTCTCAGGAAATGGGTGCTGTGGGCAACTACCGCAGTGATATCGCCGCTGTCCTTGCGGTGCAGGCAGGCTGTGATGTGATCACCATGCCGGAGAACAAGGTCCTTGCCTTCGAGGGCATCCTCAAAGCCGTACAGGACGGTACCCTGACAGTAGAACGGATCAACGAAAGCGTCCTGCGCATTCTGAGCCTCAAATACGAATACGGCATCATTTCTCAATAAGACCATAGAAAAAGGACTCGTACTTTTTGAACGGTACGAGTCCTTCTTTGTTTAGTAAATCACCACGCGGGTGCCTAAGGGAAGACTGTAGATGTAGTTGTTGTCCTCCTTCAGCATACGGACACAGCCTTGGGATTTGGGCTGGCCGATGGTGCCGTCCATGAGCTTGCCGTTGGGATAGTAAAGCACGGTATGGAAGGCGAAGGGGCCGTTATATACGGTCACATTGTATACCACATAGTCCCCGAAGTCCCAGATGGTACGATGTCCCAGTAAGCTGTAGACTCCCTGGGGGGTGGGGCAATAATTGGCCCCTGTAGCACAGCGCATGGTCTTGATCAGCTTCCAATTTCCCTTGGAGCCTTGGTAGACCATGACCTTCTGTGTATAACGGCTAACCCAGATGAGATAATCCGTTTCGCTGTCATAGCCACGGAGATCTACAAAGCCCTCCTTTGTGGCTTGGGAATAATCATAGTTTCCGTCGTAGACAGCCTGAGAGCTGTGGATAGAAACCGCCCATCTTGCAACCCAGCCGGTGCGAGTCTTTCCGTTGGCATCCGTATGAGATACCCGAACACCGTCTCCGGAGGGATTCCATTCCAGATATACCCTTGCGCCGGAAGGGACTTTCCCCAGACTGCCGGTCATATTCTGATTCTGATACATAGTCACCGTGCTCTGCATGGTACAGGGGACCTTGTGAGTCTTGACCGTAGTCAATGCGGCCTGATACTCCTTGAGATAGGCCTGCTCCGCGGGAATATCCTTCAGGGTCGTCACTTGAATGGAAAGTGCTGTCCCACTTTCATGCAGGGTCACATGGTTTGCCTTTCCCTCGCCCTTGAGGGTAGCATTTTTTCCGGTAACCTCGATCTTATCTGCCGTGCCGTGAAGGATCAGAGTCGACGCCCCTTCCATGGTCAGACTACGGACATGACCGCTGAGTTCCAATTCTCCATAGGCAGAGAGAGAAACGCTACCACAGTTTCCGACAATCCGAACCTTACTCCGACCGTCTATGGTCAGGTTCTCACAATTTCCTTCCAGAACCAGGGAGCAATCTCTTTGCAGGACGGCAGTGTCAATATTGCCCTTGAGCTCCAGACTGCCACTGTGGATCTGTAGGGCAGAATAATTACCGGTAGCCTTGTGCTTGCCGATCTGGACACCCAGGAAGGGAGCATCCCCAAGGTAGCTCACCCCTGTACCACCCAGCCAGACCTCATCCGCCGCTGTGTGGAAGGTGCCGGGGGTACACAGGATCAACTGGCTACAGCTAAGACCCGAAAGGTCGGGACTTGCGTCCTGTGCCATACGAAGAACCAGTGCGTCCTTGATCTGCCACCGGGTCATATGCACATCCCCGGGGGTATTGTATGCCAAAATCAAGCTACCCTCCAGAGTCAATTCCTCCGGCAGGGGCTCCGAGCCTCGATAGAGAACCCGCCCCTTGGCAGGAATCTGCTCTGCTGTATCTGCAATGGCATCAAACAGATTGTATAAAAGCTGTGCGGTTTCTGCACGGCTGATGGGAGACTGAGGCTTCAGACTTCCGTCGGGATAGCCTTGGAGCAATCCCTTTTCTCGCATAGCACCAACACTGCCACGGGCATAGGAGGAGATGGCCTTGCTGTCACTGAATTCTTCATAGGCAGAAGAATCCTTGCTGACCACACCAAAGGCACGGCACAGCACCACCATGACCTGCTCACGGGTAATGGGAGCATTGGGAGCTATGGTGTTGGCTGTGGTACCGTTGAAGATCCCGGCGGATACCGCCGCAGACAGTTCCGGGTAATACCATGCATTGGGGTCTGCATCCTTGAAATTCCCCAGGGAGCCGGTGGCCTTTGCCCCCAACAGGCGCACAAGGACAGCGGCAGTCTCCGCTCTGGTAATGCTGTCATGGGGGCGGAGATCATAATTGGCATCTCCTTGGAGAATGCCCTTCTCCACCGCAAATTCCAAGGCGGTGCGACTCCAATCATCGGGGAAGACATATTCCGGCTTAGTCTCGGGAGGTTCTGTAGCTTGAGACTCTTCGGTTTCCTCAGGGGTAGAAGCTTCCGTCTGTAAGTCCTGAGCAGTCTCCCTCTCCCGGCCATGGGCAAGAACCGCGCTTGTGCATATACAGGCACATAAGAGCAGGCTGAGGAATATAAGCAGATATTTCTTCATAAAAATGCCTCCTTCTTCAATTTTCTTTGTATTACTTTAAGCCTCATAGAAGCAACGGCACAGACGGCACAGCCCCTCATGATCCTTTACGCCCATGAGCTCACAGGCAGAGTGCATTCCCAGGATGGCCACACCCACATCTGCCGCAGGCATGGACAAAAGGCTGGAGGCCATAGAGCCGAGCGTTCCTCCGCCGGGCAGGTCTGCACGGTTCATATAGGTCTGTACGGGAATTCCCTCCTTGTTACACAGAGCCTGTACCACAGCACAGGTCTCTGCATTGGAGGAATAACGGGGACTGCGCTTGAGAGCAAGACCACGGTTCATCACAGGTGCATGGGCTCCGTCTGCAAATTCCATGTGGTTGGGATGGGCGGCGTGCGCCACATCGCAGGAGAGCATCATACCGTCCATGAAAGCATTGATCAGATCGTTGTTACTGAGAGACAGAGCAGAGAAAAGCTTTTCCAAAAGGAAATTCAGGGTCTGACTGTCTCCGCCCCGACGGGTATTGCTACCGATCTCCTCATGGTCAAAGAGCACTGCCACATTGATGCCCTTAGGTTCTGCGTGGGCAATGCCGTAAAGATTGGCGTGGGCAGAGGTCAGGTTGTCCAGTCGGGGAGAAGACAGGAAGTCCCCCTCAAAGCCTACGATTTCTGCCTTGGAACGGCAGTATACATACAGTTCAAAGGTGAGAATATCCTCTGCGGGAACTGCCAGCTTTTGTGCCAGCTTGCCCAGAAGATATCCGTCCTTGTTGAAGTCATCCTCCACAGTCTTGCAAACGGGGAGCATGTCCACATTGGCTTTGACGGTAACACCCTTGTTGACCTCCCGATTCATATGGATGGCCAGATTGGGAATGGTCATGAGGTTCTCATCCCAGTCCACCAGACGAAGCTCCGGCTTCATGGGATCCTCCGTCCGCAGAAGCACAGGGCCTGCCAGAGACAGGGGACGGTCCATCCAAGAGCTGAAGATCCCACCGCCGTAGCTTTCCACGCTGAGCTTCAGGCATCCACCGGCTGTAAGCTCAGGAACGGGCTTGATACGCATACAGGGCCAGTCCGTATGGGAAGCGGTAACTCTCAGAGTGTTTTCCTCTCCCGGACGGAAGGCGGCAAGGAAACTGCCGTCACGGACAAAGTATTTGCCCCCACGCTCCACAGAGGAAAAATTCCCTGTCATAGACAGCTCCGTAAAGCCGTGGGACTGTAAATATGCGGCGCTCTGTGCAATGGTATGGTAGGGGGAAACTCCTCCGTTCAAAAATTCTTTCAATTCCGTAATATATTGACTCATACCGTACCTCCTAAGGTGGTTTGAAATCAGTATATCACAAATTTTATACATAGGCAATGGTCAAGATACGAAAAAATTTACAAAATGTATAGGATTTTTCCCCCGCTTGTGATATAATCAGACTATCCTCTTAAATAACGAAAGGAGTATTGTATTATGGGACTGATTAAAGCTGCGCTTGGCGCATTAGGCGGAACACTGGCTGACCAGTGGAAGGAATTTTTCTCTTGCGATGCCCTGGAAAAGGACACCCTTGTGGTCAAGGGGCAGAAGCGTGTGGGAGGCCGTTCCTCCAACACCAAGGGCTCTGACAATGTGATCTCCAACGGTTCCGGTGTCATAGTTGCCGATGGCCAGTGCATGATCATCGTAGAGCAGGGCAAGGTCGTGGAATTCTGCGCAGAGCCCGGCGAATATACTTATAAGACCGATATCGAACCCAGCCTTTTCTCCGGCAGCTTCGGAGAAAGTCTGAAGCAGACCTTTGCACAGATCGGTAAGCGCTTTGCCTACGGTGGCGAAGCTCCCAAGGATCAGAGAGTGTATTATTTCAACACCAAAGAGATCGTAGACAACAAGTTCGGCACCCCCACTCCCATTCCCTTCCGTATTCTGGATCGGAACATCGGACTGGACATGGACACCTCCGTCCGCTGTAACGGTATCTACTCCTACAAGCTGGTCAATCCCCTGCTGTTCTATACCAATGTCTGTGGCAATGTGGAGCAGGACTATCGCCGTCAGGATATTGACAACCAGCTGAAGACCGAGTTCATCAGCGCCCTGCAACCCTCTTTTGCTCAGATCTCCCAGTTGGGCATCCGTCCCAGCGGTCTGCCTGCCCATGTTACCGAGCTGTGCGATGCTATGAATAGCGCACTGAGCCGGAAGTGGGGCGAGCTCCGTGGACTGCAGGTAGTCTCCATTGCTATGAATCCCCCCAGCATCCCCGCAGAGGATGAGCAGATGCTCAAGGATGCACAACGTGCCGCCATCCTCCGTGATCCCACTATGGCCGCCGCTACCTTGGTAGGCGCTCAGTCCGAGGCCAT
Organism: Faecousia sp.; assembly: GCA_045586205.1. Lineage (GTDB taxonomy): Bacteria > Bacillota > Clostridia > Oscillospirales > Oscillospiraceae > JAZOXB01. The sequence goes on along the minus strand of JAZMZW010000237.1, from coordinate 2,501 downwards.
GAAAACTGCCGCCGCCAACAGTGCAGGTGCTATGACCGGCTTCATGGGTATGGGCTTTGCACAGCAGGCAGGGGGAGTGAATGCACAGTCCCTCTTCCAGATGGGTCAGCAACAGCAGGCACAGCAACCGGTACAACAGCCCGTTGCCCCCGCCCCCGCTGTCAGCGGTTGGAAGTGCGCCTGCGGTGTGGTCACCGATGGCAAGTTCTGTCCGGAATGCGGTGCCAAGAAGCCCGAAGCCGGCTGGACCTGCGCCTGTGGCACAGTATGCAAGGGCAAGTTCTGCCCCGAGTGCGGTGCAAAAAAGCCCGAAGCCGCTCCCCTGTACCGCTGTGACAAGTGCGGTTGGGAGCCTGCCGATCCCGGGAATCCTCCCAGATTCTGCCCGGAATGCGGAGACATCTTCAACGACAGCGACAAGAAATAAACCCTGCATAACCCATCCTCTTCTGAAAGGGAATGATAAAGATGCAAACTGTTTTAGACTATAAATGCCCCTCCTGTGGGGGTAAGGCGGAATTTGACAGTCAAAGTCAAATGATGAAGTGTCCCTTCTGTGACACCACCTTTGATATCTCCGCCATGGAGGAGATGGATCAGATCCTTCATCAGGAGATCCCACAGGAAGATCCCCAATGGGAAGAACAGGGACAGGAATGGAGCGAGGAAGAGGCCTCCCAATTGCAGGTCTTCGTCTGCAACAACTGTGGCGGTGAGCTGGTCACCGATGCCAACACCGCCGCCACCCACTGCCCCTACTGCGATAATCCCGTGGTACTGGCAGGCAGACTTTCCGGAAGCTTGAAGCCGGATGTGGTAATCCCCTTCCAAATCAGCAAGGAGCAGGCCAAGGAAGCCCTGAAGAAGCACTGCTCCGGCAAGAAGCTCTTACCAAGGTTCTTTGCCAAGGAAAACCGTCTGGAAGAGATCCAAGGGGTCTATGTGCCCTTCTGGCTCTTTGATGCGGATGTGAGTGCAAATATGCAATATTTATGCACCACCTCCCGCAGTTGGTCCGACTCCCGTTATATCTATACGGAAACCAAGCATTTCTCTGTTCAAAGAGCCGGTACTATGGCCTATGAGAATGTTCCCGTAGACGGCTCTTCCAAAATGGCAGATGATATGATGGAGTCCATCGAGCCCTTTGATGTAAGCAAGGCTGTAGACTTCCAAACCGCCTATTTGTCCGGCTATTTGGCAGACCGCTACGATGTGGAGTCCGCCAAATGTCAAGAGCGGGCAAACAGTCGGATCCGTAACAGTACGGAGGTCACATTCCGTAACACGGTACAGGGCTATGCCACTGTCCAGCAGAAGCAACGGAGCATTCACGCAAAAAATGCCAAGACCCGTTATGCCCTGTATCCCGTATGGATGCTGACCACCAATTGGGAAGGAAAAAAATACACCTTTGCCATGAATGGACAAACGGGAAAGTTCGTAGGAGATCTCCCCATGGATCGGAAAGCCTATTGGCGCTGGTGGGCAATTTGGACAGGGCTCCTGTCTGCCGGCTGTGTGCTGGGCTTGTTCCTTCTGCGCGCCCTTGGTGTACTGTAAAGGAGGCTTTGAAAATGCGTATTCGTGTAATTTGTTTCCTCCTTCTTTTGTGCCTTGTGCTTTCCTCCTCGGCTATGGCTCTGCCCCGGGAGGACTATGTACGAGATGAGGCACAGATCCTGTCCTCTCAGGAGCTGGAATCCCTGCAGGAATTGCTGGAAGAGCTCTCCCATGCACATGGGATCAGCATCATTGCCGTGACCGCAAGCAGTATAAACGGCAATATGGATGCCTTCGCCAGAGAAGAATTCTTCCGTGGGAATGATACCCGTGACGGTATTATTCTGGCTTTGCTGTTCGACGGTGCAAACAGGCAGTATTATTTCTATGCTTCGGATGCCTGCTATGATATTATGGAGCCCAAGGGCTTCGACCGACTGGAGGAGGTTTGTTTACCCCTGCTGAAGTCGGGAGATTATGCAGGTGCCATTGAGATCTATGCCCGTACCGCAGAGGAGCTGTACTTAAATCCCCCAGCAACAGGAACTAATGGAGTGGTCACCCTCCCCCGAGTCCTGCTGTGTATCTTGATCGGAGCACTGCTCAGCTTCTTGATCCCCATGAATGTTCTGAAGGGTCAGCTCCGCACCGTCCGTAACCAGCCCGGGGCTTCCGAGTACATCCGCAAGAACAGTCTGGTCATGAGCAAAAGCACCGACCGTTTCCTGTATCGCAATGTATCCCGGGTTGTCAAGCCACAAAACAACTCCTCCGGCAGCAGAGGCGGCGGTGGCGGCAGCAGAGGCGGTGGCAGAGGCGGCAGCTTCTGAGCCATCATTTCACAAAACCGCCAAAAAGGGGCTGTCTCAAAATGAAATTTCAGGAGGCTGCCCTGTAGTAGCTCGCCATGGGCGAGTTTTGCACAGATTGTTAGGTTTTTGTGCATAAAAAAACGAAAATCCCCCTAAAAAAGGCACACCAAACCAAGGTGGTAGAGT
>JAZMZW010000236.1:0-7492 GCA_045586205.1 Faecousia sp. | reverse complement strand
AGGCAGTGCGTACTTTTGAAACGGCTTCTTGGCTTGCTGTTTCTTAATTACTTTGTTGCGTTGAATTACGGTTACCCTGTTGGCTCTGAAATACTTTGCTTCCTGCCGGAGGCCTTACTTTCTTGTGTCGACAAGAAAGTAAGCAAAGAAGCGACCGGAGGAGAGGCGCTGAACGATTTCCTTTCGATACCCTTACGCTCTCGTTCCCTTTTACCTCGGAAATAACCGCCCTCTCCTCCGGCCTCCTCTCCCGGCGCTTCGCTCAAGTCGTTTTCTTGCTTCATGTCGATCGTCGGTAGCTTCTGCTTCTGTTTTGGTTGGTACTCCCACGCAGGTGGAGGAATATTATACAAGTCTACCTTTCTGCATGATCTAGGTCGGATGTTCCCTATTGATAGCTGTTGTGTTAGTTTAGCTTGTGCCGGAAATATTCCTCCACGCTGTGGGTCTGCAAGCTTTTTTGATTTATTTCCGTAATCGCAAACAGGCGGACAAACTGAAATTCTCATCCGTCTAGGAAGTTTATACCGAAACGATCCACTGTCAACTTGGATGCATTGTCCGTTATCTCAGTCGTTTCTTCTTCTGCCGGAGACCATGAGGAGGAGGCGGAGGAATTGGGCCAGGGAGACGGACAGGGCGGCCACATAGGTCAGAGCGGCGGCGGAGAGTACCTTCTTTGCGCCCCTTTGCTCCTCGGGGGTCAGAAGACGGGAGCTTTCAATGGCTTGCAGGGCACGGTGGCTGGCATTGTATTCCGTGGGCAGGGTCACCAACTGGAAGACCACGCTCATGCCGAAGGCCAGAACACCCAGCATTGCCAGTCTGTACAGGAATTCCCGATAGGGGAAGAAAAATTCCAGAGACATCAGCAGGAAGCTGATGAGGATCAGAGGCAGAGCCAGCTTGGATGCCAGATTGGTCACATTCACAATGGCGGCGCGGAATTTGATAGGCCCGTAATTGGTGGCATACTGCACCGCATGACCTGCCTCGTGGGCGGCAACGCCGATGGCGGCGGGGGTGCTTCTGTCATGGACGGCCTGAGACAGGCGGATCACATTGGCCTTGGGGTCATAGTGATCTGTCAGTTCCCCACTGACCCGTTCGATACGGACATCATATACCCCGTTGCTCCGTAAAACCTCCTGCGCCGCCTGTGCGCCGGTCATGCCCCGTAGGGTGGAGCTTTGATTATATTTCTGAAAAGTGGTATTGACCCGACTGCTTGCCCACAGGGAGAAGAAGATCGCAGGCAGGACGAGGATCAAATAAGTGAGATCAAAACCGTAAAAATACATAGACAGTCCTCCCGGGTGTGAGAAAATGTGTGATTGCGTACAGTGCCGACGGGGATTTGTTAGGGTCATTCAGGAAAGCAGTCCGAAAATATCTGTAGGGGCGAAGACATGGTTTCGCCCCTGTGTTTGCGTATCCTTAAAAACGGGAATGTTCCGTTTTACTAAACTTGCCGGTAAATACCTTGAGAAAAAAAGGAACTTACAGGGGCTCCATAGCGTCGTGGAGGGTCTTGGTGATCTGTCCGCGGAAAATGCGGTCGGCATTGGTATGGACGGTATTCAGAGCGCCGGCGGAGTGCTTCATCTGTATATTACCCAGCATGAACACATCGTTATCCAGAATAAATTTAATTTCCTTATCTTCCACATTGTTCCGCTTGACCATACCGGGGCCACAGTGGAGCTTCAGACGGCAACCGCCGGGGAGGGAAAGCTCTGCTTCCTGCATGATCTTGGCAAAGGCCTGTTCGTGAATATCCTCCTCTGCCATAAGACCCAGATAGCCCGGAGTGATCAGCTCGGCGAAGGGAGTTTCCTCCAGATCCAGAGCCTTACGGGAGATGGCATTGATGTAACGCAGACCGATGCGCTCAAAGTAGGCGGGCTTGTAGATCTCAATGAAATGTACCAGCACCGCATCCAGCTTGTTGGCGAAGTCCTCCCATGTGGTATAGGCAGGGGTAGCCAGAGCCAGGAAGCTGTTGGTCAGGTTGACCTTCCATCTGCCGTCCGCGGAGAGGAACTGATAATTGGTTACAGGGGGCTGGGGCTCGGGCTTGCCGTTGACGATCTTTACGGGCTTCTCCTGAGTGCTGGAATAACGGGGGAAGACTCCACGGATCCGATCCTGAAAATCTGCGGGCTCTCTGGCGCCGATGGACAAAATAGTGGGGAAGCGAAGCTGGCAGATCACCTCCATGATCTGAGGCTTTGCATACTGTACTCTTTCTGCATTGGAAAACATAATGGTACTCCTTTCGACCCGAAAGAACTCGGGGATCTTGCTGTTTTTCTTATTATAACACACAAAGGCAAGACTTTGCAAGTTCTGCTTTTCAAATTGCAATCTTTGTGGTATACTATTACCAAAGTGTAAAAAAAGGGGGTGTGACCTTGGGGTTTTTGTATTGGCTGGAGTCCATTCGGAATCCGGTGTCGGATAAGATCATGGGGGCGGTTACCTATTTGGGGGATGAGCTGTTTTTCATCCTCATTGCTCTGCTGATCTACTGGTGTCGGAACAAGCAGGAGGGCTATTATCTGCTTTTTGTGGGCTTCTTCGGAACTATGATCAATCAGTTTTTAAAAATCTTTTTCCGCATTCCCCGTCCTTGGGTCAAGGATCCCCAATTCACCATTGTGGAATCCGCCAGAGCCGGGGCAGAGGGCTATTCCTTCCCCTCGGGACATACCCAGAGTGCTGTGGGAAACTTCGGTGCCCTTGCCCGTTGGGAATCGGGATGGGGCAAGAGGCTTCTGTGCCTGTGTCTGATCCTGTTGGTATCCTTCTCCCGTATGTATCTGGGTGTCCATACCCCCTTGGATGTGGGCGTATCCCTCCTTGTGGGTACGGTGCTGGTTCTTGTGTTCTATCCCCTCATTCGCAAGGCGCAGGAAAAGCCCTCTGTGATGGCGGGGCTCATTGCCTTCATGCTCCTGTGCGCCCTGGCCTTCGTCCTCTATGCCAATTGCGGGAATATTCCCGTAAGTGGAGAGGAAGCCATGGAGAATTTGGGCTCTGCACGGAAGAACAGCTTTTCCCTCCTGGGGGCTCTGCTGGGCTTCGCTATTGCCTACCCTGTGGAGAGGAAGTACATTCGCTTTGCAGAACAGGGTAGCCTCGGGGCACAGCTTTGCAAGCTTCTTTTGGGCTTAGGCGGTCTGTTGGGAGTGAAGGAAGGTCTCAAGGCCTTGTTTTCTGCCTTCTCTTGGGAAGGAATGTGGCTCCACGGACTGCGGTATTGTGCGGTGGTGCTGTTCGCCGCCCTTGTGTGGCCTCTGACTTTCCCCCTGTGGAACAAATTGTGCAAGAAAAGAGGATAATATGCTGTTTTTCTGGATCTTTTTGGTGCTGATCCTGTTATTGCTGTTGGCTTCCTTTGTGATTTTTCTTCTGGCCTGTCTGCGGATCGACAGTCTCACGGCGGATCTGGAAAAAACCGTCCAACGGCCTGTATACAGCCTGTGCAGAGAGGAGATCTTTGCCGGACGGGACTGGATGGAGAAACAGCCCCATGAGGAAGTGACTGTCACCTCCCATGACGGCCTGAAATTAGCGGCTACCTTCTTCCCTCGGGAAAACGCCAGAGGCACGATTATTATGGTGCACGGCTGGCGGGGAACACCCATTACGGACTTCGGCTGTGCCATGCTGTCCTATTATGAAAAGGGCTTAAACATCCTTCTGGTACACCAGCGCACCCAAGGCCCCAGTGAGGGGAAGTTTATCACCTTCGGCATACGGGAAAGTCGGGATGTTCATTCCTGGGTGCAGTGGCATGCTGAACGGTTCGGTAAGGCTGCGCCCCTGCTGATTACCGGCATTTCCATGGGTGCTACTACGGTGCTTATGGCGGCGGGACGGGACTTTGATGCCAATGTCCGCGGGATCATTGCAGACTGCGGTTTTACCTCCCCCTGGGACATTATTGGCTCCGTGATCCGATCCACGGGACTGCCCAAGTATCCCTTCCTGCCTCTGGTGGGGCTGTATACACGGCTTTTCGGGGGCTTCGGCCTCAGGGAGTATTCCACCTTGGAGGCGGTGAAGGATTTGAAGCTTCCCGTATTCTTTGCTCACGGGCAGGAGGACAGCTTCGTTCCCTGCTATATGACGGAGCAGGCCTATGAGGCTTGCGGCAGTGAGGAAAAAACCTTGCTCCTCGTTCCCGGTGCGAAACACGGCACAAGCTACTTGGTGGATCGGGAAAATTATGAAAGACAAATTCGGGACTTCGTGGATCGCCACTGTCCCGTGACATAGGAGGAAAACCTATGAATTATGCGGCAATCAAGACCTTGGATGTGGCAAACGGCCCGGGACTGCGCACCTCGCTGTTCGTCTCCGGCTGTACCCGTCGGTGTAAGGAGTGCTTCCAGCCCCAGACTTGGGATTTTGACTACGGACAGCCCTTTACCCCTGAGGTCGTGGAAGAAATTTTAGACAGTCTTGCTCCCTCCTATGTAGCGGGGCTGACGGTCTTGGGGGGAGAGCCCTTTGAGCCTCGGAATCAGGAAGCGGTTGCGGAGCTTCTGGCTCTGGCAAGGGAGCGCTATCCCCAAAAGAGCTTCTGGGCCTTTACGGGCTACACCTTGGAGGAATTGGATTCCCCCTTGGCACAGAAAATTTTATCCTATTTGGATGTACTGGTGGACGGCCCCTTCCAAATCGAGAAAAAGGATCTGACCCTCCGTTTCCGTGGCTCGTCCAATCAGCGACTCATCGACTTAAACAAAACACGACAGACCGGCGCCCTGACCCTCTGGGATGACGGATACAGAAGAGGTGGAACAAATGGAACAGGTTAAGGTGAAATTATTATACCCCAATGCAAAAATACCCTCCTACGGCACGGAATTTTCCGCAGGTGCAGATCTGTGTGCCTGTCTGGATGCCCCTGTGACCTTAGCACCGGGGGAGACCCGTCTGATCTCCATCGGCATTGCTATGGAGATCCCTGTGGGCTATGCGGGCTTGGTCTATGCCCGTAGCGGTCTTGCCAGTAAACGGGGACTTGCTCCTGCCAACAAGGTTGGGGTGGTGGACTGTGACTATCGTGGGGAGTTCTTTGTTCCCCTCCACAATCACGGCACAGAGCCTCAGACCATTGAGCCGGGAGATCGGATCGCACAGATGATCCTGACCCCCTATTTGACTGCACAGTTTATGGAAGCAGAAGAGCTGTCCGACACCGTCCGCGGTTTAGGTGGCTTCGGCTCCACGGGGGTTAAGTAATATGAGCTTTCTGCCTATTACAAGGGAGGATATGCTGTCCCGTGGCTGGGATCAACCGGATTTTGTCTATGTCATCGGCGATGCCTATGTAGACCATCCCTCCTTCGGACATGCCATTATCAGCCGTGTGCTGGAACAGGCGGGATATAAGGTCGCCATCTGCTCCCAGCCGGACTGGAAAGATCCCCAATCCGTGAATCTTTTCGGCACACCTAAGCTGGGTTACTTAGTCAGCGGTGGCAACATGGACTCCATGGTCAACCACTATTCCGTCACCAAACACCGTCGGAAAACCGATGCCTACACCAACGGCGGAGAGATCGGCAAGCGTCCCGACTATGCCACCATCGTATACTGCAACCTCATCCGTCAGACCCATCCCAAGATTCCCATTATCATCGGGGGTATCGAGGCCAGTCTGCGCCGTTTGGCACACTATGATTACTGGTCCGAGAAGCTGAAGCGCTCTATCCTGCTGGATTCTCAGGCAGATCTGCTTCTCTACGGCATGGGTGAACGGGCCATCGTAGAGGTGGCAGATGCCCTCCGTGACGGCTGGGAGATTCAGTATCTCCACCATATCGACGGCACGGTCTACCGTACCACAGAGCCGGAGGAGGATGCTATCGTCCTTCCTTCCTATGAAGAATTATGTAAACAAAAGAAGCGCTACGCAGAGAGCTTCTACATCCAATATTGCAACACTGATCCCGTTACTGCCAAGCGTCTGGTAGAGCCCTACGGCAAGGAGTTCGTGGTGCAGAATCCTCCCCAGAGACCTCTGACTACAGAGGAAATGGACGGGATCTACGCCCTGCCCTACGAGAACACCTTCCACCCCTGCTATGACAAGGGTATCCCTGCTATTACGGAGGTGCAGTTCTCTCTGGTGTCCTGCAGAGGCTGTTTTGGGGCTTGTTCCTTCTGCGCTTTGACCTTCCATCAGGGGCGGATCATCCAAAGTCGCTCCCACGATTCCATCGTGGCAGAGGCGGAACGCATGGTCAAGCACCCGGAATTCAAGGGCTACATTCACGACGTGGGAGGTCCTACGGCAAATTTCCGCGCCCCCGCCTGCGACAAGCAACTGAGTCAGGGTGCATGCCAAAAGAGGCAGTGTTTATTTCCCACTCCCTGCAGAAATATGCGGGTAGATCATAGGGATTATGTAAACCTCCTCCGCCGTCTCAGGGAGATTCCCGGCGTGAAGAAGGTCTTCATCCGCAGTGGCATCCGCTTTGATTATCTGGTGGCAGACGAAGATCCTACCTTCTTCCGGGAACTGGTGGAGCACCATGTATCGGGACAGCTGAAGGTTGCACCGGAGCATGTGTCCGATCAGGTGCTCAAGTACATGGGCAAGCCCCGCAGAGAGGTCTACGACCGCTTCTGTCGGAAGTATGAACGGCTCAATGAGAAGTTAGGGAAGAAGCAGTTCTTAGTGCCTTATCTCATGAGCAGTCACCCCGGCTCCGGTTTGAAGGAAGCCATTGAGCTGGCAGAGTATATCCGTGATATCGGTCACATGCCGGAGCAGGTGCAGGACTTCTATCCCACTCCCTCCACCCTGTCTGCAGTCATGTACTATACGGGACTTGACCCCAGAACCATGGAGAAGGTCTATGTTCCCACAGATCCCCATGAAAAGGCCATGCAGAGAGCTCTCATCCAGTTCAAGAATCCCAAGAATTATTATCTGGTCAGAGAGGCCTTGGAAAAGGCAGGGCGCACGGATCTCATCGGTCACGACAAGAAGTGCCTCATCCGTCCACGCAAGGGAGAGGTTTTGGCAAGACCTGCAGTAGAGAAGCCTTCGGCAAAGGCAGGCAAGCCCGCCCTCCGCACACCGGGCAAGCCCGCAAAGCCCGCCAAACCAGCCATCAAGGGCAAGAAAGATCCCAAGCAAGCCCAGCCCAAGGCCAAGCCCCAGCCCAAGCAACCCACCCCCGCACAGATGGCAAGGGCGGAGCAGTATTTGAAGAAGCGGAAGAAGTAAGCGGCAGAGACAAGTTGACAGTTTCCGAAATTGAAAATTAGTAACCCGGAAGGACGAAGCCCCTAAAGCTTCGTCCTTTTTCTTTTTTGAAAATTCCGGTTTATCGTGCTTTCAGCACGATAATGAATTGCCCTGCCGGGCATGAATTGGCTATGCCATGATTTGCCTTACGGCATGATTTGTGCCTTACGGCACATTGTTTTTTGGCAATTCAAATCATGGAGCGTAGCGAGAAATCAT
>JAZMZW010000235.1:0-14778 GCA_045586205.1 Faecousia sp. | reverse complement strand
CAAGGAGGCGACCTGCTTCATCAGTTAGGACACAGGCAGTTTTGGTACCGCCACCGTCGTAACCTGCAAATAACTTCATAATGGGTTACACCTTTCAGAATCGAAATTTTGGACGAAAAAAATGGGAGGCTTCTAAAAGTTCGCCTTTTAGAAGCCTCCATAACTTACGAATTAGCCCTTAACGGCACCGGCCTGGATGCCACCAACGAAGAACTTCTGGCAAAGCAGGAAGACGACGAGCAGGGGGAGCATTGCGATGGTCATGCCTGCGCAGAGCAGACCCCACTGGGTAACGTTCTGACCCTGGAAGAAGCCGATGGAAACCTGCAGGGGCATCATTTCGACCTTCTTACAAACGATCAGGGGCCACATGTACATATTCCAAGACCACATAGCCTTCAGAATGGTCATGGTAGCGATAATGGGCTTTGCGATGGGCATAACGATGGTGGAATAAATACGGAAGTCAGAGGCACCGTCGATCTTGGCAGATTCCACAAGCTCCTTAGAAACGCTGAGGAAGTGGGAACGGAACAGGGTGATACCCATACCGGATGCCAGGAAGGGAACGATCTGTGCCTGATAGGAGTTCAGCCAGCCCAGCTTGGCAATGATGATGTACTGGGGAACCAGAGTGACGTAAGAGGGGATCATCAGGGTTGCCAGAGCAAGGAAAATGCACAGATTCTTGCCGGGGAAGTCCTTGAATGCCAGAACATAAGCAGCCAGAGAGTCAGTGATGATACCGCCGATGGTAATGCAGACGGTAACAATGATACTGTTCATCAGGAATGTGCCCATGGTCAGGCTGGCGTCCAAGCCGATCTTGCCGGGGAAGAACCAAGCGTCGAGGAAGTTTGTAAATGTAACTTTTTCAGGAATCAGATTTGTGGGAGGGATCATCGTGTTGGGAGCAAATGCGGTAGCAAGCATCCACAGCAGGGGAGTGAGCATGAAGATGGTAACGATGATCAGGATGATGTTCATGCCGATGCTCTTGAGCCGTGTGGATCTGGCGTAAGAGACATTCTTTTCGTCAATTACTTGTGTATTGAGTTTACTCATGACCATACCTCCTTTATTAATCTTCGTCAGTCATCTTCTTCTGGATGACAGTGAGAATACTCAGAACGATGAAAATGATAACGGAAATGGCACTGGCCTTGCCCATGGTACCGCTCTTGAAGCCTTCGTCATACAGGAAGGTGATCAGAGTGGAGGTAGAGCCGAAGGGGTCACCGCCATTGGTGATTATGTTAACAGGTGTAAAGACTTGGAAGCTGCCGATGGTTTCGGTAGCCAGCAGGAAGAAGGTGGTGGGCTTCAGCAGGGGAGCAGTGATCTTGGTGAGCTTCTTCCAAGGAGTAACAGCATCAAGGTCTGCGGCTTCGTAAATGTCGTCGGAAATACCGCACAGACCGCCAAGATAAATGATCATGATGTAGCCGAGGCTCTTCCACATGGATACCAAAATGATAACAAACATCGCCCACTGGGGATCTCCAAGCCAGTTGACCTTTTCAAGTCCGATTTTAACGAGGAGCTGGTTGACAACGCTGGCGCTCATGTTCGCATTGAACAGGATCTTAAAGACGGAAGCGACAGCAACCATGGAGGAAACATAGGGGATGTACAGTGCAACTTTGTAGAAGGACTTATACTTAATGAGCTTGCTGTGAACCATGATAGCCAACAAAAGGCCAATGATCATAGCACCGGGGACTGTGAAAACGGTGAAAACACCGGTGTTTTTCATGATCTGCCAGAATCTTGCGCTTCCAAGCAGGTTCTTGTAGTAGTACAGACCCATGAACTTGGGGTCCTTGTTGATGCTGGACATACTGTACTTACACAGGGACAGGTAGAAAGACTGGATAGTGGGCCAGAAAATGAATACGCCAAAGCAAACGAATGCAGGGATCAAATAGAGATAATATGCAGCTTTTTCTCTTTTGCTTGCAACGATCATAGGGTCATCTCCTTATATCAGTTTTTAGGAAATCAGTATTTGACGATGGAAGATAGGAAATTCTTTATGTAAGCCAGTGGCAAACCCGATTCCCTAATCTATAAAGCACACAAAGAAGGATGCTTGCGCTGCCTTCCACTGAAACTTGTGTGCCTTATCTGCTTTTTAGAGCACATAGGCAAGCAGCGTATAAGTTTTGGAACTCATTCTGCATTTCTCGCTATGCAGAATTGAGTTCCCAATACAAACTGTAATGCGATAGGTGCGATGCCACATCGCAGTTTCCCGCAATCCGGCACCGCACCGTTTATTCGCCTAGGTGATCAGATTCTCAGGATAGAGAAGTTTGATCAAGATGTAATTGTCTTAGGAATTAAGCGTTCATCTCTGCGATCTTCTCGTTGATACGGGAAGTAATAGCAGCCTGGTACTCGTCGATGGTGCACTCGCCAGCGATGAGCTTCTGGATCTCTTCCTTCAGGATGGTGCCAACACCGGGAACACCGTAGTTGTCGAAGTAGTGGCAGCCAGCCATGGTAGCAGCGAAGCCAGCCTGGATGGGATCATCAGCGAAGTAGGAGTCAGCAGCAGCCTCGGTGTTGCCGGGGAAGAAGCCAACGTTCTTGCAGTAGGTAGCCTGAACTTCAGTGCCCATCAGGAAGTTGAGCAGCTTTGCAGCAGCTTCTGTGTTCTTGGTAGTTGCGGGAACTGCCAGAACGTCAGCGCCGGTGTAGCAGGTAGCATAGGTCTCGCCAACCAGGGGAGCGACAGCCAGCTTCTCGGACCAGGGAGTTGCGCCCTCTTCGACTTCCTCAGCAATGATAGCCTGAGCGTAGTCAACAGCAGCGATGAACATTGCGCATTCGCCATTTACGAAGCTCTGCAGCAGAGCGGTGCCGTCCATGGTAGCAGCGCCTTCGGGAGTGGTGCCTGCCTCGAAGAATGCCATGTAGTCGGTGATGCCCTTCTTCCATGCCTCGGAGTCAGTGCCGGGGGTCATGGTCTCGGGGTTGATGATCTGTGCGCCGTAGTTCCAAACGAAGTTCAGATACTGCTCGGAAGTGGTAGCACGGGTGCCGTAGCCATAAACCTGCTTGCCGTTCATCTCGCCGGTCAGCTTCTTAGCCATCTCGAGGAGGTCAGCGTGGTTCATGCCTTCGGTGGGGTATGCAACACCAAAGAAGTCAAAGATTTCCTTGTTGTACAGCAGAGCACGAGTGCCGCCGTACAGAGGCAGGGACATCAGCTTGCCCTTCATGTCAGCGTTGTCGTTGCCGTTGTAAACACAGTTGTTCAGCAGGACTTCGGACAGGGTAGCCTTAACAGCGGGATCCAGCAGCTCGTCCAGAGCCATCAGGTTGCCTTCGCCGGCAAGCTGGAAATCCAGGGGGGAGCCGAGAACCAGAACGTCTGCGCACTCGCCACCGGCGATAGCAGTCTGGAACTGGGTGTGGGGATCCTGGGACCAGGGAATAGCCTGGTAGTCAACCTTGATGCCGGGGTTCTGCAGCTCGAACTTGTCGAGGAGCAGTCTCATAACGGAAGCAGCACCAACGGTGTCGCCACCTGCCTGCCAGAAGGTCAGGACGGTTTCTTCGGTCTCAGCGGGGGTTTCTTCCTTCTTGCAGCCAACGAACAGAGTTGCGATCATAGCGACTGCCAGAAGAAGTGCGATGAGTTTCTTCATTTTGTGTTTCCTCCTTAATTTCTTGTTTGGGGTTAACTTATATCAATATCCCCCTACCTTCGAGAAGCGGGCAACGGGATACAGATACCTGAAAAAAGTAGTCTGTGCATAAGCTATGTATGCAAATATTCAATTGTAAAATGCTTGGGTACAATACACCTATAATAATATACCTCTTTCGTCGTTTTGTCAACAAAAATCGCACAGCAGATTTACCAAAAATATGGGTTTAAAACCTGATATAAAACAGCAATATTTGTTAAAAATGACTGATAAATTAGGCGCATTATGGGAAAATGCTGAAAGTGTAACAAAATATATATGTAATGCGTGGTGAATATTTACAAAATAGTTACTAAAATTATGGTGTTGCGGGATCGGAGTATTCACATATACTGTGCAAAAAATGGCATAGTGTCAACAGATCCGCACACCCACCCGGGGAATAGCCCTTGCGGATGAATTCCCGATCTAACGCCTCCAGTGTCTCTCTTTCGGGGTAGGCTTGCCGGGTCAAAAGCGCCTGTGTTTCCTCTTGAAGTTTTCTGTACTCCTTCGGGGAGCAGTGGGACAGGACACAGGTATCATCGGTTTTACACAGCATAGCAAGGAGGGCGGCGGTGCCACTGCGGTGGAGGTCATAGCCCCTTGCAAGCCCCTCTTCCAAGATCGGAAGTCCGATCTCTCTGACTGCGGGGAAGCCCTTTTCCGCCTGTCCCCGGATGCCGGAGGCACCTTGGCGGAGGTAGACTGCTTCCCCCTTAGTTTGGGCATGGGTCAAGGGTACAAGCTCCCGATCTACCAAACCCTTACACAGTGTGGCGACCTCCGCACACAGCTTGCCGGAATCGTAGGGAGCTTCCAGTCTGCCTGCGGCGGCGCAGAGAAGTCCCAGGCTGAAAATAGCCCCTTTATGGGTGTTGACACCCTTGGTGGCACGGAACATGGCATTCTCTGCCAGTCTGCCTTGATAACGGAGCTTGGGGAAAACCTCCTCAGCCTTCTCTGTAGCGGTTTCTATGGCAAGGAGGGCTATGCGTGTGAAGTGGGGCATCAAGCTTGTTGCGGAGTTGCAGAAGGTGAAGGGATCCATATCCCTGTGGCAACCGTTGTTGTTCAGATCTACCAAGCCGGGTTTTGGGGTTGTACACAGCTCATACAGGAGACTGCGGACAGCATGGGTGGCGATCTGCTGTGCCTTTGCCTCCCGGAGTCCCACGGTCAGTAACTGTGTGACCTGCTTCTCCAAGTCCTTGAGGCTGTGACGGCGACTGCGGGCGCATAGTCTGGCATCTCCGTCACACAGCAGGCACTTCCTTGGCTGAGATCGGCTGAGCTTTTCTCCCGCAGGGGTCAGGACATCCAGATCCAAAAGTCGTCCCATAGGGTGACTCTGCTCGACTTCCATGGACAGCTCCTTGATGGCATCTTCCTCTCCGTCCAATACATAGTATGCCTCACAGCCTGTGGGCAGAAGTCTTTGCTCATAATGAAGGATATGAGGGAATTGCGCATCTATCCATTGTTTTCCCAGAAGAAAGCCCTTGGTAATCAAGGGGCTGTTTTTCTCGGGACCCGGAATGTTCATAGTATAGCACAGCAGGGGCTTGCGGTATTGGGCAAGAAGCTCTTTTTGCCGGTGCGCCCGCTCCTCCCGTGCCAGAAGAATTTCCTTTAGTTCCATAACTTATTCCCAACCGGGGCGCTGTTGCTTGTTGGTCAGTTCCTTCAAGATCCTCTCGGAGTGTTCGCCTACACAACCTACCAGATAGTAGCGTCTGTGGAAGCGGTCATATACATAGTGGTGCAGGAGGCGGAAGTCCTTGACCTGAGAGGTGTTGCCCACGTGGATACGGGGACCTGTACAGGGGTGACAGGTACCGCCGATAGATACGGTGTGATCATCCACATAGGCAATGGGCAGGGCGGCACGGATCAAGTTGTTGACCTTTTCCTCCAACTCCGGAATATTGATGTTGGGGCGGGTCTCGTCAAAATACATGGAAAAGCCGTGCTTAAAGTCTGTGTGACCGCAACGGCGCAGATCCTCGGAACTCAGACACATTTCTACCAGATCCTCGGCCGTATGTGCCATAAGGCGGTAGGGCAGGGATTCGTAGACGACGGTCTTGATCTCATCGGGGCTTGGGCCGAAGAGGTTGGGACGGGCAATGAGTACCTGTTCACCCACACCGATCAGCAGGTTTGCATTTGCACCCAAAAGGGGGTAAACCAGTTCGAAATGCTCTACGATGACACGCTTGTTGTTTTCCAAGGCGTTGACAATGGCTTCTGCCAGCTCGGACATCTGGGTGAAGCCGTTTTCAAAACGGATATCTACATGATAGGTATGGGGGGCAAAGAAACCGCGGATCTCTCCTGCACTCAGGAGAGGCAGTGGACGCATATAAATGCCGTTGTCGTCGTTGGTTAGCTCCAAGCCCGGGAACATACCGCGGATCAAGGCGCTTTTGCCTGCACCGGATTCGCCGATGATGCCGATGAGCTTATCTGTGGGGGAGAGATACTGCTGGGCGATCTGCACGCCTAATTCATACATACGCACATGACCGCGGGGAGCGTAGTAGCTACTGAGAATATGGCTTTTCTGTCTGGCTTCCATAGTTGACCTCCTGTTGTGGAATTATGAGTTATTATTTAAATATGTATATGTGGTTTTGGGGACGAGGTGGGAGATGTCCGGGAATTGGGCACGGACGGCACTTGCACTGATGGGAGCGCCGTTCTGCTCCAAACGGGGAAGGATCTTTACTTCAATGGGCAGATCCTTTGCAAGGGCTAGGTTGTAGGTGTTGGTAACGGGACACAGGGGCTCTGAGCCTACATAGCGACGGGTGACAGAGAAATGGGGGATATAGTATTGACGGAAGATCTCAATGTCCAAAGCACACTGTACCTCCGCTCCCTTGCTCTGCTCCTTTAAAAAATAAGTGGGGAAGGTGGCAGAGGAAATGAGATAGGGGCCCGTGGGCAGGACGGTGACGTTCTTCAGATGGGCAGTACCCAGTCGTGCCATTTCCAGACGATCCTTAGCAGAAAAGCGACTTTTATCCTCGGAAAGGATGAAGACATACAGGTGATCGCATTCTGCGGCGGCGGTTTCGATCAAGTATTGGTGTCCCAAAGTAAAGGGATTGCAATTCATGACCGCAGAGCCGATGAGCCCTTGTGTACAGGGGCGGGGCAGGGAGTCTAAGAAGCTACGGATGCCGTTTTTCCTGTCCTCCATGAGCAGAACGTCCTTGGTCTGAGCTATGGGGTAGAAGAACAGGGACTGGAATTGGAGCTTGTTTCTTGGTTTGGTATAGAGGAACAGGTGCTTGTGTCCGACTTGCAGGGCATCGTCCCGCAAGGCGGTAAGGACTTTTGCAATCAGATCCATACCTTGATAGGCCGGATCTACCGCAAGGTACTTTAAGACATTGTCCTGCCGAGAGCCGGTTGCAACGAGGGTGTCTCCCTCCCAAAGCAGGACGGTTTGCTCCGCAGACCCTTCATAATGCAATCCCGTACGTGCAAGGAGCTGTAGGTAAGTATGCAGTTTGTGCCCTGTGAGTTGGGTAGTCAGTTCTTGATACATAAATCCCCCGATAGTGAGTGATGGTTTGATACAAGTTGATAGTTGAAAGTGGACGGTGGAAAGTTGACAATTTGTGCTTTTTTCTATTATACTATTAAAAATTAAATTGTGCAAGAGGAGATTGGGCATTGCTTTTTTTCAGATTGTGTTATATAATTTAGGGGAATTGATATAGAACAATTACAAAGGAGGCTGTTTATGCAGATCGTAAAGAATGCATCTGCCGGAACTTTGGAGTCCAGCGATGTATATGTAGAGGTCAGTCCCGCTGAATCCGGACTGGAAGTGGAGATCGACTCTGTGGTTTATGCCCAGTTTGGGGGCGAGATCCGCAGGGCGGTGTTGGAGGTTCTGGAGGACTTAGAAGTGCGGGATGCCAACGTCCGCGTGGTGGATCGGGGCGCTCTGGAATGTGTGCTCCGTGCCAGAGTGGAAACTGCGGTGCTCCGTGGAAAGGAGGAAGGCTGATGCGTCGTTCCATGCTTTTCCTCCCCGGTAACAATCCTAACATGCTCATTAACGGCAGCTGTCTGGGTTCCGATGCGGTGATCTTCGATCTGGAAGACGCTGTGGCACCGGATCAGAAGGATGCCGCCAGAATTTTGGTTCGCAATACCTTAAAGTACATGGACTTTCGCGGTTGTGAGCGGATCGTCCGTATTAACTCTATCGGTACTCCCTACTGGCAGGAGGACTTGAAGCAGTTACTGCCCTACAAGCCCGATCTGATCCTGCTCCCCAAGACGGAAAGTGCCCAAGATATTCTGACTGTTGATGCCTATATGACGGAGCTTGGCTCCGAGGTGGGCGTTATGGCTCTCATCGAGACCGCTCTGGGTGTGGAAAATGCCTATGCCATTGCTTCCGCTTCCAAGAGACTGCAGGCGCTGTTCTTAGGTGCGGAGGATCTGACTGCGGATCTTCGTTGCAAGCGTACCAAGGAAGGGCGGGAGATCGAATATGCCCGTCACCGTCTGGTGGTTGCCGCCCGCGCCGCAGGGGTGGATGTGTATGACACCCCCTTCACGGATGTGAATGACGATGAGGGCATCGAGGTAGATGCAACTCTTGCCAAGGCTCTGGGCTTCACCGGCAAGGCTTCTATTTCTCCCCGTCATGTGGAGGTCATCAATCGTGTCTTCAGTCCCACCCAAAAGGATGTGGACTATGCCTATGAGGTCATGGAAGCCATCGCCCTTGCAAAGGCGCAGGGCAAGGGTGCGATCTCCCTCTATGGCAAGATGATAGATGCGCCCATTGTGAGCCGCGCAGAACAGACCATTGCCATGGCGCAGGCTCTTGGCATGAGAAGGGGGGAAGGATAATGCCTAAGCTGGTAAAGTCTATTCGGGAAGCCATTTCTTTATGTGGCATCCGTGACGGTATGCGTGTGTCCTTCCACCACCATCTGCGCAACGGTGATTTTGTCTTGAATATGGTCATGGAGGAGCTGGCGGCTACAGGGCTGAAGGATCTCCATGTAAATGCAAGCTCCCTCTTTGATGCCCATGCCCCTCTGCTGGATCACATTGAAAACGGCGTAGTTACGGGGATCTCCACGGACTACATGGCCGCCGGTGTGGGCAGAGCTGTTTCGCAGGGGATCATGGATCGTCCCGTGGAGTTCCGTACCCACGGGGGCAGACCCAATGACATCCGACTGGGCAGAACCCCCATTGATGTGGCCTTCATTGCCGCTCCCACCGCTGACCCCATGGGCAACTGCTCCGGTAAGTACGGCAAGTCTGCCTGCGGTAGTCTGGGCTATGCCTTTGCAGATGCTATGTTTGCAAAGAAGGTGGTAGTTATCACCGACAATCTGGTAGAATATCCCTTGACGGATTTCTCTATTTCCGAAAATTTTGTAGACTACGTGATACAGGTAGATGCCATCGGTGATCCCAAGGGCATCGTCTCCGGTACTACCAGAATCACCCGTGATCCCGTGGGCTTGGTCATGGCCTCCCATGCGGCAAAGGTCATTGAGGCTTCAGGACTGCTGAAGGACGGTTTCTCCTTCCAGACAGGTGCCGGCGGTGCATCTCTGGCGGCGGCAAAGTTCCTGAAGGAAATTATGCTCAAGCAGGGGATCCAAGGAAGCTTCGGTTTAGGCGGCATTACCGCCTACATGGTGGATATGCTCCGTGCAGGCTGTTTCCGTACCCTTATGGATGTGCAGTGCTTCGATCTGGATGCGGTGCAGTCCCTGCGAGAGGATCCCAGACACAGAGAGATTTCCGCCCTGCAATATGCCGCTCCTACGGGGAGAAGCGCAGTGGTGGACAGCTTGGATGTGGTCATTCTGGGTGCTACGGAGATCGACACGGACTTCAATGTCAATGTACATACGGATTCCAACGGCTATATTATGGGCGGTTCCGGCGGTCACAGCGACACTGCCGCAGGAGCAAAACTGTCTATGATCATTGCTCCCATGTTCCGTGCCAGACTGCCCATTGTCACCGATCAGGTCAAGTGCATCTCTACTCCCGGTAAGGATATTGATGTTCTGGTCACCCAGGGAGGCATTGCCGTCAATCCCGCAAGAGAAGATCTGAGAGAGAAGCTGTCCAAGGCAGGTCTGCCTTTGGTAGACATCCGTGAGCTGAAGGAAAAGACCGAAGCCATTACGGGCAAGCCAGCCACCTGTCCCCGTGGAGACCGTGTGGTTGCTGAGGTTATCGGCAGAAACGGCGAAGTGCAGGATCTTATTTATAATGTAAAGGAGTAAGTGCCTTTTATGAGAATCATTGAAGCAACAGAACTGACACAGGTCATTAAGCGCCTGTGCATTGATGCAAATTGCTATTTGCCCAAGGATATCCAAGAGCGGATCACCGCTTGCCGTGCCAATGAGCCCTGGCCTCAGGCACAGGAAATTCTGGATCGCATTGTGGAAAATTTCGAGATCGCCCATGATCGGGTACAGCCCATTTGTCAGGACACCGGTGTGGCCTGTGTATTCCTGAAGATCGGGCAGGAGGTACAGATCAAGGGTGACCTGACGGAAGCCGTCAACGAGGGTGTCCGTCAGGGCTACACGGAGGGCTATCTCCGTAAGAGTGTGGTGGCTGACCCCCTGCGCCGCGTGAATACGGGGGATAACACCCCTGCTATGCTCTATACCGAGCTGGTTCCCGGAGACAAGGTGGAGATCACCGTGGCTCCCAAGGGCTTCGGCAGTGAGAACATGAGTCAGATCAAGATGCTCCGCCCCTCCGACGGAGTAGAGGGTGTCAAAGACTTCGTCTGCAAGGTAGTGCAGGAAGCAGGCCCTAACCCCTGTCCTCCCATTGTGGTAGGTGTGGGGATCGGCGGTACCTTTGACAAGGCGGCCTACCTTGCCAAGAAGGCGCTCATGCGTTCCGTAGACGAGAGACATGCAGATCCCTTCTATGCAGAGCTGGAAGAGGAACTTTTGGAAAGAATCAACGCTTTAGGCATCGGCCCTCAGGGCTTCGGTGGCAAGACCACGGCACTGGCGGTGAATGTGGAATATTTCCCCACCCATATTGCGGGTCTTCCTGTAGCGGTGAATATTAACTGCCATGTCACAAGACATATGAAGGAGGTGCTGTAAATGGCTATCCAAGTCAAAGCTCCCCTCTCCGTAGAGGATGCACGGAAGCTCCGTGCAGGTGACAGCGTCCTTCTGTCCGGCGTGATCTACACTGCCAGAGATGCGGCACATAAGAGACTGTGCGAGCTGGTTGCAGATGGAAAGGAACTGCCATTCCCCGTGAAGGATTCCATCGTGTATTTCGTAGGCCCCACTCCCGCAAAGGAGGGGCAGGCCATCGGCTCCGCAGGCCCCACCACTTCCTACCGCATGGATGCCTACAGTCCCATCCTCATTGCACAGGGACAGACGGGCATGATCGGCAAGGGCAAGCGTGGTCCCGAGGTGGTGGAAGCCATGAAGAAGCATGGCGCCGTGTACTTCGGTGCCATCGGCGGTTGCGGAGCATTGCTGAGCAAGTGCATTAAGAAGGCGGAGATCGTCTGCTATGAGGATCTAGGCGCCGAAGCCATCCGCCGTTTGGAGGTAGAGGATTTCCCCGTAGTCGTCATCATCGACAGCGAAGGAAACAACCTCTACGAATCCGGCAGAAATGCTTATTTGGAATCCCTGAAGACGGAATAAACGGAAAGCTACTGTAGGGTCGTCCGCCCCTACGGGCTTGTACTATATTTTATTTTGAAATGATTTGCCGGAGGCATGAATTGGCTTCGCCGTGAATTGCTTGGGCATGAATTGCCTTCGGCATGAGTTTTTGATTGGGAGGTGAGAAGGATTGCAGGATGTGTTTGATAGCTTGCAGGTGGATGGGAAATTGCATATTCCCATTTATCGGCAGGTGGTGCAGGGGCTTGCAAATGCCATCCGTATGGGATGCTTGGAGTCGGAGCAACGACTGCCCACGGTGCAGGAGCTGTCCGATCGCTTGGGCATTGCCCGTGGCACCATGAAGCGAGTCTATGACGAGTTGGAATTGCAGGGACTTGTGGAAAAAAGGCAGGGCAGAGGTACCTTCGTCACCTACCGTCCCCCGGAGGAGCAGAGCCGAAAGGAGCTTGCCATGAGCGCCATTGACAGGCTTTTGGATGAGCTGAGCGCTATGGGCTTCACCGCCGAGGAAGCAGAGATCTTCCTGCAACTGAAGCTACGGCAGAGAGAGCGGGAGGAAAAGCAATTCAAGGTTGCGGTTCTGGAATGTAATCCGGAAAATCTTTCCCGTATGGCACAGCAAATGCGCAGTATCGGAAAGTTAGATGTTCATTCCTACCTCACCGAGCAGGTGCAGTCCTATCCCTATGCTCTGGTGGAGGACATGGATCTGATCGTTACCACTCCCTCCCACGCAGATTTTGTGGAAGCCCTGCTTCCGGAAAAGGGAAAGCTTGCTAGGGTGGTCTTACGGCTCAGTCCCCACTGTCTGAGTGCCATTGCCAGACTGAAAACTGACAGCTCCGTAGGGGTGCTGTGCAGTAGTCTCCGCTTCGGAGAAATGCTGAGAAATACCCTTCTGGATTACGGCTTCTCCCTGAGGATCTCCGCTCCCGTGAGCCTGACCCAAACGGAGGAAATCGGGGACTACCTGAAGGGGACGAAGGCAATTTTGCTCCCTGTTGGCTATGAAAAATATTGCTCTCCCCAACAGCTCAGTGCTTTGGAGAGCTACAAGGGACGGCTGATTTTATGCTCCTATGAAATGGACGAGGGCTCCTTCCTCCACCTGAGAGAGCAGATTCGCAGACTTTGGCAGTCCAAGGCTTTGTAAAATGTCCCGAAGCGGGGGAAAAGTCCTTGACAAATCCCATGCTTGAATATACAATGAATGTGGCGAAAAGCCTTATAAAAATACAGAAATTTCAGAACAAAATAACATAGAGGTGTTATCATGGAAACTAAGGAAAAGAAGGTATTGGTCATGGGTGTTATCGGCGCCGATGTTCATGCCGTTGGCAACAAGATCCTGTACCATGCCTTTACTCAGGCGGGCTTCGAGGTCGTGAATCTGGGCGTTATGGTCTCTCAGGAAGAGTACATTGCCGCCGCTATCGAGTCCGATGCTGATGCCATCGTGGTGTCCTCTCTGTACGGACAGGGTGAGCTGGACTGCAGAGGTCTGCGTGAGAAGTGTGACGAAGCCGGCTTGAAGGGTATCCCTCTGGTGGTCGGTGGCAACATCGTCATCGGTAAGCAGAAGTTCGAGGAAGTAGAGCCTCGCTTCAAGGCCATGGGCTTTGACCGTGCCTTCCCTCCCGGAACTGCGCCCGAGACCACCATTGAAGCTCTCCGTGAGCTTCTGCACATGGACGGTGAGCAGCAGTGAATGCTGTCTTGCTGATCGATTTCGGCAGTACATATACGAAATTGACCGCTGTAGATGTGGATGAAGAGCGTGTCTTAGGCACAGCTTCCTCCTATACCACAGTACAGACGGATATTAACGAGGGCTTGGAAAAAGCCTTGAAAAGCTTGGAGGAAAAAATCGGCAAGGTGGAATTTTCCCATACCTATGCCTGTTCCTCTGCCGCAGGTGGCTTGAGAATGGTCACCAGCGGCTTGGTACCTGAACTTACCGGAGAGGCGGCGAAGCTTGCCAGTCTGGGTGCCGGTGCCAAAGTTGTGGGGGTTTACGCCTTCCAACTGACAGAAGACGATCTGGATGAGATCCAAAGGCTGAAGCCGGATATTTTCCTACTTGTGGGAGGAACGGACGGCGGCAATACGGAGTGTATTTTGCACAATGCCCGTATGCTGGCTTCCATTTCACCTACCTTCCCCATTGTGGTAGCGGGGAACCGCACCGCCGCAAGGGAATGTGAGCGGATCCTTTCGGGCTGTGAGGTACATCTGTGTGCCAATGTTATGCCCAAATTCGGTGTCCTGAAGATCGAAGAGACCCAGAATAAGATCCGTGAGATCTTCTTAAACCGCATTGTCCAAGCCAAGGGCTTATCCAAGGCGGCGGATCTGCTGTCGGATATTATGATGCCCACCCCCTCCGCGGTCATGAAAGCCATGGAGCTTCTGTCCCAGGGCTGTGAAGGGGAGAGCGGGATCGGGGATCTCATTGCCGTGGATGTAGGCGGTGCTACCACCGATGTGTATTCCATTGCAGACGGTATGCCGGAGCATATGAACACGGTGTACAAGGGTCTGCCGGAGCCCTTTGCCAAGAGAACGGTAGAAGGGGACATCGGTATGCGCTACAGCGTACAGGGTATCGTGGATGCCGCAGGACTGCAACGTGTCAGTCAGGTTTCCGGTCTTAGCAAGGAGCGAGTCACGGAGCTTGTGGAAGAGCTGAAGGCTCACACAGATCGGGTGCCCAACGGAGATCCGGAGCTGGAAAAGCTGGACTTCGCCCTTGCCTCCATGGCTGTGGAGGAAGCGGTGAGCCGTCATGCAGGTACCATGGAGGAGACCTACACCCTCATGGGTCTGACCTTCGTCCAGAGCGGAAAGAACCTCACCAAGGTCAAGCAGATCGTCGTTACAGGTGGCAGTCTGATCCACACCAAGGAAACGGAAAAGATCGCCTCCTATGCCCTTTATTCTCCCAACCGTCCCCAATCCCTCCGTCCCAAGGAGGCAGATGTTTGGGTGGATCGTAGCTATATTCTGGCAGCAATGGGGCTGCTTTCATCCTACTATCCTCAGACAGCACTGAGAATTATGAAAAAGGAGTTAGAATACCATGGATATTCAGAATAAGAGAATCCCCGAAGCCGAGTTTGAGGCCCTTCGGAAAGAAGTCCTGACCCAGTGGCCCACCGGCAAGGATGTGGATCTGCAGGAGGCAGTTGCTTACCACAAGTCCATGCCCGTCAGCCGTAATTTCAGCAAGAAGCTTCTGGACGCCAAGAAGTCCGGCCGTACTCTGGTACAGCCCCGTGCAGGTGTTCCCGTAGTGGAAGAGCACATTAAGCTTATGAAGTATCTGGAAGAGCATGGCGAGGCAGATCTCCTCCCCTCTACCATTGACAGCTATACCCGTCAGAACCGCTATG
>JAZMZW010000234.1:0-47897 GCA_045586205.1 Faecousia sp. | reverse complement strand
CATACGGAGGACAATATGATAACATTAGGACAGCTAACAGAAATAAAAGAACTTCGTGAAGTATGGCCGCATGAAGCATTAGACTTTACACCTTGGCTCGCTGAAGAGTGTAATCTTGCACTGCTGGCAGATGCAGTAGGGTTGGATATCACAGTTGATGAAACCGAATCTAAAGTTGGTGATTTCAATGTCGATATTTATGCCTCAGAGACCGGAACAGAACGTAGAATTATCATTGAGAACCAGCTTGAAGATACCAATCATGATCACCTAGGAAAACTAATAACATACGCTTCCGGCAAAGGTGCGGATATTGTCATATGGATTGTAAAGCGCGCCAGAGAGGAACATCGTGCAGCAATCGAATGGCTGAACAACCACACGGATGAAAATATCAGCTTTTTCCTTGTTGAAATCAAACTCTATAAAATCGGTAATTCCGATCCGGCGGTTATGTTTGATGTGATCGAGAAGCCGAACGACTGGACGAAAGAAGTAAAGAAGCAAAAGCAAAATTCTTCCGATCCGGCAAAGCAGTTCCGGTTAGAATACTGGACAGCATTCAATGATTATGCTTTTGCCCAGCCCTTGTTTGCGAAAAACTTCAAAAAGCGAAAGCCAAGCACAGATCACTGGATGACACTGAGCCTCGGCTCGTCGGCATATTCTCTTGATATTCTGGCTCTTAAAAAGCGGAATTCTGTAGTTGTGGAATTCTATATTCACGACGACAAAACTATATTCCAGAAGCTTTTACAACACAAGGCTGATATTGAATCAGATATAGGCTTCAACTTGGACTGGCGTGAACTGCCCGAAAAGAAAGCAAGCCGCATTATTATCGAGAGGCCCGTCAATTTGGACGATCACAACGAGTGGAATGACCAGTTTGATTGGATTATGGATACCTGCATTAAATTTAAGAGAGCATTTAAGAGGTTTGTATAAAAGAATAATTTTATTTTACAAGGGGGATAAACATGTCGTTTAAGAAAGATATTCCTAACTATAAATCTTACAGCGAAGAAAAATACTATATGAAAACAGCTCCAAGTACCATTTGGCCCGAACTACAAGGGTTGATATCAAGATGTTCAAGCAGTGCACCGATGCTCAAAATCTATTTGAACCGATTTGCTGAAATCATCCCCTGCGATTTGACTACGAACTGGGGCTGGGACTTTCTTGTGAACGATATTACTGATTTCGTTTATCGCATAAGAAAGAAGACGAATGATGGACACTTTCATATATTGATGGATTGTTTGGCTACTTTGGTTGACGATGATGAAAAGGCGGAGGAGATTAACGAATTTCTTGAAGTTCATAATATTGGATATATATGCTCCATTGACCCTTTTAACAAACATGTAAATTGGTGCGTAAAGGATGAATCTGATATAGTCGAAGAAATGAGTGCCACAAAAACGGTTGTAAAATCCGCATCTCAACAAGCCTACGATGAATTCGATAATGCAATAACTTCGTTAAAGAATTCGACAAATGAGCGGTCGCGAAAAGATGCCGTGCGGAGTTGTGTAAGCGCTATGGAGGCAGTAGTGAAGGTCTACGGGAAGACTAATGAAATTGGAGAAGCAACAAAAAACTTACGAGCCGAAGGTATATGGGGTCTCGAAGAGATAGTAAAGGAAGGCAATGCAATTTTTAATACTATGCACCGCATCTATCCGGACCTAAGACATGGCTCAACGGAAAGCAGCACAATGTCATTAGAAGAAGCTGAATATTGGATTGGAAGAATATCTAACTTCTTAAAATATATGCAGAAAATGGCTAAGCAAAACGGACGATAAAATTATTGTATCAAGTTCATTGTAATATAAGGAACATTATGTGCAATGTTTTTTTGATAGTAAGAAATAGGGGCGTAGATTATGACAGATAAACAATTCAATGATGCTTTTACGGCTGCCGGAGGTTGGTTTATCCTCACTCAATATGAAAAAAATAGCAGATTGGAATGGCTCTCGAGCAGAATTGGTGGACCATATTTATTCACTGGGTTTTGATGCCGAGCGTACGGGGGCAAACACCAGAGTTTCGAGTGTACTTAGACTGATTGATGAAAACAGAATTAGGGAAGCCATTATCAAAGTGAGAGATTCCAAAAGAATCAATGCAAAGCATCCGGAAGCATTTGGAATTGCTTCCGATATCCTAAAAAGACGTTTTTAACAGGACTTAAGGAGGAACTGTTCCGGGAGAGATAAACCGAAAAAGCTAACGAGGTGTTGGTTGAGTTCGACACCTCGTATTTTTTTGAATTGGAGTATTGCATTTTTGTGGAAAATGTGTATAATATAGCTAAACGAAACAAATGTTGCGGATAGAAACGGGGGAACTTTATGCGGTACAAAGATCCGAGGCTAATGGAGGATATTAAGAATTTCGTAGACGAATACTACGGGGAGAAACGGACCTCTCCTTCTATTGGCAAGATTGCGACTGCTTTTGGTTGTGCCAGGTCTACTATTTATCGGTATCTTTTGGAAATGGCACAGAAAGGTATGATTTTCTATGATGGAGAGTCAATTCAGACACCTCAGGTTGTGGATCGGATGGCTCCTTGTGTAACTGCGCCCATTGTGGGGGCAATTCGCTGTGGTTCACCAGAAGTGGAATTTGAAAGCATAGAGGGATATGTGAAATTGCCTGAAATGATCTTCGGGCGTGGGGACTTCTATATCCTCCGTGCTAACGGAGATTCCATGACAGATGTGGGGATTGAGGAAGGCGACCTGGTGGTTGTTGAGAAGGCACATTCTGCTTCCATAGGGGATATAGTGGTTGCTTTGGACGACAATCAGCAGAATACGCTTAAAACCTATGCCGGAGTAGATGAAGCAAGCGGACAAGCCGTTTTGAAATATGAAAATCAGAAAGCGTACCCCCATGCAGAAATTCATGTCCGGGAGTTAATGATACAGGGGGTAGCTCGGAAAGTAATTAAGACGCTATAAACAAAAAGACAACCAAAACGCTAACAAGAAAGGAGTTTCATAATATGGGCAGGAAAGAATCAAAGGCATGGGACTGTATCCACAGTTTTTGTGCCACAAATAAGATGGACGAACGGAATTTGTATAAGAGGGCGAGACTTCTTTTGAGTAGCTACGGCGGGTTATGCTGGTCTCGTTCTGCGTGGGATGTACTGACTAAAGATCCTTTCTCTACGGAGGATGCACTGTGCACTCAATTGGCTTTTCACTATTTGAGAGATTTTTCGGAAGACGAAACAAAGCAAGAGTTCATTACCCGTGTGTCAAATCTCATGGATGTTCGTGTTTTGCAGGAAATCGTAAATCACACGCTTTTGCGAGTCAGAGAATTCCCGGTTTTCGGGAAAATTCATTTCGAAATTCTAAATAGATGCTATCTTTCCTCAGTAGGATACCAAGAGGATGACATTCTGTTTGAATTGGAAATTGAGAGAAGCAGGTATTATGATCGCAAAAAGGAAGCCATCATGCTTTTTGGAATTGTTTTTTGGACTTCTGCACTTCCTCACTATGAAGAACTGATCAAAACAGTCCGCAGTGCCTAATAGTCCGACTTTTAGTACGACTAAATCCCGACCATATTCGGACTAAATCCCGACGAAAGTGATACTGCTTTTTTTATTACCTTCTGCTACAATATGGGCATAACGGAAGAGGCCCTAATAACAGAGAGCGCCGACCGTTGTTGGTCGGCGTTTTTACGTAGTAAGGAGGTGACTGTGTTGCACATCGAAGATTACGGATATACTGAAGACGAACTCCAAAGCGATATGTTATATTCTTGCGATCGGTTTAGAGAAGTGCGTGAAGATTTGGGATGGAGCCAGGAAGAGCTTGCAGACAAGATGAATGTTTCGGTCAGCACAGTCTATCGTGCAGAAACAGGGCGACACGCTACTAAAATGGATTATCTATTCCGAATGATGAAGGCTACGGGACATTCTGCCAATAGATTTATCCCTCCTTCTCTTCAAGTAACAGATGGATACGGTTTATCAGAGAAGTTTTCAAGATTGGAACCCCAGAAGCAGAACATTGTGATACAGACGATGACAACACTAATCGATTCCCTTTTACAATCCTAAATATTCAGACCATTATTCCGGGCGATGTAGTGTCATTGCCCGGAACTTTTTTATTAAAAATGCAAATCCGTCAAAAGTGACGGGTTTTTGAAAAAAATCCGTCAGATGTGCTCGGGACAAAAAGGGCGATTGACCTTATAATATGGGTGTGCTTGAGGGCAGGGCAAAACGCCAAGCCTGAAACACATTGCACCTTTACAATTGAATGATCAGCAATCCGGGATACCTTCCGAGCAAAGTGCCGCCATGACGAGAAATCCGAGCGCACCAACGAAGTGGACATACGCCGTCGAGATCCGAGGGCAGGAACGAGGATTGGTAAACTGACGAATGTACAAACCTAAGGCTTTGCCTTGTGGTGAAGCCTTGGGGTTTGTAGCTTGACCTAATGACCACGAGCTGCAGCGATGATCATTAGCTGAAGTTACAAATAAATGGAGGAATTTTAGCCATGACCGTAAAGAGAAACATCACTGTTCTTGTGCCGGATGAGCTTGTTTATGTGCTGGATCCGGATTGTGAGTATGAGTTCGTGTTGTCCCGTGAAAAGGGACGAATTGTGGCTCGGCCTGCTATGGAAACCGTTCCTGAGTGCCATAATTATGTGAGCAAGGAAAGGCAGTATGCAGAGCCTGTTAAGGAGTGTAAGGGCTGCCGTTTCTATGACTTGGAAAGCGATACATGCACCTATGGGATGTGATTGCTATGGATACACCTGTATGCAAGAAAAGCCCGGTAAATCCTTTGGATCTAACACTTTGTAAGTCCTGTGCGGATGTGTTTTTTAACAGCAAACGCTATTACATAGTCCTTGCTATGACCGATATGGAGCAGAGAAACTACTGTGACATCTGCCAGCAGCGGAAAGGTCGGGATTTGCTTCTGTATGAACGAAAAGAACGAGGAGGTACTGCGAATGAGTAAAGCCATTGTTCGAGGGGACATTTACTTCGTGAATTTCGGAAAGGTTCCCGGTTCCTTTATGCAGGGAATCAGACCAGCCATGGTCTTGCAGAATGATGTGGGAAATCGCCACGCACCTACGGTAATCGTAGCGGCTATTACAACGGAAATCAAGAAGCTCCGCCAGCCCACCCACATTTTGATCGGAGCGAAGTTCGGACTCTCTGAGGTGTCCATGCTGATGCTGGAACAGCTTTCAACCATTGACAAACGGTATCTGATGAGCTATATCGGTACTGCGGATAAAGGTTTTATGCGAGCCGTAGACCGAGCAGCAAATATCAGCATAGGAACTCCACGGAAACGATCTCGCAGACGGAAGATTTGGATACGGTAAGGGAATATGCACCCGTAAGGAATCAATATGACGGATTTCTTGCGGGTGCTTTTTCTATACCTGAATAAAAAGGTAAATATTGGTTTAGAGTATAAAGGAAGAGGTGGTGAAACTATG
The DNA here is from genome assembly GCA_045586205.1 of Faecousia sp. Lineage (GTDB taxonomy): Bacteria > Bacillota > Clostridia > Oscillospirales > Oscillospiraceae > JAZOXB01. Next base: position 42,375 of record JAZMZW010000234.1, on the reverse strand, counting down.
GAGCAAGGCAGAAGAGAATTTCTGGATTCCCTCGTGGATATCCGTCAGGTGAAAATTGATCGCACGCTTCCTGTGGAGGAACGGATGAAGTCCTATGTGGAACAAATCCGCGACCCTTATTTATTCAAGGTGGGTGATACGGTTGTGCGTGTTTCCTATGCTAACACCCAGGCAACCATCAATGATAATTTCCTGAATCTATTGGCAAGTATGTGAACGATTCGCCAATCGTCGGAGCAAAATTCCACCAATCGTCGGAAAAATATCTCGACAATCATCGGAAAAATATTTCGCCAATCGTCGGAAAAAGCTTGCAAAATTCATAATTACAGCGTATAATACAGTTAGAATAGTAATTGTGGAAGCGAGGTGCTCCGAATGAAGAAGTACAGAAAAAGGATTGCAGACGATATTCTGAAGCGAAAGCTGGAGGGCAAGGGGGCCGTCTTGATTGAAGGACCCAAGTGGTGCGGCAAAACAACGACTGCAGAACAGCTTGCAGCCAGTGTGCTGTATATGGATGACCCAGAGAAAAAAGAACAGAACATTGTCATGTCTGAACTGAACCCGAAACGACTGTTAATGGGTGCAACGCCGAGATTGATTGATGAATGGCAGCTTGCTCCGAAGCTTTGGGATGCCATTCGCTTTGAGGTTGACCACCGAGGAGAGCTTGGGCAGTTTGTTCTTACCGGCTCGGCTGTACCTGCAGACACCAAGGAAATTACACATTCCGGAACAGGTCGATTTACATGGCTTACCATGAGACCTATGAGCTTATATGAATCGGGAGATTCTACCGGCGATGTTAGTTTGAAAGATCTGTTTGATGGAACAACGGAGATTGATGGTGCTTCCGAGCTCAGTATTGACCGTTTAGCCTTTCTGGTATGCCGAGGCGGCTGGCCGCAAGCAGTTGATATGCGTGATGAGATTGCGCTGGATCAGGCTATAGATTACTACGATGCAGTTGTACATTCCGATATTAATCGGGCAGACAATGTGCAAAAGAATCCGGAGAGAGTTCGCCGCCTTATGCGATCCTATGCGAGGAATCAAGGTGCACAGGTGCCGAATACGGTACTTGCGCAGGATGTCTCAGCAAATGACGAAATACCCATTAGCGAAGAGACTGTAGCATCCTATATCAATGCACTTAAAAAAATCTTTGTTGTTGAGGATATGCCTGCATGGAATCCTAACTTGCGATCGAAATCTGCAATCCGTTCCTCTGATACACGGTATTACATTGATCCGTCTATTGCTGCTGCGGCTTTGGGGATCGGACCCAATGACTTGGTGAACGACTTGAAAACCTTTGGATTTCTCTTTGAGACTTTGTGTATTCGAGATCTGCGGGTTTTTGCAGATGCTTTGGGCGGTCAAGTCTACCATTATCGAGACAAGGATGGGCAAGAATGTGATGCTGTGATCCATTTAAGAAATGGAAAATACGGACTCGTTGAAATTAAGCTGGGCGGCGACAAGCTGATAGAGGAAGGGGCCAAAAGCCTAAAAAATATGGAGGCTAAAATTGACACAGATAAGATGAAAGCCCCCTCTTTCCTTGCAGTTTTAACGGGAACGGGCGATTACGCATACCGGCGCCATGATGGTGTATATGTCATACCCATTGGAAGCTTGAAAAACTGAATATTGGCATTGGAAAAGCGGTTCGTAAGAGTCGCTTTTCTTTTTTGACCTTTTCCCCTCCGCATAAAGAATGGAGAATTTGGTTAAAAAGAAATATGTAAAATGGTGGCTTTTTCGGAAAGCTTTCACATTGGACTTATGTTCATTCCTGTGCTATAGTAAGGGCGGTGAAAATCAGCGGAACGCCCTACTTTTCGACGAAACTTGAAAAGGAAGTGGCGTACTATGATAAGATTATCTTTAGATAGAGATTACAAGGCCGCCATCTACCTGCGTTTGTCCAGGGAAGATGGCGACGATTTACTTTCCGGGAGAAAATCAGAAAGCGATAGTATTACAAGTCAGAGAATGATGATCCTTGACTTTTTGAAAAAATACCCGGAGATTACTGTGGTTGAGGAATTCTGCGATGACGGATATACGGGAGCGAATTTTGAGCGTCCCGGGTTTAACCGTATGATGGAAGCTGTCAAGCAGGGGAAAATTGATTGCATTGTGGTCAAGGACTTGTCCCGTTTTGGACGAGAGTACATCGGAGCCGGTGAATACATTCAGAAGGTATTTCCTCGTCTTGGTGTTCGATTCATTGCAATCAACGATCATTACGATAATGCACAGCCCGGTGCAGTGGACAACGAACTGATCCTGCCATTTAAGAACCTGATGAACGATTCCTATTGCAGAGATATTTCCATCAAGGTTCGGACAAATTTAGAGGCGAAACGCCGTAATGGTCAGTTTATTGCTCCACGGGTTGTGTATGGCTATTTGCGAGATCCCGAAAACAAGAACCGTATGATTGTGGATCCGGAAGCTGCTGCTGTGGTGCAGGATATTTTCCGTTGGAAGTTGGAAGGGCTATCTCCCGGAAATATTGCAAAGAGGCTCAATGACCTGCGTGTTCTTTCTCCAAATGAATATAAGAAAGTTCATGGAAATGGACGGGTTACAGGCTTTCAGCCCAAAGGCATGGGGCAATGGACCCCTGTTGCCATCCACCGTATTCTCAAAAACGAAATGTATATTGGTACCTTGGTTCAGGGGAAAACAACTTCTCCCAATCACAAGGTCAAGAAGAAGGTGCAAAAGCCTTCCTCTGAGTGGAGCAGAACAGAGAATGCCCATGAGGCCATTATTTCTGCATCACAGTTTGACTTGGTGCAACAGCTTATGAAGGAGGATACTCGTTGTCCTACGGGAGGCACTGCCGTAACACTGTTCGCAGGGAAAGTGTTCTGCAAGGATTGTGGCAGTCCCATGCTGCGGAAAACACCGGATGCCGTCTATATTTGCAGTGGAAATAAGCATGATAATACAAGCTGTTCTACCAGTCATCGCATTCGAGAATCGAAGCTTTATGATGCGGTGCTTGCAGTTCTGCAAACCCACATTGCGGCAGCAATGGATATGGAAGCGGCTCTCAAAGAGGTTGATGCTTTGGCTTGGGAAAATCGAGAATTGGAAAAGATCAAGACAAAGATCACATTCCAAGAAGAAAATATAGACAAATACCGTCGATTGAAGGTTGGGGCATACGAGGACTTCCAAAGAGGGATTATTTCCAAGGAAGAATATAAGCTGTTCCGAGGTCAGTTTGACGAACAGATTGCGGAAGCGAACGAGGCGATTACTCGCCTGATCGGAGAGCGAAACAGTATTATGGGCGGTTTGGCAGAGCAACAGGGATGGCTTGCCCAATTCAAGGAGTACGAAAATATCCGAGAGCTAACCCGCCGCACGGTGGTTAGCCTTATAGATCGGATTTATATTACCCAAGACCATGACATAGAAATCAAGCTTCTGCACTATGACAGATTTGCTTCGATACTGGAATTTTTGAAGGAACGGAAGGAGGCGGTATAAATGGCAAGAACATCCCGAAGGACTTCTGTACAACCGGAAATCCGGGAGGAGAAAATCTGGAATACCGCCTTGTATATCCGTTTGTCTGTAGAGGACAACGGAAAGGACTCGGATTCTATAGAAAATCAACAGCGGATCTTGGAAAGCTATATGGCAGACCGTCCGTTTCTCAAAAAGGTGGCCGTCTTTACGGACAATGGCTACACCGGAACGGACTTCCTTCGACCGGCATTTCAAGAAATGATGGAGGCGGTACAGGAGGGATCTGTGAACTGTATCTTGGTGAAAGATCTGTCCCGTTTGGGAAGAAACTATATTGAAACCTCCCAATTTATCGAAAAGCTGTGTCCTTTTTACGGACTTCGCTTTATTGCTGTCAATGATCACTACGATACGGAGACCATAACAAGTGAAGGACAGCTATCAGCATCTCTGCAAAATATTGTCAACGACTATTATGCAAAGGACATTTCTCGAAAGGTTACGACCGCTCTGCAGGGGAAAATGGAACGAGGGGACTACATTGGAAATTACGCTCCCTACGGATACCAAAAAGATCCGAACAACAAAAATCGTCTGTTGGTTGATGCGGAAACCGCTTCCATAGTGCGGATGATCTTCCGCTGGAGAGCCGGTGGCTTGAGCTATATGGGAATCAATAAACGGCTGAATGACATGGCGATTCCTTCTCCGAGTCAGCACAAGCTTTTTCAAGGGATTGAAACCAATAACAACAAGAAAGACCGTACCATCCTTTGGAATAAGCACATGATTACCGAGTTGTTGAAGAATATGGTCTATGTCGGATGCTTGGTGCAGAAGAAGGGGAGCCAATGCTTATATGCAGGGATTCCCTACCATCTGACGGAGGAGGACGAATGGATCGTGGTACAGCATACCCACGAGCCGATCATAGAAGAAGCTCTTTTTGAGAAGGTACAGAGAATCAACCAAGAGGCGACTTCTAAACAAAAAGCGAATGTTGGGAAGTATGACCATCTTCCCAAAGAAAAGAATCTTTATGGGAAAAAGCTGACCTGTGCTCACTGTGGGGCAATTATGAAGCTCCACCGCTCCTTCAACACGAAGAAGGATAAGGTTTATTTCATGTTCAAATGCCCTACCTATGCCGAGCACGGGACAAGAGCCTGCTCCGATGTCAAGATGCGGAAAGCAGACTTGGATGAAACGGTGTTTACATTTCTACGATCTCAAATGGAGCTGTTTGTGGATATGGATAAGACCGTCCGTCATCTGCAATCCGCAAAGAAAAAACAGAAGAAGGTAACAGCTTGCCGGCAGGAGATCCAAAACTTAAAACAGAAGCTCGCACAAAAAAAGTCGGCACTGAACAGCACATACATAGACTTAAAGGAAGGCTTGCTTTCCCAAGAGGACTATGTACACCACCGCAAAATTCTAACTGAGGATATCCAAGCATTGGAGCATCAACTATCTCAGATGGAGGACAACAGAAAACAGGAACGCCCCCTTGAAACAAATTGGAAAGACCTTGTGGAGCGTTTCTGTGGGGGAACAGAGTTGACTGCAGAAATGATAGAAGCATTTGTGCAAGGAATTAAGCTGAGGGAGGATGGCTCTTTGGAAATTACTCTCAGCTATGCAGATGAGCTCGCGACATTGAAAGCACTTTGTGAAAAACTTAGGAAGGAGATTGCATGATGAGGCAACAGGTAGCGGTCTATATGCGTGTGTCCTTGGAAGATGTGGACAAGCGAAGCAACTGCTTGAAGGACGAAAGCAACAGTATTACATCCCAACGCTTGCTGATCAACCGCCATTTGGATCAGCTTCCTGCTCTCTGCGATCTCCCTCGTGTAGAGTTTTTTGATGACGGGTTCAGCGGTACGAATTTTGACCGTCCCGGCTTTGCTCAGATGATCGACTATGCCAAGCGAGGAGAAATCAGTTGTATTGTAGTAAAAGATCTATCCCGTTTCGGCAGAGATTATCTTGAAGTAGGCGATTACTTAGAGCACATCTTTCCCTTTCTTGGAATCCGTTTTAAGTCCGTCAATGACGGATATGACAGCTTGGGGCACCAAGGTAAGACCATAGGAATGGATGTGGCTTTTCGGAACTTGATTTACGATTACTATAGCAAGGATCTGTCCCAAAAGGTGAAGTCCGGCATGGGAGTACGGCAGAAACGGGCACAATATGTTTCCTGTGTTCCTTATGGTTATCGGGTAGATCCGAAACAAAAGCACCAGCTTCTGGTTGATGAAGCTACTGCTCCTGTTGTCAGGCGAATTTTTATGGACATGATTGCTGGAAAATCATGCACAGCGATTGCCAAGGAGCTGAATGCTGAAGGCATACCCACACCGTTACAGCAGAAGAACATCAGCAGGCGACATATTGAGAAGCAAACCCACTGGACACGCAGTCATGTCTGGAATATTCTTGGTAATATCAAATATACCGGAACTATGGTCAACCACACACGAGAAAGCCGATCCATCCGAGACAAGAACCAACGCCGTGTTCCCAAGGACGAATGGTACATCCGTGAAAATGCACACGAAGCCATCGTGACCCAAGAGGAATATGATCAGGCACAAGCCTCCATCCGAAAGAGGAAAAGCTCTTCTCGCAAGCCCCAAGACCGAATGGACAGGGTATACTACTGTGCCCACTGCGGAGGGAAGCTGGAGAAAGCCAACGGAACCGTATTTGCCTGTCCCTCTCACCGCTACCACGATGAAAGCCCCTGCAAAGAGGTATATTGGAAAAAGGCTGCTTTAGAGGAGGTTTTGTTGGAAGCCCTCAAAAAGCAAATTGAAATCAGTTGCGTAAAAGCCCCAAAGAAGAAAAAAACATCGGGGACCAATCCTTTGGGGCATCTCTCTCGGCTGAAAATGCAGTATGAAAACTGCGGTCGGGAGAAGCTAAGCAAGTATGAAGCTTACCGTGAGGGAAAACTTACAGCGGATCAATACCTTGCAGAAAAAGAAGCTATTGCCAAAAAGCAAGAGGACTTGCAGGAGCAGATTGCTCGGTGCGAAGCACAAATTGAAGCAGAACGAGAGAACCATGCTCAAGAGCAAGCCAGACGATCCTCGATATCCCACATGGCGGATCTGTCAGAGGAAATGCTCAAAGCACACTTGTACGATGCAGTAGAACGGATCGTTGTCCACGATAGACAGAGCATTGAAATCATCTGGAAATTTGACGAAATAAAAGCGTAAGATTGCAAAAGGGGAAATTATAACATAATGGGTACCCCAAAATCGGCATTTTTTGCAGGTTTTCTGAAAAGTGCAGAATCCCGAAAATCCCTGTATTTTCAAGGGTTTTCGGGATTCAAAATTTCTTTCGGTCTTTTCTTGACATAATGGGATGATCTTGGCAGGGTGGTGATCCCCAAGGAGATCCGCAGGACTCTCCGCATTCGTGAGGGAGACCCTCTGGAAATTTATACTGAGAAGGACGGGGAAGTGATCTTCAAGAAGTATTCTCCCATGGGGGATCTGCAGGATTTTGCAGCACAGCTGTGTGATTCCATTGGGAAGAACACCGGGCATATTGCGGCGGTGGCGGATCGAGACAGTATCATTGCCGTGGCCGGCGCTCCCAAGCGGGAACTGCTGGAAAAGAGAAATTCCCCGGAACTGGAACAGCTCATGGAACAGCGGAAGAACTACCGCTACCGTCGGGGAGATGCACGGCTCCGTCCTGCGGAGACTGTGGATCGCTATCACCTAGGTGTGGCGGCTCCCATTATTGCCGAAGGGGATCTTATGGGCTGTGTCATGCTCCTACTCAATGACAATGACACAGAGCCTACGGAGTCCGAACAGAAGCTTGCTCAAACTGTAGCGGGCTTCCTCGGTAAGCAGATGGAAAATTGACAAACAAACCACGCACCGTAATTCCTCTCCCAATCAGAAGGAGACGGAAAGGCGGTGCGTGTTTTATTATGGGAGCAAATGGGGATTTGGGCTTGTGGTATGGGAGTTCTTATGTTATGATAAGGGGGAAATCTGGAAGAAAATTCCTGTACCGAAGGAGGAAAATCTATGAAATAGCATCTTTTCCGCATGACCGTCATGGGACTGTTGCTCAGTCTTCTCCTGTCCTGCTTTGCGCCTGCGGCCATGGGGGCTAAGACAGAGAGTCCTATGGCAGAGCCTGCGGCGGTATCTGTCCCTTCCATATCCTCTCCCTATACCACCCATCCAACGGTGTTCATTGTGGAGGATACTTATCAGATCGCCTTTGCCACCAATGCCACGGGCTACGGCTGGGTAGAGATCGACGGGGTGGAGTATAAGGATTCCCAAAACGGCCTGCTCCGTTGGAACAGCAAATATCACAAAATCACTGTTCCCCAGGAGGCCCTGAATACCGCACGATCCTATAAGATCTGCTTCCGCTCCCTGTCCGACCGACCCTCTTACGATCCTGTTCCGGGCTCTGCAGTCAGTCGCACCTATCCCTTTGACCCCATTCCCGAGGATCAAGATCCTGTGTTCTTCTGTAGCTCCGACCAGCACGGAACCAACACCAACTGCCTGAAGATATCACAGTCAAGAGCCTTTGATGTTTATGTTTTCGGCGGAGATTACATCAGCACTCTGACGGACGACTCCGGGGTCAAACTTCTTTTGGACATGACCGGCTCTGTGACACAGGGCAGAAAGCCCACCATTTATACCAGAGGCAATCACGAGATCCGCGGATCTAACTGTGAAGACATTTCGCTGGTTTCCGGCTACAGTGAGAAGACCGGCCCTTATTACACTGTGAAGCTTCCCGGGATCTTCGGCATCGTTCTGGATGCAGGGGAAGACAAGGTGGACAGCCATTCCGAATACGGCGGAACAGTCCAATTTGCTACCTACCGTGAGGAGCAGACCCGTTGGCTTCGTGAGGTGGTAAAGTCCCGTGAATGGGAAAAGTACCCCATCCGCATGGTCTTTGCGCACGTGCCCTTTACGTTCTATGCAAGCGATACCTTTGAGGAGACCTACACGGAATGGGCTGACCTCTGCGATCAAATGGGCATCAGCCTGCTGGTCTGCGGTCACAAGCATAATTATGCCGTCAACGGCCCTAATTCCACCAAGCACAAGGCAGATCCCAACTTCACCACAGTCATTGTGTCCGACCGTGAAAATGATGTTTGCACCTACAGCGGTACTTTCCTGACTGTGACTCCCACGGAGTATATTATTGAGAATGTGCAGAATGATTTGACTGCCAAGGCTGTTAAACGGGTTTCCGTCTTTACTAATACCTATGTAGCGCCGGATACCCAAACCGAGAGTGAGATCTCCGTGCTTTCTAACATGGACTTCACCTCCACTCCCACAACTGTCAGCTCTGTTCCCTCCGTGTCCTCTCCCTATACTGTCCATCCCACGGTATTTTCTGTGGAGGACAGCTATCAGATCGTGTTTGCAACGGAAAGCACCGGCATGGCATGGGCAACCGTCGGGGGGAAGAAGTATTATGACCAGGACATGGGGCTAATGAACTACACAAGCAAGTACCACAGCATCCGTGTTCCCAGAGTGGCACTGGATACCGCACGGAGCTATACGGTCAGCTATCAGTCCATGGTCTATAGAGAAGCCTATACTCCCACCCACGGCAGTACCGTCAGCCGTAGCTATCCCTTCACACCTATGGCAGATAAGAAAGAGCCTGTGATCCTCTGCCTGTCGGACTTCCGCGGTTTGGCTACGGAAGCTAAAAATGTGGCGGCATATAAGTCCTTTGATGCCCTGTACATCGGCGGTGACTATGGCTACAACGGCAACAGCGAGAGCAATATCAAGCTTCTTTTGGACAGTGCAAGCGCCATGACCCAAGGTACAAAGCCTGTGATCTTCACCAGAGGCAACCGAGAGATCCGCGGAGCAAAGTCTTACTTACTGGAAGATCTTGCACCTACAAGCTCCGAGGGGAAAAGCTACTATACGATCGAGCAGTCTGATTTCTTCGCCATTGTTCTGGACTCCGGAGAGGACAAGCTGGACAGCGACAGCGCCTATGGCGGAACGGTAGACTATGCCACCCATCGGAAGGAGCAGACCCTCTGGTTGCAGAAGATCTTAGAGGAAGGGAAGTGGAAGGACTATCCCACAAGGATCGCCTTCTGCCATTTCCCCATCACACGGCTCGGCACACAGGGGCTTGCGGAGGATTTTGCACAGTGGACGAAGATCCTCAACCAAATGGGCATCAGCCTCATGATCTCCGGTCATTATTATCAGCACGCACTCTACCCTGCGGGGGATGAGGGAAATGTGGCACAGGCAAATTTCCCCACGCTGATTTCCAGTGATGTAGACAATGCAGACTACAGCTACAGCGGATCTTATGTGACCCTTGGCACAGAAACCGTAAAGATCGAAAGCGTTTCTGCCGCCAAGAAGCTCCTGAAAACCACGACTACCCCCAATGTTACGGCACCTACCTACCCGGAAACCTCCGACAGCTATCTGCTGTTCGACTTCACCAACGACTCCTTCTCTCAGGCACGCTATTCCGATCCCGTATACGGCGGTATCAAGTTCGACCTGAAGAACAATTGGGCCGGCGAAAGCAACACCACCGCAAGCACTACGGGATGCAGTCTTCTGAGCTTCTCTCCCACGGGGGCAAGCGTGACCTCCGTAGGCATCCACAGCCGTCCCCAAGGCTCTGCCAAGGGACAGTGGGCTTACAGACCCCTGCACTATTTCACCAAGGCAAGGGATTACTGCGTAGTTCGCTTCAAGATCGACAATGCCGTAGCTGCAAATGCCGACGGCATGGCAAAATTCCGTCTGGATGTGGACTGCCCCAATGATCTGGATGACTCTGCGGATGCCTCCAAGACCTATGTCCGTTACGAACAGAGCTTCTCGGCCGGTGAGGTGGTGGGCAAGGGCTATGTGACCCTGTCCTTCCCCTTGGACTCCGAGGCTTACAGAAAAATGGACTATGTGAATTTGGTGCATCCCCAGTTCGTGGGGCTGAAGTCCGCAAGCGGTGCTACAGCGGTATTCACCTTGGATTATCTCTATATCGGACCGGAGGAAAGCATCCCTCAGGATGACGACTTTCTCTACTTCGGCTTTGAAAATACTCCCGAGGATCGGGAACGCTACAACAGCTATACCTACAACTACCTGAACTTTGACGATCCTTCCAATTGGATCCCCTATAACGCTTCTCCCATGACAAGCATTTCCGACGGCGCGCTCCGTCTGGCAGTACCTACCTATAACAGCGATACTGCCCACAGTGCCCGCAGTCACAGAGACAAGGTCAGAGTTCTTCATTATGTCCCCGGAGAAGCGGATGTGCTTCAGGCTCGTATCCAAATCAACGGTGCAGCCGCCTCCACAGCCGACGGCAATGTCAGCTTCGGTGTCCATCTGGATCGGAGCAGCACTCTTGCTGCCTCAGATGGCACAAGCCGTATGTGGATGCCTGTGACCGTGGACTTCCAACTGGCAGACTATGTGGATCAGGGCTGGTTTACACTGGAATGCGCCCTGACAGATCCGGAATATTTGCAGAGCGATTGGATCAATCTTGTCCATCCCATATTCCAAAATATGAGCAGTGCCTCCGGGAAAACTGCGGAATTCCTCATTGATTACATTTATATCGGGCCTAAGGAGAAGATTCCCACTGCCACAGTGGTGACCTTCGCACTGGAGGACGGCACAGTTCTGGAGGAACAGACTGTTGCTCCCGGCAGTACTGCGGTATATAGCGGTGAGATTCCCGTAAAGGCCTATGATACCCGGTACCATTATGACTTTGCAGGCTGGGTGGATGCAGACGGAAAGGAAGCTGTTCTGGACAATGTTCAGGGGGCAATGACGGTCTATGCGAGCTTTATCCCCCAATTCCACAGCTTTAGCCGTCAGCTTCTGACTCCCTCTACCTGTACGGGAACGGGACAGGAGAAATACCTCTGCACCTGTGGCTACAGCTATTTGGCAGACCTGCCCTTGGAGGGGCATCAGCCCGAGGTCATTCCTGCAATTCCCTCTACTTGCACACAGACAGGTATGAGCGAAGGCTCTTATTGCACAGTCTGTGCTACGGTTCTGGTAGCTCCCGTGGAGACTCCTGTCTTGGGTCACAGTTCTGTGACTGTCCCCGGCACACCTCCTACCTGTGTATCCTCCGGCAAGAGCGAGGGTGCATACTGTTCTGTTTGCAACACTACCCTGGTGGCGCAGACCATCCTTCCCCGTCTGGGACATGATATGCACTATACCAATATGGGACAGAACCATGTGGCGGCCTGCAGTCGTTGCGCCCGTAGCCTGACGGAAGCCCACAGCTATAGCAACGGCCTGTGTATTTGCGGAGGCTCGGAAACTGCCCAGACTCTTTCTATGAAGCTGAACCACACCTTGAATCCGGCAAGTGATATTTCCGTAAAAATCGCTGTCAGTCAGAGCTTGCTGACGGGCTTTGATATGAACACCGTATATCTGGTCACGGAACTGGATCAGTATGAGGGTAACTCCAAGATCGGCACAGAATCCTTCGTCCTGTATCCGGAGGCACAGGGCTCTTACTACTATTTCACCTTGGAGGGACTGACGGCGGTGCAGATGAATGACCGCTTCCGTTCCGTTCTCTACGGCGTCAAGGACGGCAAGCTCTACTGCTCCACAGAGGATGATTATGCCATTGCAGACTATGCCTATTCCCAGTTGGGGAAGGCAACGGCAACGGAAAGCCTCAAGGATCTGTGTGCAGAGCTTCTCCGCTACGGCTCTGCTGCCCAGATTTTCAAGGGCTATCGCACAGATGCCCTGGTAGATGCCTCCATGACGGCGCAGCAGAAGCTCCGTCTGACAGACCTTGATACTGTTGCATTCGGCAATACCAATGAGGTATTGGAGGATGTGGAAGTACCGCAGATCACATGGGCAGGCAAGTCTCTGGATCTGAACTCCAAGATCTCCCTGAAGTTCATCTTTGATACAGATGGCTTTGTAGGACAGGTGGAAAAGCTGACCTTGCAGATCCGTTATAAGGATTACTTGGGACAGGAGCAGGAAGCCACCCTTCAGGGGGCAGAGACTTACGGCACAGTGCAGGGTCGCTATGCCTTCACCTTTGACGGACTCCTGTCTGCGGAACTGCGCAGTGTGGTATCCGCACAGATCTGTTATGAGGGTAGACCCGTATCCCTCACCTTGCAATACAGCGCAGATACCTACGGCGCGAACAAGAGCGGTATGCTCCGCACTCTCTGTCAGGCACTTCTTACCTACAGCGACAGTGCAAAACGCTTCTTCTTAAGCTGACAAAAAACAGCCGCCGCGGAAGTCCGTCTTCCGCGGTGGCTGTGAGCTTTATAAGGTGTTGAGATAGTCCTCTACTTCAAAGGCTTCCAGTTGGGCATCCATTCTCAGGTACAGGGGGTGGTGGGGATGTCCCTTGGCCTTGGAACGGGCTCCGGCGGTGTACCAGCTTGCGCCGTATTCCTTGCCGATGGCGATCATGTCCAGCACGCAGGAGCGGAGATAGTCCCGTTTTTCAATGATCGTCCCCCATGCCGCCCAAACTGCGGGGGCTTCCTCCGAAAGGGAGAGGATATAGGCAAAGGCCTTCATATTCTCTGCGTGGAGCAGTGGATTCAGCTCCTTTTCCATATCATCGGGACGGGTGGCACGCTGGGCGTAGACATTGAACATGATGAAGCTGTCAAAGCCATTGCCGTGGGCGATCCGCTCTACGCTTTTCAGGGTGTTGTCCAGATCATCCGGAGCGGCGGTGGAGGGATTGATGCCGATGCAGATCAGGGGCTTTTTTCCTCTCGTGCCAAGGATATAACGGTATTCGGAATAAAAGTCCGGAATATAGAGCCATTTTTCACGGTCATAGTCACTGCTTGCGGAGGACTTCATGGCTTCGTCAAAGGTAAGTACGGGGATGTTCTTTGTTTCTGTAGTCGGAATATGCATAGTAGACCTCCTGAGGCTTGTTTTCTCCATTATACAACAAGCAAGGCGGATTTTCAACGGAAAAAGCACAAAATCTCATTCCCTGTGGGAGAGCCCCTTGAGTTTTCTAGGGAAATGTGCTATACTCGAAGAAAGGAAAACGGCAGGACCGTTTCCGGAAAAGGAGATGTTTTTATGAAGCAAGTGATCCGTAGAGGCTTGAGTCTGCTGGTGCTTCTGGCAATGGTGGCGGGCTTCCTGCCTGCCCTTGGCATGGTCAGCACTGTCAGTGCCGCAAATTTATCCACGGATATTTATCAGCTCCCCAGCCGTACCCTCAACGATGCGGGGACAAAATACCGCCAGAATATGTCCTATATCATCCGCACCCGTAACGGCAAGATCATTGTCATTGACGGAGGCTACAGCACAGACAATCTGGATGCCAATTACCTGATTTCTCAGCTTAAGAGCATTACAGGCAAGGATGTTCCCAATGTGGATGCATGGTTTTTCACCCATGATCACGGAGATCATGTAGGTTGCTTCAAGGCCATTGCCGCCCGTATGCCCGGCTCCTTGACCGTATCTGCCGTGTACTACCGCTTTGCCACAGATGCAGAGATCGATAAATATGCGCCCGAAGCAGACAGAGCCTCCTTGAAGACCTCTGTGCAGAGCTTCAAGAAGCATGTGAAGCTTATGAAAAAGGCCGACGGCACACCTACGGACACGGTGACCCTTTCCGCCCGTCATGTTAACAAGTGCAATTCCACCTTCGTGATCGATACGGTACAGATCGATGTACTTATGACCTGCCAGGAGGTTTTCTGGGGCTGTGATAATATTACCACCAAGTATTCCGGAAACCTGTCCAACAACGGTAAGGCCTATACCTCCCAGACCATCAAGCAGTTGGTGGAGGCGGATTTCGGCAACAATACCACCTCTGTGTTCCGTTTGACCACCATGGGACAGAAGGTGCTGTTCCTTGGAGATGCCGCAGAGCCGGAAGGTCTGATGCTGAAGTATTTCCATGACAAGAATGCGGAAAACTCCGGTACATATTTCTCCCTGAAGTCCGACATCGTGCAGATGGCACATCACGGACAGAATGCAGTTCCCAAGAGCGTCTATGTGGCCATCGATCCCGATATTGCTCTTTGGCCCACTCCCGACTGGGTCTATACCCCCAGTAGCTCCAGCGGACTGACTACCGAGTATACCAAGCAGTGGATGAAGGCTCTCGGGGTCACCAACTATATTTCCAAGGACGGCTTGAAGAAGATCAGCCTCAACGACCTGCGTACCGATGTACAGCCTGCCATCCCGGAGGAAATGAAGCCCCTGATCTTTGATCCCACCTACTATGCCAATAAGTATGCCGATGTGAAAAAGGCCTTCGGTGATGATGCAGAGAAGCTCTACAACCACTTCTTGAAGTACGGCATCGAGGAAGGTCGCTGTGCCAGCCCCTATTTTGATATCAAATATTACATGAGCCAAAATTCCCTGAAAATGTCCTACTATTGCAGTGGCGATTATGAAAAGGGTCTGGATCACTTCCTGAAATATGCCTATCTGGAGACGGAGCTGACAGGTGCGGCCAAGAAGCTGTCGCCCCAATTCGATTGCAAGTATTACTACAAGAACTATCCTGTATTGCAGGAACTGGGACTGAAGAACGAATTTGAGGTTCTGCAATACTTCGTCAACACCGGAGAGGCCCTGGGACACAAGGGTGCCGCAGAGGTTATGACCCTGAACGGAGGCGTTGTGTACCATCAGGTCAAGAATCTTGGTGCGGTTGCACCTACCTGCTCCGCAGAGGGTAAGACCGCCGGGAAGCAGTGCAGTACCTGCGGACTGACCTTGGTCGCCCAGAGTGCTGTTGCAAAGCTGTCCCATACTGCCCAAGAGATCCCCGCTGTACCTGCAAGCTGTAGCGAAAGCGGTTTGACTGCAGGCGAGAAGTGCAGTTTGTGCGGAGAAATTCTGGTGGAGCAGACACAGCTCCCTGCCCACGGACACAGTCCCGAGGCGATCCCCGAGGTAGCACCTAGCTGTACCGAGACCGGACAAAAGGGTGGAGAGATCTGCTCTGTGTGCCAAGCTCTGCTGACTCCTCCCGAGACTGTGGAGGCAACCGGTCACAGCTATCTCTATACTCCCGAAGAGTCGGCGCATGTACGAGCTTGTGAAAACTGCACCGAAAGTCATCGGGAAGCCCACACTTATGTAGATGGACTTTGCCTTTGTGGTGCAAAGGAGAACTTAGAGCCCGTTCTCAACGAGTCCTTCAAGATCAACCACACCTTGAATCTGGCAAGTGATATTTCCGTCAACTATGCCGTTATGAAGACCCTGCTGGAGGGCTTCGACATGGATACGGTGTATCTGGAATGCACTGTGGAGATGTACGAGAACAATACCTATCTAGGCACCGAGACAGTGAAGCTTCTCCCTGTGGAGCAGGAGTATTTCTATTACTTTACCTTGGAGGGACTCACTGCGGTGCAGATGAATGACCGCCTGACTGCTGTGCTTTACGGCACAAAGGACGGACAGCCTTACCTGTCTTCCCCGGACAGCTACAGCATTGCAGATTATGCAGTGGCACAGATGAACAAGAGCAGTGCCGCTCCTTCTCTGAAGACCCTCTGCGCCGACCTCCTCCGTTACGGTGCGGCGGCACAGGCCTATAAGGAATACCGCACAGATGCCTTCGTAGACAGCTGTATGACAGAGCATCACCGGAGCTATCTCAGCCCTGTGGATGCAGTGAGCTTCGGTAGTGTGAATTTCACCTTGAAGGATTTGGAAGCCCCCTCGGTTACTTGGGTGGGTAAGAGCCTGAATCTGGAAAGCAAGGTTGCTGTGAAGTACATTGTGCAAGTAGGCGCTTATGCAGGACAGACGGAAAAACTGCAACTTCGTGTCACTTACAAGGACTGCGACGGCGTGGAAGTTACCGCCACCGTGGAGAATCCCGAGGCTTACAACGCTGAGGCAGGACTTTATGCCTTCAACTTTGACGGACTTCTGGCGGCAGAGTTGCGCAGTGTCCTTTCCGCACAGGTCTTTGAGGGAGACAAGGCTGTTTCCGAGACCCTGCAATACAGCCCCGATACCTACGGCAACAACAAGAGCGGACTGCTGGGCGAGCTTTGCAAGGCTCTGTTTGCCTACAGTGACAGCGCACTGCTGTACTTCCGAGGCTGAGTGCTTTTTCAAAGCTATAATAATGTCTGCTGAACAAGTCGCCACCGCGACTTATTCAGCACACATTATAATAAAAACCTCCCTGTGCTCTGAGGCATGGGGAGGTTTTGGCTTATTCTTGCAAAAATTGATCCAGATATTCGTAGGCCAGCAGAAGCTTTTCCAAGTGGTAATTCATGACGATGGTGTCCCGACGGGTACATTTTCTGGGAGGGAGTTCGGAAACATCAATGCCCAAGGCTTCCAGCTTCCCGGCATTGTCCGAGGCAATGTCTCCGAAGGTGTCCATACCGCAGATGACCTCCAACTCTGCCACCATGCGCTCGCCCAACTGTCGGCATCCGCAGACCAGGGCTTCCGCATCATGTCTGCGGTGGAAGAAACGCTGGGACTGGTACAGGTCGATCTCTGCATCTATGCTCCGCAGAAGGACAATCAGCTGCTGGGTGTCGGGGAAATGCTCCAAAATCAGGATCTCCCGAAGAAGGGGAGGGAACTGCTCCTGTAGCTGTTTTAAAAGACGAAGGATACGGGTTTTGTTGTTGTAGGGGTGGAAGGCTACATTGATGATCAGCGCCACCCCAAGACCCAGTGCGGTGTAGATCAGCCGTTCAAGGGCATCGGACAGCAGACTGTCTGTCCCGTAACTGCAAGCGGAGAGGAACACGATACAGCCCAGAGAGATGCTGTAGGAGATCTTTGCACTGTTGCACAGGAGGATCAGGAGCAATACGCCCAGACCCACAGACCAGAAGGGGATTTGGGGTAGGAAGAAGTGTGTCCAGTATCCCACCATAGTGCCGAGGAAGACCCCAAGGAATTGGGTCAAGCCCTGTCGCAGGGAACGGCTTAGGGTGGTATCCATTGCCACCAAGCCACCTAAGGCGGCATAGAACATGCCATCGGCCTCCGAGGTAAACAGTCGTGCCAGAAGCACGGAAAAGGCTACGGATAAGGCGGTTTTCAAGGTGCGAAAGCCAAGGGGTAAATGCTTCACAGACAGTCCTCCTTTCCCACAGTGGTTTTGCATCTAGATTATATTCCCAATCTCACCCAATGTCAAGGGGAGTGGGGGAAGTGGCGGAATATTCCTGCGTAGATATGACCGGAAAAAGCATCGGGTCTGTACTATAATGTGCATATACGATTCCAACGGAAGGGAGAGAAGGAAAAAAGGGACTGCCTGTTTATGAGATCTCCTTTTACTTCTATATGAAGTTCCCGGAGCAGGGCGAGCCTTGCTGTGAGAGTGTCAACGAAGACGGCCAGCCGGAAAAGATCAAATGGATCGATCCCAAAGAGGATGTAACCATTTATCCCGACTTTTTCAAGACGGATCCGGGAGAACCCACTACGGGAGTGAAGCACTATCTGACGGACGAACGGCGTATTTTGAAAATGTTATGATCCGTTGCTTGATGCAACGATTGCTTGTGAGTAGAATACATTGTTATAAAAAACAGCCCCTTTCGGAACGGGAATGTTTCCGAAAGGGGTTTGCTTTATGCCATGTCAAAGAGAGAAACTTGTTCGTAGGTTTCGGTTTGTCCTTTCTTGGACTTCCATTGGGGGATCGAGCCGTCCCAGTGTTCGTCAATGGGGATGGCACCTTGCTCGATGAGGGCGCGGTTTCCGGCATAGGCATGATCCCAACACAGGGGCGTACACCAGCGGTGCTTCAGATTATCCGTAGCGCCTGTCCAAGTACCGCCCTTGTTCAGATCCGAGCGGACAATGACGGTTCCCACGGATTGGGCGTAAATATAGCGGTTACGCATCATGGCGATCCCGGCATGGAAGCCTGCATCGGGCTTGACTACGGACAGGAGCAGGAGATTTCCCTTTTGGATCTTGCGGACGGTATCACTGCTCTTGAGTTTCTTCATTAAAGAATCTGCCAGGTATTCCACACAGATTCCTCCACGGAGCAGGGCTTCCGTACCGGCAATGGTATCCACACCCTTCGCTCCGCCGGAGACCACACCGTAGCCCTGTGCCACGGTTTTCCGCACGGCTTCTACGGTGAAATCCAGATCTGCCTGTGTGACCCTTCGAGAGCCGACAAAGCCCACCAACTGCCGATCCAACAGGGACAGATCGCCCGCATAATAGAAAATGGGAGGACAGCCGTTGCCCAGCTTTTTCTTCAGTAGCTTGGGATAGCCGTTGTCTGCACGGGTGACGGCACCGATGCTCATAGTTCGATATCGGCTCAGCTCAAAAGACAGACTTGCATTCCGATCCAACAGTCGCACAATACGCTCGGTCTGCGCTTGGTCCAAGCCCAATACACTGCCAAAATCCTCTTGGGAAAACTCAAACAGATCCTTGGGGCTCTTTCCGGCTTGGGTCAGCAGGGCAACCAACTTCCTATATTCTGCGGGTTCCAGAGGAACAATGCCCTCATCTACACACAGCTGACTGCAAAGGGTCAATATTGCATTTGCATCTTGGGTCATAGTTCCTCCTTCCTGCCGTTCCCACTGGAGCTTGAGCGTAATTCCTGTCGTGTCATATCTGCATTATAAACTCCGAAAGAATAAAAATCAACCGTTTTTCTGAGAGGATATACAATTGGTACCGGAGGAGCGACCACAGCTACTGCTACGAGGGTTATGCCACTTTCAAGACGGAAGAATTATAAAACAAAAAAACGCTCCTCGAGGAGTGTTTTTTCTGTATGGGGCAAGGTATTTTCTATATTTGGTGCTGCTGGGTTTTTCTTGCCGATTGGGCTTGGCGTTTTTCTTTTTTTATGCGGAGTGCTGAGCGGTTCTGCGTTTTTTCACGGCTGATGGATCCTTCTCAGAGCATTTGGCGGAGGTAGTGGTTGAGGTAGTTTAGGGTTTTCTTCTTGTCTGCGGACCATAGGGGGGCGATAAGGTCTTTCTTTGCGCCGTCTCCGGTAATGCGGTGGACGATGACTTCTTGGGGAAGGATGGAAAGACAATTTTTCAGAAGCTCTGCGTATTCCTCTATGGTCAGGGCTTGTACCTTGCCTTTTGCATATTCCTCTGCAAGGGCGGTGTGTTTGAGAATGTGCAGGAGGTGGAACTTGACCCCGTCCGTACCGCAAGCTACGGCATAGCGGGTGGTGGCTACGGGATCATCGGAGGGCAGACCGATGATAATATGGGTCACCACTTCCAACCCAGCCTCCTTCAGTTGGGATACGGCTTGGGCATATACGGAGGTTTCATAGCCACGGCGGATGTAACGGCCAACGGCATCGTCGGAGCTTTGCAGACCCAGCTCCACGGTGACGGGCTTGATTTGGTTTAGTTCTTTTAATAGAGCCACGGTTTCTTCGGGCAGACAGTCGGGGCGGGTGGCAACGGACAGTCCCACGATATAGTTCGGCTCTATGGCTTGGGAAAAGAGCTTCCGCAATCTCTCCACAGGAGCATAGGTGTTGGTGAAGGACTGGAAGTAGGCAATGTATTTTCCGGTTTTGATCTTGGCTTCCACTCGTTTTTTGGCTTGCTCCAACTGATCGGAGATGTTGTCCCCACCTTGGGCGAAGTCACCGCTACCCAGAGCGGAGCAGAAAATGCAACCCTTCGCAGACAGACTTCCGTCCCGATTGGGGCAGGTAAAGCCCCCGTCTAAGGACAGCTTGTAGACCTTGCAACCGAATTTTTCCAGATAATATTCATTGACGCTTTTATACATATTTCTCACCTATGGGTATTTTAGAGGATAGGCAAAGAAAAGTCAACCGCAGAGCAGAAAAATCACTTGACAAAGGAGACTTTTCCTCATATCATGGAAGAAAGATTATCCGTGAACACTTTGTGACGATTAAACTTTATTTTTTGAGAGGGCTTCCTCCTGTGGCTCCCGCTGATGAGGGTAAGCGAAGCGACACCACGGGAGCGAATGACAGTCCGGTGGACTGTCAGAGCCGTGGTGAGGAATCACCGCAGTGATTTGTCGCGGAGCGACTGAGGGAGAGAAAACAGACTGCAGTTTGTACGGTTGTATGATAACTCATACAGACTTTCGGTTTTTCTCTCCTTCCGGGCGACCCCCACCTCCCTCGTCAGAGGGAGGCGCTAACTTGATAGCCTCTACCTCAAAAAATAAACTTTTAGTTGCTACAGTGTAATATGGGATAAGGAGGAAGGAGACTGTATATGAAAGTGATCCGCAGTTTTGTTTGGATTTTGATACTGGCCATGCTTCTCAGCGTGGTCGCCTTGGGGGAGGAAAAGCCTGCCACCAAGGGAAGCTATGTGACCTCGTCCTTCGGGGGACAGGCTGTGTTGTACAAACGGGAAAATCGTATCCCCATGGTCATTGCCCATAAGGCGGATTGGCGGAACTTCCCGGAGGTTTCTCTCCCGGGTATCAATTCCTGTATCCAAATGGGTGTGGATATTGCGGAGATCGACATTCACCTGACCAAGGACGGCGTGCCGGTGCTTCTCCATGACACCAATATCCGCCGTATGACCAATGATAACTCTGCCATTGAGATCAGTACCCTTACATGGGCGCAGTTGAAGAAGTACACCTTGGAGGACGGCATCGGTCATGTGGGAAGTCCCTATATCCTTACCGCCGCCGATGCCAAGGTGCTCAATGCCATTCCGACCTATGTGACCTATGTAGGCACTGCCAAAAGCGGAGGCACTATGCCCGTCAGCAGATACGATTCCGCATTAGAGTTGTCTGACAAGCGGATCATGTATGTCTTGGACAAGGTGGAGGATGCCACGACCTTCGCCACGGTTTACAGAGTTACCAGAGAGTATGATATGTTGGACTATGTGATCTTCAAAAACGGCAACAATGCCACCACCATGGCAGAGTGGTACACACAGGCTGCAGAACACTGGAACAGCAAGCATCCCTCCGATCCCATTACCGCCAAGGAAGTGCAACAGACCTTCACTTACGAGTGTACTACCACAAATCTCAACACCCTGAAGGGTCATGTGAATGCAGGGACGAATCTGAAAAGCATTGCTTGCAGTGTGACGGACAGCAACCGCAACACCTTGAAAAACAGCGTGATCCCCTGGTGTGAGGCCAACGGGGTCTCTGTCCGTGCCAATTCCGGGGAAGGTCTCGGCACCAATGCCAAGATCGACAGCCCCATCGGCTGGGCGGAGCTTCTGGAGACGGGCGTGACTGCCATTATGACCGATCACCCCTCGGAGCTTGTGACCTATGTGCAGGAGGTCTACGGCATCCGCAAGGCTTCCGACTCCATCCAAGGGGAACACTTCAGCGATTTCGATTTGGCAAACTACGGCTTTGATATCCCTTTGGAATGGGACAGTGCCAAGAATCAATTTGTCAACGGCCTCACAAGCAAGGATACTTTGATCTACCGCAATATTTCCTTTGACGGTAGAGAAAATGCCCTGAATATCAGAGCGAAGGGTAGTGGGGCGGTCTCGGTCTATTTGGACGGAACGGAAAATACAAATCTTCTTGCTACCCTGAATTTTACGGACGGAAGCAACTATTGTTCTGTGCAGAAGAAAATAGGAGCGGTGACCCCGGGGGAGCATACGGTGTATCTGAAGTTCGGCGGTACGGTCTCTTTGGATCACTTCCGCTTTGCCTCCGGGCTGTACTTCGGCTTTGACGATCTGCTGTCCTCCCGTGTGCGCTATCAGGATGCCACCTATGGCAGTGTGAACTGCGATACGGGGAACTGGTATGCCCGCTCCGCTACCATGGGGACAGTAAGCCATGACAATACCGCAGGGAACATCAGCGCCACTCTTACCGCAGGGGGCAACCACTACCTCCAGACAGGTACGGGAGCAAGTGCCCGTCCCTTGCATTACCTTCCCCAAAAGGGAGATCATTTCCAAATGACCCTGAAGTTAGACAAGGTCGTTGCCAATGATTCCGCTTCCAAGATGTATGTAGGTGTGGTCTTCTCCGGCAACGGTTGCGGTGATTTTGATTACAATCAGCGTGTGGTGCAGGAAGTGCGTAAAGAACAAATTGACAGTGGTTTCTTTACTGTGACCTTGCCCATGAACAGTAGCTTTATCAATGCCACGGAGATCACTGCCATCCGTCTGTATTTTATGAATTTTGCTTCTGCAAGCGGGCAGACAGGCAAGATCACAGTGGATCATGTATATATCGGATCAAAGGAAGCCCTGCCGGAGCAAGACTGCTTGTATTTTGACTTTACGGGAAGCGAAGAAAAACTGCACCGCTATCTCACGGAGAGCTACGGCTATACGGATTACACCGGGAGCAACTGGCTGGCACGGACGGCAACTATGCGTGGGACTTGGTACGACTTTACCGAGGGCTATCTCATGGGAGCTGTCACCACGGGAGGCAATCACTATATCCAGAGCAGTGCCTATGCAAGTCGTCATCCCCTGCATTATGTACCTCATGAGGACGATTATCTTCAGCTTACCATGAAGATAGATCACTGCGTGGCCAATTCTGCCAACAGCCCCATTGCTGTGGGCATTGTCTTCTACGATGAGGCGCAGGGGGAGTACGGCTATGATACCCGTATTGTGAAGGAAATCGATCCCTCTGTGATAGATAAGGGCTTCTTTACGGTAACACTGCCTGTGAATGAGGCTTTCCGTAGCTCCAAGGAGATTCAGGGCTTGCGGATGTACTTTACCAATTTAGCCCCCGAGGATGGGGGAGAGGGGCTGATCTCCGTGGACTCCCTGTACATCGGGCCTGTGGCACAGCTTCCCAAGGCATCCATCAAGGCGACTTTTTGCAATTGGGATGGGACGATCCTTGCACAGCAGGAACTGTTTGTAGGACAGAGCCCGGTGTATATGGGGGAAACACCTGTGAAAGCCTTTGATGCGGAGAAGCACTATGTGTTCTCAGGATGGGACAAGGAGCTGACAGCCCTGACGGAGGATGAGGTATATACCGCTCTGTTTACGGAGCTTCCCCATACTTGGGATCAAGGTACAGTGACAAAAGCCCCCACCTGCACCGAGGCGGGGGAGAAGGGCTATTCCTGTACCGCTTGTGAGGCAAAAAAGACGGAAGTCCTCCCTGCAGCGGGTCACAGCTATACAGAGGGATACTGTGTCTGCGGAAAGTCAGAACTACAGCCGGATACTGCCCTGAACATACAGCACAATCTGAACTTGGCAAGTGATATTTCCGTGAACTTCGCAGTGGAAAAGAGCAAGCTGGCAGGCTACGATCTCAGCACAGTCTACCTCCTGTGCAAGACAGAGCTTTATGAAGGAAATCAAAAGATCGGCACGGAAGAGCAGAAGCTTTTTCCAGTGGATCAGGGCTATTTCTACTACTTCACCTTGGACGGACTGACGGCGGTGCAGATCGGTGACAGACTGACTTCTGTTCTCTATGGCACGAAGAACGGAGAGAAATATTACTCCCCGGAGGACAGCTACAGCGTGGCGGACTATGCCTATTCTCAGCTGAATAAAACCTCCGCAAGTGACAAACTCAAGACCCTTTGCGCAGAGCTTTTGCGTTACGGCTCGGCGGCACAGAGCTACAAGGGATATCGCACAGATGCCCTTGCAGATGAGGCTATGACCGAGGCACAGAAGTGCTATCTGTGTGATCCGGAGACGGTGACCTTTGGGAAAGTAAATGCCGTCATCGGCACAGGGGAGAAGCCCTCTGTCACATGGGTCGGCAAGACCTTGGTTTTGGACAGTAAGGTCACTGTGAAGTATATTTTCAGCACAGCCGATTACACAGGGGAACTGTCGGATCTGTACCTCGCCGTGAGTTATTTGGACGGGGAGGGGCAGAGCGTCACTGTGAGCGTGACGGATCTGCAGGTCTATAATGAGGAAAAACAGCTCTATGCTTTCTCCTTCAGCGAACTGGTGGCATCGGAATTGAGAAGTGTACTGTCTGCCCAAATCTACGGTGAAAACGGGGAGGTATCGGATATCCTCATTTACAGCCCCGATACCTACGGCAACAACAAGACCGGTACCTTGGGAGAATTGTGCAAAGCACTCTTTGCCTACAGCGATGCGGCAAAGGCCTATTTCATGAATTAAAAAATTCCCTGCAACGGACTTCCAGTCGTTGCAGGGATCGTTTTTATTCTGCGGCCTTGAAGTTATAGATGGGCTTGATCTGCTTCAGCACATCTGCGGTGGGGCCGATGTTGGCAAGGATCTCATCCATGCTCTTGTATGCCATGGGGGATTCATCCAAGGTGGTGGGATCGATACAGGTGGAATAGATCCCTGCCATTTGTGCTTGGTATTCCTCCATGGTCAGCTTTTCAAAAGCCATGGAACGGGACAGCAAACGGCCTGCCCCGTGGGGAGCGGAGCAGTTCCAGTCAGCATTGCCCTTCCCACGGCAAATGAGACTGCCGTCACGCATGTTAATGGGGATCAGGAGGAGCTCGCCCTCCTTGGCGGACACAGCACCCTTTCTCAAAATACGCTCTTCCACATCGATGTAATTGTGTATGGTTTGAAAGGCGGAGAGAGGATGTAAGTCCATTTTCTCTAAAAGGATCTTTGCCATGAGCTCCCGATTTTCACGGGCGAAGTCTTGGCAGATGGAGATATCGTGGAGATAGTCCTCCATAAAGCTTCCGTAGAGGTAGCACAGGTCTGCGGGCATGGTGGGCTTCTTGGCACGGAAGCTCTGCTCCAAGTCCTTCAGAGCCTTTTGCAATTCCTTCTTCTGACCTCTTGCCTTGTAGCTTGCGATCATGGCTTCTCTTTCGCGGAAATATTCTTCCTTGCCTAAATTCAGGTCGATGGCAAGATTCTGGTACAGCTTTGCTACCTGCGTGCCTAAGTTACGGCTGCCTGAGTGGATGACCAGATAGAGCTCGCCGTCCTCGTCCCTGTCGATTTCGATGAAGTGGTTGCCACCGCCAAGCGTGCCTAAGCTACGCTCCAAACGCTTGGCATCCTTCAGACTGCGGTAGCAACGCAGACGGGTCAGGTCAAAGCGTGTCTGCCGTCCCTCCCAGACCTGTCTGCCACAGGGGATGCTGTGGGCGGCTTCGTCAAAGCTTGCAAGGTCGATCTCTACCTTGCCTAAGTGAACGGTGTACATTCCGCATCCGATGTCCACACCCACCAGATTGGGAACGACCTTGTCCGTGATGGTCATGGTGGTACCGATGGTACAGCCCTTGCCCGCATGGACGTCGGGCATAATGCGGATCTTGGAGTTTTGGAAGGCTTCCTGATTGCAGACCTCTAAGATCTGCCCGCAAGCCCCTGCCTCCAATTCCCCGGTATAACATATGGCAGTATTATACTTGCCACGTACTTCAATCATAAGGATCTCTCCTTTCCTTTTGAAATATGCTTTGATAGAGATAGTGAAAATTTCAGTTTATCGCTCTGTTTATTGATGCGGATCCGTAGGGGCGGACGACCCTGTCCGCCCGCGTTGGCATCATCAGTGAAGTGGAGTTGTATTATAAAAGGTAGGGGCTTCCAAGTTAGCGGCTCCCTCTGATGAGGGAGCTCCCGAAGGGTGAGGGAGAGAAAAGCTTGCAATTTTGTACGAGTTTCCGATACATTGTACAGGATTTCGGGTTTTCTCTCCTTCCGGGCTTCGCCCACCTTCCTCATCAGAGGAAGGCGCTGATTTGAAAGCTCCTACCTTAAAACAAAACTTTTACTTGATACAACATAGTAGGGGCGATAAACAGACCGATAAACTATCATTTATTTAATACAGGTCGGTTGCTAATTGCGTTCTAATATCGAACCATCCTTCGTAGTCTGTTGCCCATGCAATGCCAAACATGACTTTATCAACAGGAGTTTTACGAACATATTCCACTCCGTATGGAAGTCGATTGGTATCAAATGCAGAATTTTCATCTCCTGCTCCTATCGTCAGAACAATGTTATTTTTTATGAACTCCGAATATAAATATCGTTCCCCTGTTGCTCCCTCATTGGGTATGCTCGGATCGTTTAGAGAAACAACGCAACGAATCCTATTCCAATCCTGAGCTGATACCATTACCTGATAACAGCCTGCTAATGACCGTTCTTGTAAAGGTTTTATATTTTTGCAGTATGGCTTATACGCATAATCTGAGCGAATATCATCAATGTAAATTTGAATTTCTCCCAAGGGAGTTACAATTCCTTTTTCCATACAAACACGCACCTTTGTAAAATTTTACGTTAGCGAACAATTTGCTGTAAGCATTGCAGATACGCTCAAATCTTTCTGCAAACATATGCACCGATCGTAGGGCAAGCTGCCCTCAGCTTGCCGGTGAAGGAACCGAAAGCCTGTACTGCAGATTCTTTTCCCGGCAGAACTACCTAATCTGTTTCATTTTGAAAGCCACACAAGACTGCCCCTTCGGGGACGGCAAGCTGAGGGCAGCTTGCCCTACGATCCATGCGTGCGTATGTATATGCCGATTTCCAAACCTGCAGTGCCTGCAGCAACCATCAATGATGGTTGCTACGTAGGAAAAAATGAGTGCGGTATTAGCCGGCTTTGTGGAGGAGGCTTGCCAGTTGGGTCAGGATGTCGGAGTTGCCGTGGAGGCTGATGTTGCCGACGTTGCTACAGATCCGCTCCATGTATTCCAGCTCCTTCAGCTTGTAGAGGGTTTGGTTTTCCTCCATGAGCTTGGCGGTGTTCAGCAGGGAACGGGTGGATGCCACCTCTTCTCTCCTTGCAATGACTCCTGCCTGGGCTTGCTTCTCCGCTACCAGAACGGTGTTCATGATCTGGCGGATCTCGCCGGGGAGGATGAGATCCTTTACCCCCGCATCAACGATTTGGACGAAGAAATCCTTCTCCCGTTCCTTCAGCTTCCCCAGAACAAAGGCGGAAAGTCCGTCTTTGTTTTCCAGGATCTCATCCAGCTTATATCTGCCCACATACTCACGGAGGGCAAGCTGGGCGGCCACATGGATCTGCTCGGTGAAATCGTCGATCTCCGTCAGGATCTTCACGTAATCCGTAATGCGGTAATTGCAGACAAAATTGATCCGCAGGGAAACCTTATCACGGGTCAGGATCTCCTGACCGGTAATATTCATTTGGGTCAAACGGGTATCTACCTTGCTGACCTCCACGGTGACTGCCGTGTTCCAGAAGTAGTAGGTTCCTGCATCCAAGATCCTGACAAACTTCTTGTCAAAATACAGTCGTGCCTTCTCAAACTCCTGCACCTCTATCTTGGTATAGTAGATGCGGGGGATCTTGGCAAAGAGGTATTGGGGCACTTCGGGAGCGACTTCCGGTGTGGAAACATCCACCATGCGGAACTCATGCTGATCTACAATAGACCAGAAGGCGTGCTTGCCGGAACGGAGAACGTTGTGGAACTTACCGTTGACAAAGTGCAGGGCAAGCTGCTGATCCGCCACATCCACAGTGATAAGCTGTTTTGCCACCTCCGGATCTGCAAGGAAGGTTTCAAGAGGACAACTACTGCACACAAAGGGTTGTGCGATATTTGCCACAAGGATCTGCCGATTCTCACTGCAACGGTACTTGCCCGGTGCCAGAAGCTTGATGTATTTGCCGTTTTGGAAGAGGAGTCCTCTTTCGTTTTCTTGAACAGTCATTTTAATCATATATGTCATCCTCCTTTGGATAAAAGTTGAGGGGTGAGATCCTTTCCCTATGGGGATCTTGCGGCCCAAGGCTTCAGTAGCCTTGCGCACAGGCGGAAAGCTTGGCTTCTGGCCTGTGGGCGCGTACTACGGGATCCGCCGAGGGGCAAGGCTTGATCTCCATTGCTTTGGACAAAAGGGGGGCTGCCCCAAAGCGCGGGAAAGATCTCGGAACTTGATTTCGCCCTTTCGGGCATTTACCGATCCACCGGACGTATGCTAATCGCATAGTGTGGGATTCGAACCCACGATCAAAAAGCGGGGACTCGCACCCCTATCTGCTCTCGGTTTTGACACCGATCAGATCCCTCAGGCAATTTTACCTCCGGCATACACCAAGGCACAGCCCCGTGCACCGCCGTGAAAGAATCGAACAATCACAGGCTTGAGGTATCTTGCAGGTTTATTCTACCAAGGGAGGAAGGATTTATCACGGAAAAAAAGCTGCGAACTTAAAAAAGTCCGCAGCTTTTTTGAGATTTTAGACGGTCTATGATCTGTTCCCGCAGAGAATCGGGGGAAAGCACCTCTACAAAGGGGCCGAAGCTCAGAATACGGATGAGCAATTCCGTCTCGTCCTCGCGGTCATAGGTCAGGTGCAGTAAGTAATTGAGCTTGTCCGTCCGTTCCACACGCTTCTTGAAGTGGGCAAAGTGGAGGAGGCAACGCTCCAAGGTGTTTCGTTCATTGCAGATCCTCAGACACAGCTCCGATTGCTTGTTTTTTCGCAATTGGTAGGCGGGGAAGGCTTCGGCAGGGAGAATCTTGCAGTCCGTGATCCGTGCCAGATTCACGATCACATTGTTCCTTCGATCCGTCAGGATCAGGCGGAACTTGTCATCTTTTTCGGAATATTCCAGCCGCTGGGGATAGCCCTTGATCCACAGGAGCGTCCCTTTCCGATTGTAGGCGTGGAGCTTCAGGGGACGCTTTTCCTCCAAGGCACGGAGGATCAGACGGAAGCGTGCAATATAGCCCTCGTCTTCGTAGGGGTCTCCGTCGCTGTAGCGGTCATAGATCACATAATCCGAGGGGGTGAACAGGGGACTGACCTCCTTCAATTCGGGGAAGTCCACCCCGAACAGACGGAAGCGGGGATCTAAGGTAAGGGCCTTGAGCCAACGCTTTTCCAATAAGGTCAGGGGCGTAGTGGGCTTGTGGCGGAGGGGGGTATTTCCTTCCTCGTTCAGTAGCTGCCACTTGCCGGATCGCAGGGCAGGGACAATGGTCAGGACACTTTCTCCAAAGGCGGTTTGGGAAACGATTTGTTCCATGGTTTCCCGTGAGGAGTCACCCTCCAAAACACGGGTGAGGATCTTTGCAACAGCCTGATAGTACAGGGAATAAATTTCGTGGAAAATCATGTGGCATCCTCCTTTATCCCGTATAAGTCATACATCTGTCGGAGGTCGGCTTTGAAACGCTGTTCCACTTGTTTGTTGGAGAAGTGCAGATCCGTGATCCTGCAAAAGAAGGTGCGGATCCAAGGGATCATCTCATTGCTGTCGTAGACAATGGCGGTGAAGCGGTAATGCCTTTCGTCCACCTGCTCCACATAGCCCACACGCTTTTCCCTCTGCAGTCGCTCCAAAATATAGGGCTCGTCTTTCTCCACTTGCAGGGTGAAGGTCACATATTCCGCTCGCTCCTTGCGGAAGCCTCGGGGACTGGGGGTGACGCCCCACATTTTCTCCTGCAGCATATCCAAGTGCCTGCGCAATTCCTCAAAGCGGGGGGAGGGCTCTTCCAACTTGACATTGGAAAGATAGTCTACACGGAAGGATTTGATCAAATTGAAATCCGGCTGATAGGCCAGCAGGTGTTGCCGTCCGTTTTGGGCGCTGATGAAGATCCGTAGAGGAATGATGCGGTTTTTTCGCGGCTCATTCTGCCGTCTGCTGTGATTGTGGACAGTGACGGAACGCCCCTCCTGCATGGCACGGAACAGGGCTTCCGTAACCTGACTGTCAAAGGCGGAATTCATATAATGGTGCTTGAAGCTGAAAATAGAGGTGAGTTTGGGAAAACGATCCAGAAGATAAGAACCCACCACACCGCAGGGAGCTACTTCAGAAAAGAAGGGAAGTACCTTGGACAGTCCCGAAAGCTTGGGATCTTCCGCTCTGCGGTAGAGTAGCTTTCTGCCGGATTTTTCTCCTGCGATGAGGCCTAAGTCTATGTATTCCTTCAGCTTTTTCCGCACAGTGGACTCGTCAAAGAGCATGGGCTGTGGGAAGCCGGACAGAGCCTTGTCAATAGCCTCTGTGATCTCGGACAGGGACAGGGAGACCTTGGGATCATGGAGAATATCAAAGAGTAAAAAGTGCAGAGTAATGTCCCCGTCTGTGAAGCTTTTTGTTTTCAGAGCTTTATAGAAAGGATTGTGTTGGGATACTCGGCTGTCAATGGAGAGGAACACATTTTTCCCCTCGGCAGTGCGGAGGAAGTGCATGTGATCTCCCAGCCAGCTTTCGATCCTGCGCTTTTCATCATCGTAGGAACGGGAGCTTTTCTGCCCGTAGTCCCCACGACTTTTGAAGCCGAACACATAGAATTCCCGCATATAACTGCGGATCTTATCAAAATTTTTCACCAATTCACTGTAGGCAGACAAGCTACTCCCTCCCTTCGCGATTCGATATTCTTGTTATACACCGCTTCCCACCGTTTGTCAAGGCTGAAGTCCCCATATAATCAAATCCGACTTTCCCATGATTCATGTCCCTCCGATCTTGCACCCCATCATTCCAATCCCGTCGACGCAGTCGACACCTCAATCTTTCATTCTTCAATCTTCATCATTCATTATTTATTACAATAGCTTATGGAATACCCCTCTGCTGTGGGAAGCAGAGGGGTGTGGATCATATAAAGCCTTCCACGGACAGGTAGCGGGTGCCACTGTCGGGGAGGAGGGCGACGATGGTTTTGTTTTGGTTTTCAGGGCGCTTTGCCAGTTCCAGTGCGCCGTGGAGGGCGGCACCGGAGGAAATGCCTACCAGCAGACCTTCCTTTTTTGCCAACAGCTTGGCGGCGGCGAAGGCTTCTGCGTCCGTACAGGTCAGAACTTCATCCATGACTGTGGGATCCAGCACCTTGGGCAGGAAGCCCGCACCGATGCCTTGGATGCCGTGGGGGCCGGGAGCCTTACCGTTGAGGAAAGCAGAGCTTGCAGGCTCCACCCCCACCACGGAGACGGCTTTCTTGGATTTTAAATAGGCACCGGTTCCCGTAATGGTTCCCCCGGTACCTACACCGGCGACAAAAATGTCGAGTTCACCCTCTGTATCTTCCCAGATCTCGGGACCTGTGGTTTCATAATGGGCTTGGGCATTGGCGGGATTGTCAAACTGACCGGGGATCAGAGCGTTGGGAAGGCTCTTTGCCAGCCGTTCCGCTTCTGCAATGGCGGCGCTCATATTCCCGGGTACCAAGACAACTTCTGCGCCGTAGGCCTCCATGAGACGGATCCGCTCTTGGGACATGGAATCGGGCATAACGATCATGGCTTTATACCCACGGATGGCGGCAAGGAGAGCCAGACCGATACCGGTGTTGCCGGAGGTGGGTTCAATGATCACGGAATCTTTATTCAGCAGTCCCTGCGCCTCTGCTTGATCCAGCATGAATTTCGCCGCCCGATCCTTCACAGAGC
Source organism: Faecousia sp. (assembly GCA_045586205.1). Classification (GTDB taxonomy): domain Bacteria; phylum Bacillota; class Clostridia; order Oscillospirales; family Oscillospiraceae; genus JAZOXB01. The sequence goes on along the minus strand of JAZMZW010000234.1, from coordinate 10,462 downwards.
CACCGGGGTTGAGAAATTCCAACTTGACGAAAATCCGTGCAGGGGAGGGAATATTCCGAAGCTCCAAGAGGGGAGTCTTGCCGATCAATTCTTCTGTGCTGTGGAAAATCTTCATAGAAAACAACTCCTTCGCTTACTTCAGGAAAATACGCTTTCCGCCTTCGTAGGGAAGGACCTTGCCCATACGCTGGCAGGAGGGGACGGCCTCCTTCAGTTCGGCTTCCATAGCATCCGCATCTTCGGGATCTACGGCAATGAGGAGACCGCCGGAGGTTTGGGGATCGTAGAGCAGATCTTGCACTGCCAGAGACACTTCTCCCCCATCTACAAAGTCTTCTGCAAATTTGCGGTTGCGGTACATGCCTGCGGGGAGAATGCCCAGGGAGGCAAAGTCCAGAGAGGCGGGGATCAGATCCAGTGCCTTGGTGTCAATTTCCAGCCGTGTGTCGCTGCCCTGTGCCATTTCCAGTCCGTGACCCATGAGGCCGAAGCCCGTCACATCCGTACAGGCATGGACACGGTATTTCACCATGACGTCTCTTGCAGACTTATTCAGGGTGGTCATGAGCTTGATGGCGAAGGCAGAGGTTTCTTCATCCAGCAATTCTGCCTTCTGTGCGGAAGTGAGGACGCCGATGCCCAAGGGCTTGGTGAGGAAAAGCACATCTCCTACCTTGGCTCCGGAATTGGTCAGAAGCTTTTCGGGATGGACGAAGCCCGTAACAGCCAAGCCGTACTTAGGCTCCTCGTCAAAAATGCTGTGACCGCCGGTAATGATGGCACCTGCTTCATAGACCTTGTCATAGCCACCGCGAAGGAGGGCGTGTACCGTTTCCTTGGGGAGAGTTTCCGGCACTGCCATAATGTTCAGTGCCAGCTTGGGCTCACCGCCCATGGCATATACATCGGACAGAGCATTGGTAGCGGCGATCTGACCGAAAATATAGGGATCATCGTCAATGGGCGGGAAGAAGTCCACTGTTTGTACCAACGCCAGATCCTCGGAGACCTTGTACACCGAGGCATCGTCGGACTTGTCGAAGCCTACTAACAAATTGGGATCCGTATGAACACGAATATCATCCAAAAGCTTGGCAAGGGTACCTGCCCCCACCTTTGCACCGCAACCGGCACATTTTGCGAGCTTGGTCAATTTAATATCTTCCATTATAAACTTACCTCCGAATATTTCAAAATAGCTTCCAGTACACCGCCACCGATAGACAGGGCTTTGTCGGACACCAGATCACAGTAGCTCCTGTCCCCTCTGGGATCCACGTCTCCTGCCTTCATACCCTTGTGGACGGGGGTGCCGTCGGCAAGGATCCCACGGAGAACGCCGTCGATTTGGCAGAGCATAGGCTCTTGTCCCACCATACCTGCCACATCTCCCTGTTTGACCATGTCACCGATCTGCAGACGCTGACGGAAAATGCCCTCTGCAGGGGCTCTGAGCACACGCTCACCTGCAAAGCCTCCAATCAGGCCGGGGATGTTGGTATTGGGCAGGGGAGAGCCTTCGGTCAAGACTCTGCCCAAGGTATGTCCGCGCATAGTTTCCACAGCTGCGTGGCAATCTATTCCTACGGTAAAACCCGGGCCTACGCCGATGACACAGGGAGCATCGGTGATTTTAGTGCCCAAATTCCGCTTGGCAAGGATGGCATCTACCACTACATCCGGGCGCAACTGTTGCAGGCATTCACATTGGGGATCTGCAAGGACTGCTATACAGCCCTGTGCCAAAATCTCAGCCACAGCGGAAGGATCGGGAGCGAACTTTGCAGTTACATCCTCCACCTGCATGCTACCGAACTCAATGGCTTGGGAAAAGCACACCGTACGGCGGATGGCAGTGGGCTTGGGAAGATCGGTCATAACAACTTGAAATTTTGCGTGGTGTAAACGCAGGGCAATACCGGAGGCAAGATCGCCTGCACCACGGATCAGTACGAGCATAAGATTTCTCCTTTTGCAACAGCGGCAACGACCACGGGGGAGGGCAGAAGCTTTGCCAAAGCCTTTGCTTCCTCGGGGTGGCTATCCGCTTGATTGATCAGAATCACAGTTCCGAGATTCTCAATCATCAGTCCTTGGGCAACGGCCTGCGGACTTGCGATGTCGGAATTTGTGAGCTTTTGAAAAATTTCGGGACGGTGGACAGCTTCCTTAACAGGCTTCCCAATGCCGGAAGCCCCTACTACGGTGATGATCTTTTTACAAGACGAGGGGATCACCGGCTCATAGTCTGCGTGAGCCTTCAGGGGTAGATGCTTGCTTCCGTCTGCTTCCACCAAAACATAGTCCGCAAGTTCAGCCAATTCTGCAAAACTCTGCTCCGGGGGAGCAAGCTTTCCGTTGGGGGCGGGAGAGCCTACACAGACCACACCCTCCACATCTTCTACACGGGACAGAACGGGAATACGCTCCGGGGGATAGATCAAAGTAGAGGTACACAGGATCACAGAGCCTTGCAATTCCTCTGCCAGCTTGTACAGCAGGGAGGTCTTTCCCCCACTGCCGATAATGGCTGTGATCCCACGGGGGATATTCAGGACTTGAGAGAAGACCATTGCTCCTGCTCCCTTCGTTATATTATAATAAGAATAACACATTTTTATCGTCCAGTCAACCAAAAAAGTTGACGGATGGGGCTTTGCGTGTTATACTGTAACCATGGAACATTCATTCAGACCCGTAGTGTCCGTGCGGATCTTTGGGGAGGAAAAATGCTTTGGCCCCGGTGTGGCACAGCTTCTGCGGAGAGTGGAGGATAAACGCTCCCTCCGTGCCGCCGCCATTTCCATGGGCATGGCATACTCCAAGGCATGGACCATCATCAAAACCGCCGAGAAGGATCTCGGATTTTCCCTGCTGGTATCTACCACAGGCGGCAAAAACGGAGGAGGTGCGACCCTTTCAAAACAGGCTCTTGAGCTACTCGCCGTCTATGAGAAATACTGCGCCGACATTCGCACCTTTGCACAGGAAGAATTCCAAAAACGCTTTGGGGAGGTTCTTCCCACCGAGGGCTGATTCTGCAACAAAAAATCCGATGTGGCTACAGGAAATATCCTGCTTGCCACATCGGTTTTTCTTATTTCTTTTTAGAAAGGCTTTGGGCTTTCTTGGGGGCTCTGTGACCGAAGAGGACGGTGCCGATGACCACAGACAGGGGAACTGCCAGAATGACACCTACGGAGCTTGCCACACCCTGCACCACCTCTACGGACAGGTAGGAGGTACTCATAAGCTGACGGTAGTTGGGTTCGAGGGACACAAGGTAGATCATCATGATCAGGGAAGACCCTACAAAGGCAAGGATCAAGGTGTTGGTCATAGTGCCGACCATATCTCTGCCGATGGTCATGCCGGACTTCAGCAGATCCTTGCGACTGAGGTTGGGATTGACGGTCACAAGCTCCTTCATAGCGGAGCTGATGCTCATGGCCACATCATTGACTGCGCCCAATGCCGCAATGAGGATACCGCCCACCAGCAGATCTCCCAGCTGTAAGGAGGCGTTGACGGCCTGACCTTGCTTTACCTGCAAGAGGGCTTCAATGGTGGGCTCGACCTCATAGGTGCGGAAGCCGTTGATCCGCATGATCTCGCAGGCAATCTGCCCGAAAACAGCGGCAATGACCACACCGGAGATCGTACCCAGAATGGCACAGAGGGTCTTTTTGTTTACACCGTCCAGAATGACGAATTCCACCACCGTTACATAGGCGCACATGGCCAGAATGGTGGGCAGGGTAGCCGAGCCACCCAGAAGCAGGGGGATCAGCACCGCAAAGGTACACACGATGGTCAGACACAGACCCAGCAGGGACTTTGCGCCCACCTTACCGCCAACCAGAACGGTGATCAGGATGAACAGTGCCATGACGATCAGCAGAGGCTTACTGCGGTCGTAATCCTGCAGGACAAGATTGGTTGCCTCTCCGTCCTCGAAGACCACGGCGATAGTTACTTGGTCACCCTTTTCCACTACTGTGCCGTAGAGGTAACTGAGATTGTTGACCACATTGGTAAATTGCCGCCCGGCGTAATCACCTGTGATCAGTTCCACTGTCAGATACTGTTTGCCTACCACCACATTTTCGACATCCTGAATATTCTGGTATTCATTCTTTGTAACCTCCAGAACCTCTGCCCGTTCATAGGAGATACCTTCCTGCACCGTAGACTGGGGGATGGAGGGCGTTTTTTGAGCCTGTGCATAGGCAAAGAAGAAGGTCACAGCCGCCAGAGATAGGATCAGGGTAGACAGCAGGGGAGAAAGGTTGGAAGACTGATCGGAAAGAGAAGTGTCCTTCCTCCGAAATTGGGAGAAACACTTTGCAGCAGAGCGGATGCTCAGCACTGCTCCCCCTACTAGCCAGAGAACCAGAGCAGTCAGCTCAAGGGCAGTGGCACCCTTTTTTATGACAGTCCCCAATAACACAAGAGCGCTCAGGGTTAAAACGATGCCCAGACCCAGAAATGTGCCGTAAAGCATCCCGGAAATTGTTTGTTGTTTTTCTTTCATATAGGATCAACCTCATTTTCAGTGTGACTATATTATAATATAGGGCACTGCCTCTGTCAAGACATAAGGAGGGAAGGACTGCCATAGCAAAATCACCAATTTTAGGAAAGCCTTGATTTTTCAAGGGATATTGTGATTTTCGTATAAAGTAACAGGGAAAAACTCGTGGCAAATCCATAAATGATTGTTGGTTTATACAAAAAACGAAAAAGAGTCCAACAACTGTAAAATTTGGCTGGAATTTTCAAGAGATTTGTGATATCATTTCATTATCACTATGGGTATCTTTGCGTCTTGCAGGGAATCTATAAATATCTAAGGAGGAAACACTTATGAGAAAAACTCTTAAGAGAGCAATCAGCCTGCTTCTGGCAGTCGTGATGGTTCTCGGCGTTCTGCCTGTTATGGCGTTCGCAGCAGAAACCTATGTAGCTACCGCTACAACAGGTATTCCCGAAGGCAAGGATATTTCTATCTACAGTGCTTTCGGCGGCAGCGTGTTCGGCACCGTCAATGCCGGCAACATCTCCCCCAGTGGGGCTACTCTGACCGAAGAAGGCGGTCTGGTCGTCAAGGAAGGCTCCGGTGCATACCGGTTCGTCAAGAATCCCGACGGCACTTACTACATTACCTATGGCGGTTCTTATCTGTACGCCATCGACAGCAAGTCCCTGGGCGTCAGTGGCTCCGCTGTTAAGGGCGCAAAGTGGAACATCACCGCTGCTACCGGTGGTTACTACATTGCAAACGCAGAGCAGAACTACAATGGCAGGCCTGTTTACATCGAGTACTATGGTAGTGCAATGAAGCTGTGGAGCTATCAGTCCAACAACGATGCCAACTATGTATTCGCTTTCTTTGAACTGGAAGAAGGCGCTGACGATGATCACGACGGCAGAGTCGGTGCAGACGCACTGCCCGCAGGCGATCGTCCCGCTGACGGCAGCAAGATCGTCATCTACAATCACTCCGGTCCCGTTACCGCCGGTGCAGTTGACGGCGCTAGCCTCCAGGCTATTGATTCCACCTTCGTGGATCTCAACAACATCATCCCCGGCAACGGCGCTCTGATCTTCACTGTGCATGTTGACGGCGAGTACTACACCTTTGAGAACAACGGCAAGTTCCTGCGTACCTCCGAGAACGCTGCCGACGGCTCCAACGCTGAAGAGATCTTCTTCGACGAGGTCGAAAGTGACTACACCAAGTGGAAGCTGCAGGAAGTTGAAGGCGGTTATGTTATCACCAACAAGATCGCTACCTACAAGAACAACCCCGTTGTTATCGAGTACTTCAACGAGTCCTTCCAGGGCTGGACCCTCGGTGGCTCCATTGACCTGTACGCTATGAGATTCTATGAGGTAGAGGATGCTCTGAACCTGGGCTATGTCCTCAACCCCACCATGAAGCTCACTGCTCAGACCGCATACAAGGGTCTGGACTATGAATTCAAGGTAAAGCTGGATGACCTGACTGCAATCAAGGACATCAAGCTCACCGCTTCTATTGACGGCGGCGCAGAGTTCGCCCTCACTCAGAAGAGCAACGACAAGTATGACTATGTCTACAGCATCCCCGGCTCCAAGCTCAACGGCAGCAAGCTCACCATCAAGGGCACCGCTACCAACGAGTATGACATGACCTACACTGCAGAGACCACCGTGGACATCTCCAACGAGCCCATCATCCTCTCTGTATCCCCCGCAGCTAACGAGGCTACTCTGGAAGAGAAGCGCCCCGAGATCTCTGTCAACATCCACAACTGCGGCACCAAGCCCACTGTTGTCATGAAGGTCGACGAAGTCGCTGTTACTCCCACTGTTTCCGCAAGCAAGATCAGCTACAAGCCCACCGTAGCTATGATGGACGGCCGTCATGTTGTCTATGTCAACATCATCCGTGAGGATGGCAAGTCTATCGAAATGACCTGGTCCTTCGATGTTGGCGATCCCGGCCTGAGCCTGTACTATGGTCAGATGCACTCCCACACCGCTCAGTACTCTGACGGCGCAGGTACTCTGGACGATGCATATACCTATGCTCAGGGCGCAAAGGACATCGACTTCCTGATCGTTACCGACCACTCTAACTACTTCGATACCTCTTCCACCGCTACCACCACCAGCTACTATGACCTGTCTTCCCTGACCAAGGGCGCAAGCCTGTCCAAGTGGGAAGAGGCTAAGGCTACTGCTCTGAAGTACATCACCGATGACTTCATTTCCGCTTACGGCTACGAGATGACCTGGTCCGGCGGCCCCGGCCACACCAATACCTTCAACACCTTCGGTATTGTCTCCCGTAACAACGCAAGCCTGAACAACAAGACCGGCTACGCAGGTATGCACCTGTATAATGACCTCATGGTCAATGCTAACCTGGGTCTGGATGTTGCCGGCAACCCCGTTGCTGAAGGCGTCAAGACCAAGTACATTGAGGAAGCTCCCGTTATTTCTCAGCTGAACCACCCCGGCACCACCTTCGGTAACTTCGACAACTTTGCAGGCTACACTCCCACTCGTGACAGCGTTATCTGCCTCATGGAAGTCGGTAACGGCGAAGGCGCAGTCGGCGGCAACGCTTACTTCCCCAGCTACTCTCAGTACGATCTGGCTCTGTCCAAGGGCTGGCACATTGCTCCCACCAACAACCAGGATAACCACAAAGGTAAGTGGGGCGATGCCAACACCACCCGTAACGTCATCCTCACCGAGGACTTCACCGAGGCCGGCCTGTACAATGCTATGGCTGAGCGTCGCGTATATGCAACCGAGGACCAGAACCTCCGCATTTACTACTACCTGAACGACACCATCATGGGTAGCGTTATTCCCCTTGAGGACGATCAGGAAATCGAAAAGGTCAATGTTTCCGCTTCCATCTCCGATCCCGACGGCGAAGGTCTGGGCAAGGTCGAGGTTATCGGCGAAAACGGTCTGACCGTCTACAGTGCCGACATCGCAGGCTCTACCTATGAGCTGAAGGTCGAACTGAACAACACCGATGCTTACTACTACCTCCGTGTTACCCAGGCTGACGGCGACATCGCTGTTACCGCTCCTGTTTGGGTTGGCGAGGCTACCCCCATCAGCGCTGAGGTTAAGAGCAGTGCTAACATCCACATCATGGGCGATGTCGAGACCATCACCGGTACCGTTACCAACGCTGCCGAGGCTGAGTACTCCGTCACCAAGGTCGAGTATACCCTCACCGTCAATGAGAGCGAGACTGAGACCGTTATCTATGTTGACAACGCTCCCAAGACTGTTGCCGCAGGCGCCAAGCTGGATGTTGCATTCGACTTCACTCCCAGTGTCGAGGGCTATCATGTCATCAAGGCTGTCTTCTACGGCACCTACAGAGGCAAGGAATTCAAGTGCCAGGGCACCATTGACTTCCAGGTTGCCGATCCCGGTAAGATGGTTAGAGTCGGCGTTGACTACGGTCACGACAACTACTATCTGTCCGGTAACTACAAGGACAACGCAGGCAACTTCATCCAGTTCTGCGCAAACAACGGCGTTCTCTGTGAAGAAATCAAGAAGGGCGAATTCACCTATGAGAACTTCGAAGCGCAGGACTATGGTCTGATCGTTCTGACCGTTCCCTACCTGAGAAAAGACGGCAAGGCTAATGTCTACTCCGCTGAAGAACTGGCTGCACTGAAGAAGTTCACCGACAACGGCGGCAGCGTCATCATCTGCTCCAAGTCCGACCGTGAAAACGACTACGACAACTGTTCAGAAAACTCCAACGCTCTGCTGGAAGTCATCGGCGCACACAGCCGTGTTGTTGACGGCATCATCGTTGACAATGATATGAAGGCCAACGAGGCATACCGTGTCTACTTCTCCAGCATCAACAACTTCAACACCGAGCATCCCTTCATCAAGGGTGCTTACACCTCCTCCAACGCATTCAACACCGTTCCCAGCCCCGAGAATCAGACCGGCTTCCAGGTTTACAATGGTGCTCCCATTGAGATCATGGACGGCTACGAAGATGCTGTCGAAGTTCTGATCAACGGCTACAGCACCACTTGGGGTTCCCACTATGATGGCTACTTCACCGGTTCCGCCTTCGTTCCCGAATATGACGAGGCCAATGCAGAAGCAGTTTCCGTCAAGATGGGCGATGTCAATGTTATGACCTACGAAGAACTGCCCGGCGGCGGTTGGGTCGTGACCTCCGGCGTTACCTTCTTCTCCAACTATGATATTAAGGACGAAGTTGACTACGCCAACAAGTTCATCCTCCGCAACATCCTCCGTGAGCTGACCGAGGAGAAGCAGGGTGTAGAAGAAGTGACTCCCATCGCAGAGGTCAAGAAGCAGTCTTCCGGCGAATTCACCGTTGACGGCTATGTTACCTCCAACGCTTCCGCTTACGATCAGGATACCGCATTCTTCGATTGCATCTACATCCAGGATAAGGAAGGCAACGGCCTGAACATCTTCCCCGTCGCAGGTAACTTCTGCATCGGCATGAATGTTCGTTGCCACGGCGGCGTCACCTTCTACTGTGGCGAAGTCGAGTTGAACCTGGGTACTGAGTACAAGGGCACAATCCGCATCCTCTCCGACGAGCTCTACGAAGTACAGCCCGCAAGAGTCACCTGTGCAACCGCTATGTCCGATGCAGCTATCGGTAACCTCATGACCGTCGGTGGCAAGATCGTTGAGATCCACAAGACCGAAGGCGTTATCGACAAGATCTACGTACAGGATGCTACCGGCATCGCTTGCGTCTTCATCAACGGCTACATCAACAAGGACTACACCGGTCTGGATAACCTGAAGGTCGGCATGCTGATCTACGCTACCGGTATCGGCTCCCGTGACGTTGACGAGACCAGCGCCTCCGGCGAAGTCTTCGCCCGTCTCCGTGTCCGTACCCGTGACGAGATCGTGCTCTACAGCGACGAGATCGAGATGTCCTTCAAGGATGTTTCCAGGCTGGATTGGTTCCATGATGCAGTTGAGTATTGCTTTAACAACAAGCTCCTCAACGGTATGAGCGACACCACTTTCGGACCCCAGACCACTCTGAACCGTGCAATGGTAGCTACCGTTCTCCACCGTATGGCAGGCGAGCCCAAGGCCACCGCTGCTGCTGAGTTCTCCGATGTTGAAGAAGGTCTCTGGTACTCCGAGGCTGTTGCATGGGCAGCAGAGAACGGTATCGTCACCGGTTACAATGACGGCACCTTCAAGCCCGACAACAAGATCTCCCGTCAGGAAATGGCCACTATGCTGGCAAGATATGCAAAGACTCTGGGCATCGACATCACCAAGGGTGCCGATATCAGCTCCTATCCCGATGCTGCAGAAGTTCAGTCCTGGGCAGCAGAGGCTATTGCATGGTGTGTCCGGGAAGGTATCATCAACGGCGTTCAGAGCGCAAAGGGCACTAACCTTGAGCCCGCCGGCGATGCAACCCGTGCACAGTTCGCAACCATCATCATGCGCTTCGACCTTCTGAAGAAGGGCGAGTAATTCCCAATAAAATCGGGCCTGCTTCCCTCAAGGAAGCAGGCCCTTTTTAAATTGACAATTGAAAATTGATAATTGATAATGCAAGTTCAAAATTTCATCAACGACCTTGATGGATTTGAATTATGGATGCGTACCCACGGTAAATTCCTGTTTATCGCTCTGTTGAGCGATTTGGAATTTGAATGAATAATGAATATTGAATATTGAATAATGAATAATTGTGGTATCCCTTCGGGATGGATTTAAAATAATGGCTTCGCCATGGGAATTACACCCATTTTTTAAATCTTCGGCGTAGCCGACACTGAAATTATTCATTATTCATCCTTCATTCTTCATTTTTCCGATTTGTGCGACCGAAGGGAGCGACAAATCGGAATTTACCAAGTGTATTATATGACACAGTAGAGAAAAACATAAAATAAAAACCGGA
>JAZMZW010000233.1:0-11894 GCA_045586205.1 Faecousia sp. | reverse complement strand
CGAACTGTGGCACAGACTTTCGGTTCCTGCACCGGCAAGCTGGGTCAGCTTGCCCTACGATCGGTGTGTTCGTTTGTGGGAAAATTTATGTATATCTGCAATGCCAACGCGGGCGGACAGGGTCGTCCGCCCCTACGGATCTGCGTCAACAAACAGAGCGATAAACTGAAATTTACCGAATTATCCAACTTGAGATTTTACCTTGTTTCCGTATAGGGAGGTACCGCAATTGCACTGCCATCAACGGGCGGACAGAGTCGTCCGCCCCTACAGCTTTATTGCAGTCCACGCAGAAAGAAAGCGGTAAATGTTTGGAAACGAGGGCGAACGAAGTGTCCGCCCTCGTGGATGTTTTTCGATCTTACAGCTCCATGAGCTCCTTTTCCTTGGCGGCACAGACCTCGTCTACCCTCTTGATAAACTTGTCGGTCAGATCCTGCAGATCCTTTTCGGCCTTCTTCTGGTCGTCCTCGGTGATCTCGGAGTTCTTCTTCAGCTTCTTGATGTAGTCCATTGCATCACGGCGGATGTTACGGACTGCGACCTTGCCGTTTTCGCCATAGCCCTTGACCTGCTTGACCAGATCCTTACGACGCTCCTCGGTGAGCTGGGGGAAGTTCAGGCGAATGACTCTGCCGTCGTTCTGGGGGTTGATGCCCAGATCGGACTGCTGGATAGCCTTCTCGATCTTCTTCAGCAGGGAGGTGTCCCAGGGCTGGATCACCAGAGTACGGGCATCGGGGGAAGAAATGCTGCCTACCTGACCGATGGGGCTTTCTGCACCGTAGTACTCAACAGTGATGCGGTCAAGAACCTTGGGGTTTGCACGGCCTGCGCGGATTGCGCCGAAATCATCCTGCAGGATCTCGATGGACTTCTCCATCTTTCTGGTAAATTCCTTGAAATCGACTGACATATTATTGTTCCTCCTTAACGATTGTTCCTATTTTTTCGCCCATGACTACACGGAGGATGTTTTCCGGATCCTTCAGTGCAAAGAGAATAATGGGCATATGGTTGTCCATAGACAGGGATGTTGCAGTGGAATCCATGACCATGAGGCGCTTTGCCAGAACTTCTGCATAGCTGATCTCGTCATACTTCACTGCATCGGGGTTCTTTGCGGGGTCGTCGGAATAGACGCCGTCAACATTCTTGGCAAGCAGGATGGCGTCTGCATTGATCTCCGCAGCACGGAGGACTGCGCCTGTATCTGTGGAGAAGAAGGGATTGCCGGTACCGCAACCGAAAATGACAACTCTGCCCTTTTCCAGATGGCGGATGGCCTTGCCACGGATGTAAGGCTCTGCAATACGGCTCATTTCAATGGCGGTCTGTACACGGACTTCTACGCCACGCTGTTCCAGACTGTCTGCCACTGCCATGCAGTTGATGACGGTTGCCAGCATGCCCATGTGATCGGCACGGGTACGCTCCATACGGTCACCGCCGTCCTTCAGTCCACGCCAGAAGTTGCCGCCGCCCACAACGATGCCGACCTGCACTCCTGCATCCACGCACTTCTTGATTACATCACAAACACTGCCGATGACATCAAAGTCCAAGCCACGGTGCTTGTCCCCTGCAAGGGCCTCTCCGCTGATTTTCAGAAGCACGCGGCGATATTTCGGCTCATTCATGGTCTATCACTCCTTATTTCTGATTTGGGTCTGCCTATATTCTATAATAACTCGGGCTATTTGACAAGCAAAACTTTCTTTTTTTATAAAATGTTTTCAAAATTTTCTATTCTGTACGGAAACTGTCTTGCAGTTTTGGGAAATTTGATATATAATAGTGTGGAACTTTTTTGAAAAGAGGAAAATACTATGGCAGAGATCAAGAATTTTATCGAAGCATTCGTGGAAGAAGACATCGGCCCCGGCGGTCAGTATGAGGGTATGCAGGTTCACACCCGTTTCCCGCCCGAGCCCAACGGCTATCTTCACATCGGTCACTGCAAGGCTCTGTGCATCGACTTCGGCACTGCCGAAAAGTTCGGTGGCATCTGCAACCTCCGTATGGACGACACCAACCCCACCAAGGAGGATGTGGAATATGTTGAGGCCATTAAGGAGGATATCCACTGGCTGGGCTTTGATTGGGATGACCGTTTCTACTACGCTTCTCAATATTTTGACAAAATGTACGAGTGCGCAGAAGAGCTGATCCGCAAGGGTCTTGCCTACGTCTGCGAGCTGACTCCCGAGCAGATGCGTGAGTATCGCGGTGACCTGACTACCCCCGCCCGTAGTCCCTACCGTGACCGTCCCATGGAAGAATCTCTGGATCTGTTCCGTCGTATGCGTGCAGGGGAATTCCCCAACGGTGCTATGACCCTCCGCGCCAAGATCGACTTAGCATCCGGCAACTTCAACATGCGTGACCCCGCCATCTACCGCATTAACCACATGCATCACCACACCACCGGTGACAAGTGGTGCATCTATCCCATGTACGACTTTGCCCATCCCATTGAGGATGCTATGGAGCACATCACCCATTCCCTGTGCTCTCTGGAGTTCGAGGCACACCGCCCCCTGTACAACTGGGTGGTAGACAACTGCGACCTCCCCGCAAAGCCCCGTCAGATCGAGTTCGCCCGTCTTGGCATCAACTACACCGTCATGTCCAAGCGTAAGCTCCGTCTGCTGGTTGAGACCAACCGTGTCAACGGCTGGGACGATCCCCGTATGCCCACCCTCTGCGGTCTGGGCAGAAGAGGCTATACCCCCAAGTCCATCCGTAATTTCTGCGAGCGTATCGGCGTAGCCAAGGCCGCTTCCACTGTGGAATACGCTTTCTTGGAGCACTGTCTCCGTGAGGATCTGAACGAGACCGCCGCCCGTGTCATGGCAGTCCTGAAGCCCATCCGCCTGACCGTCACCAACTATCCCGAAGGTCGGAGCGAGATCTTTGAGGTTGAGAACCATCCCAACTATCCCGAAATGGGCAACAGACAGATCACCTTCTCCCGTGACCTGTGGATCGAAGCCGATGACTTCATGGAAGAAAAGGTGGGCAAGTTCTTCCGTCTCTTCCCCGGTAACGAAGTCCGCCTGAAGGGTGCCTATGTTGTCAAGTGCACCGGCTTCAAGAAGGATGAAGAGGGCAACCTGACGGAAGTCCTCTGTGAATACGATCCCGACTCCCGTGGCGGTGATCCCGCAGACGGCAGAAAGATCAAGTCCACCATCCACTGGCTGGATGCTCACACCGCCGCCGATGCAGAGGTTCGTCTGTATTCCAACCTCTTCACCGATCCCGATCCCGACGGCGCAGACAAGGACTTCTTAGAGTGCCTGAACCCCGAATCTCTGGAGATCCTCAACAACTGCAAGGTCGAAGCAAGTCTGGTAGATGCCAAGGCTCCCGCCGCCTTCCAGTTCATGCGTCTGGGCTACTTCTGCCCCGACAAGGACTCCACCCCCGAGAAGCCCATCTTCAACCGTTCCGTCAGCCTGAAGGACAGCTTCAAGCCCGCAAAGTAATACAATAAACCAATTATCGGAGATCCCCGCAAAACACGGGGACCTCCGATTTGTCTTAATTTCGGGTGAATGATATTCCTACGGCATGAATCGTCCTTGTCATGATTTGCCTATGGCATTTTTTCTTTTGTGACAAAATCACGGAAAGGGCGGTATGTTTGTGCTATGATAAAGACACAATAAAAACAGCTTACAAAAGGAGGAATACACAATGTCAGCTTTGATTGTTACAAAAAATAATTTTGCTTCCGAGATTTTGCATTCCGAAAAGACAGTGCTTCTGGACTTCTGGGCACCTTGGTGCGGTCCTTGCCGTATGGTTCTCCCTCTGGTAGAAGAGATCGCCAAGGAGCGTACGGACATTCTGGTAGGCAAGATCAATGTAGACGAGGAAACGGAGCTTGCCTCCCAATTCGAGGTCATGAGCATCCCCACCCTCCTTGTCCTGAAAAACGGCAAAGTCATCAACCAATCCGTAGGCGCAAAATCCAAAGCCGCCATCCTTGCCATGTTATAAAAAGCTTCGAGTTTTCTTCTCTCCTATCCTTCCCCCAGAGCCGAAAGGCTTTGGGGGTCAAGGATCTCGATGGTGCCTCTGGTCAGCTCCACCAAACCTTCCCCTCGGAAGTAACGGAGCATCCTCGTTACCACCTCACGGGCGGTTCCCAAGTGATTGGCGATCCGCTCGTGAGTTATTTTTAAGACAGAGCTTCCTTCCAGTTGCTGTTCTTCCAGAAGGAAGGCCGCCAAACGTTTGTCAAAGCTTTTCCACAAAATCTGCTCCATGAGCCACATCACCTCAGAAAAATTCCCGGACAGCAGATTCCGTGCATAGTTGGACACCGGCAGAGATTCCTCCACCAGATTGCGGAACAGGCATGCGGGAATGCTCCAAAATTCCGAGTCCTTTTCCGCCTCCAGCATGATCTGAAATTGCAGATCCGGCATGACGCAGGAAGCACTGAGCAGGCTCACATCATAGTCCGACAAACGGCTGACAGTGATCTCCCTGCCCTCCTCCGAAAGCAAATAGGCTCGTAGCTGTCCGGACCTCACCAGCACCAGCCCCAAGCATTGGGCACTGCTACTGTGGATCTGCGTTCCCTTGGAGACTTTTCTGTATTCCACCACGGAAGCAATACGCTCCCGTTGTTCCTCCGTCAGCTTGTCCCAGACAGGAAAATATTGGGCAAATTCCATAGAGTATTCTTCCTTTTTATTTTTCTGCTAAATTATTGACGAAGCGCATGAGGATGGTAGCTACCTGCGCACGGGTGGCATTGCCCTGAGGCCTCAGGTAGGTAATACCGCCTTCCTTGGTACCGCCAATGAGACCTTCCGCCACAGCCCAGCGCAAAGCCTTCTTGGCATAACCGCTGACAGAGCCTCCGTCCGGGAAGTCTCCCGGTTCTGCCTGTGCGCTTGTATCAATGCCGATCATCCCCGCATAACGGTACAAGATGGCCGCCATCTGCTCACGGGTGATCTCTCCGTCGGGGTCAAAGCGATTGTTGCCCACGCCGTTGACGATGCCGTTGTGTGCCGCCCAGGCAACCGCTTCCGTGTACCAGCTCTTGTTGGGTACATCGGTAAATTCATTCTTGCCCTCTACAGGCTTACCTGCGTATCTCCACAGAACCGTCACCAGCATGGCACGGGTCATGCTTGCATCGGGTGCAAAGCTGTTGTCGGACACGCCGTTAAAGAGGGCTCTTTCATAAGCAAACTCTACGCCCTGGGTATACCAAGAACCGATCTCCAAATCACGGAAGGGCAGATCCGTCTGCTTCTTTCCCGCACTGCGGAAAAAGTCCTTATTCTCCGATTGCAGATAGAAGAAGGCCGTACCTGCCATGCCATAGTGTGTGACGTTGCTCAGTCTGCGGTTTATACCTTCCTTGGACTCATAGTATACCGCATATTCCTTGCCACCGTCGGTGTAAGTGAAACAGTAATCATCTGCCACCGGGTCTACAACCTCGGCTGTGGCTCCGTATTTTTCCTGTAATGCGAGTATATCGGCATAAAGGATATTCTCCGCAGAATGATCCGTCAGGTTATAGTGCACACCGTAGCTGGCCATACCCAGCAGAAGTTTTTCCGCACCGATCTCCATAGCCGCATAGCGGATACAACGCTCCGTATAGGTACGGTTGCTCATGAAACCTTCCTCTCCGCCTCTGTTATACAGTCTGGTGCTGTGCATGTCGTAGGTAACAAGGGTCACCAGGTCCGCAACCTCTGCCAGAACCTCATAGTCATAAATGGTTGCGACTTCGTTATTCTTCCGCATATAGCCACCGGCGGTGACCATGAGCATTTTCCCCTGCTTCTTCAGCTCTACGGAAAGTTTCCGGAGCAAGGTGCTGTAGGTTTCTCTGTGGGTATTTCCACTAAGCTCCACATCCATATTGAGACCGTCCAAATCATGCCGTTGCACAACTTCCATCAGTTCTTTTACGGTCTGATCAATGGCAGAGGGATCTTTCCGCAGCATTTCCATAATAGAGGGATCGTACCAGGTAACCACGCCACCCAGTATTGTGATCCCATTGGCCCTGCAGTCCTCCAGCATAGCGTGCTGAAGCTCTTCATTTTTGCCCGCAATACAATCGGCTACATACTTGGCATCATAAGCAGGATCCTCCGTCAGCTTTTGCTCTACCTTATAATCGTTCAGGTAAATGCAGTCCCAGGAGATCAAATTAAAGTTGCCCATATTCCGATCCAGAACCTCTCGCAGTTCCAACCAGTTTTCCTCGTAAAAATAGCAGTCTTCAATAAATGCCATGCTGTATGCATAATTCAGACTTTTTGCCTCTGCACTTTTCACGGGACTGAGGCGGCCTGCGGGGATCAGGTATTTGTTTTCCAGATCCTTTCTGGGAAGTGTCACAGACATATCCATCTTGGGGGTATAGGGCAGAATGCCGTAGTCCACTGCAGTACTCAGGCAGAGCTTATCCTCAGCAGACAGCCCCTCTGTGCCGGTGAATTCATAGAGATTGATGGCATCGATGTCATACAAGCCCTTGGAATTGACGATAAATTTGGTGGCAAAGGCCAGAGTGGCAACTGCGTCATAATCCAGCCTTGCAGGATCAATGACCCCCTTGTTGCAGGCCTCTTTGATATAAGGCTCTGCCCATGCAGAGGGACGGTTCCCCTGACTGTCCACAGGCGCCTGACCGGTAGCTCCGACCGACCAATAGGAGTAGGCCGTAGTCAGGGCAATAAATTCTTCCTGTGTCATGGGTCTGTCCGGTTCATTGCTTAGATCAAAGTGCCAATCCGTGTAAATTTCGAAAAAGGAAGCCGGGATCCCTCGCACCGCAGGAAACACCGAAAGGCACATCACAAAGCACAGAACAAATGCCAACATTTTTCTCCGGAAGTTGCGATTTCTCATAAAACATCCTCCTCACACTATTGTTCTTCCGCCCGGAAAAGAGCTACTTTCATTATAATTTTTATCTCACCGCTTGTCAAGTCTCCCCGCATTCCTTTCAAAGTCAATTTATCCGGCAGAAATTCACTCTCCCTTCCGCAGGTATGTTAGCTGTGAGCTCATGCAACTGCCCACTTTCCATACGCAACTGTCAACTCATAACGCTTTCCCTTGACAGATCCCTTCTCCGAATGGTATCATGGGAATAGAATTCTATCTTTTTGAATTTTTGGAAAGGAGAATGTCAGATGTTTGATTTTACTACCATTATGGATCGCAAGGGTTGGGATGCCATTGCGGTGGATGCGGTGGGAGACGGTTCGGGCTTCGCACCGGGAGCTCCCAAAGAGGGCTTTGACCTGATCCCCATGTGGGTGGCAGATATGAATTTCCCCACAGCCCCCGCCATCGTCGAGGCGATTTCTCACAGACTGGCTCACAGTGCTTACGGCTATTTCCATCCCAGAAAGGAATATTTTGATGCCATTATCCGTTGGCAAAAGGAACGTAACGGTGTTGAAGATTTGAAGTCCGACTACATCGGCTATGAAAACGGTGTTTTGGGCGGTCTTATCAGTGCCGTCAATGTTCTTTGCTCCCGTGGTGACAATATTCTTATTCACTCCCCCACCTACATCGGCTTCACCCACAGTCTGGAGAATAACGGCTACCGGCTGGTACACAGCCCTCTGGTCTTGGACGAAGAGGGTGTGTGGCGCATGGATCTGAAGGATATGGAGGAAAAGATCCGCAGTCACAGCATACACACTGCCGTATTCTGCTCTCCCCACAATCCCTGTGGCAGAGTCTGGGAGCCTTGGGAGATCCGTGAGGCTATGGAGCTCTTTGAACGCTACGGCATTAAGGTCATCTCCGATGAGATCTGGTCGGATTTGATCTTAGACGAACACAAGCATACTCCCACTCAAAGCATTTCCGACTATGCAAGGAACAATACCGTTGCTCTGTACGCCCCCTCCAAAACCTTCAATCTGGCAGGACTTATCGGAAGCTACCACATTATTTATGACCCCATTCTTCGAGATCGGGTACGGAAGGAAAGCAGTCTCTGCCATTATAACTCCATGAACGTCCTGTCCATGTACGCCCTCATAGGGGCCTACAGCAAGGAGGGAGAAGCATGGTTGGAAGAACTTCGGCAGGTACTGAGTCAAAATGTTACCTTTGCCTGCAACTACATCAAAGAAAAGCTCCCGGATCTGCAATGCTTCCACCCCCAAGGCACTTATATGCTCTTCGTAGACTGTAGCCAATGGTGTGAGAAGCACGGTTTGACCATCGACCAGGTAGAAAAGCGCGCCTGGGACGTAGGCGTAGCCGCACAGGACGGACGGATGTTCCACGGCCCCTGCCACCTGCGTCTGAATCTGGCTCTCCCCCTCAGCCGTGTGGAAGAAGCCTTCCTCCGACTGAAAAAATATGTCTTCTGCCCCTAAGTGCAGGAAAAATCCAACCGCCGTCTCCCCTGTAAGAGACGGCAGTTTTTGATATTTTCCCCAAATTTTCTCTATTTTTATTGCATTTTAAATGGCAATATGCTATAATTTATACATAATTTTTTACTGGGACAACCATATGTCCCCTCCGATTGCCATAATAGAAGAAAAACATGCGGAGGACCGGTATATGGAAAACACAAAACTGGAACGAGTTCTGGAGCTTTTCTTCCGAGGTCTGCGTGGGGAAGATCTGTCTGTGCAACAGCTTGCCTACGAATATCAAGTTTCTACCAAAAGCATCACCCGTAGCATCAACGATCTAAAGGCCTTCCTTGCAGATCACCGCCAGCTGGTGGGCAATACAGAACTACGCTATTCTTATCAGGACAAGTGCTATCACCTGTACATGGATGAATTTCTCAGTAGCAAGGAGCTGTTTGCGCTGGTGGAGGTCATGATCGGTGCAAGAGCCTTTTCCAAAATGGAGCTGCTCTCCCTGACCAACAAGCTTAAGGGCTTCACCACTCCGGAAGACCGCACCAAGCTTTCCGAACTGATCCGCAAGGAGCTGTATCACTATGCAGAGGTAAAGCACGACTGCGAAAGTGTGCAGGAGCGCCTGTGGCAGCTGGTCAACTGCATCAGCGAAAAGCAGGAGATCACCATAGACTACTACCGCAAGGATCGCAAATGGGTCTCTCACCGCCTGCGCCCCATTTCCGTCATGTTTGCCGACCACTATTTTTACCTCATTGCCTATAAGACCGGTGTTGAGCCCGGTACGCCCTCCTATTTCCGTGTGGATCGGATCAAGGAGCTTACCCTCCACCGCAAGCACTTCACCCCGGAGGAAGCCCCCCACTTTGACGAAGGCTGGCTGAGAGAACGGAGTCTTTTCATGTGGCCCGGCCCTCTGCGTACCATCCGTTTTGAATTCACCGGTCCTTCCCTCCAGGCCGTCTTGGACAAGCTTCCCACTGCCAAGGTCATTGACCGCAGTACCACCACCGACGGAACACCCAAATACCTCATCGAAGCCGAAACCTACGGAGACGGCATCAAAATGTGGCTTCTCAGCCAAGGCTCTTGGATCAAAGTCACTGCACCCAAGGAATTTGTGGAAGAAATGAAGCAAGAGATCTCCAATCTCTCCAAACTCTATGAGTCATGATCTCCCCCTCATTATAAGAAACCGTAGTCACGGGTGTTTCCACTCGGACTACGGTTTCTATTTCTTGATTACGGTGTTAAGGCGATGATTTCCTCTCGGAACTCCTTGTAGATTTGCAGAAGCTCCTCCCTCTGTGCGGGAATAAAATCCGCATCCACGAAGCCCGGAGCCATAGTCGTGCCCAGAAGCGCCCATGCGCCCCCTTGTGCAAGGCAAGAGCCCTGCCAGCTGTGGGCAGGCACGCAGAATTGGGGGAACATTCCCTTAGTCAGGTCATTGCCCAGAAGGACGGTTTTTCCGGTGCCATTGGGGAATAATACAGTCAATTCCACAGGATCACCCATGTAGAAGTGGTAGACCTCATCGGAGGGTAGCTTGTGGAGTCGGGAAAAGCTGTCCGGGGTCATGAGGTAATAAATGGCTGTGCCCATGGGCTTGCCATCTTCCGTCAGCTTTTCTGAGCAATAATTCCGGCGGAAATAGCCCCCTTCCATGGTCAGAGGCTCTAATTGCAGAGCTTGGATCACTTCTTGTGCAGTCATAGGCTTACCTCCACCCATTGGGCATTGTTTCGGTCGCTTTCCAAAATTGCTTCGCACAGAGCAACATTTCCGTAGGCCTCACGAAAATCGGGCAAAAGCGTAGCTGTTCCTTCCTCAACAGACTCATAGAAGCTACGGAATTGGTTGCGGAAGGTCGCTTCAAAGCTGTCCTCTTGCCAAAGGCTCTCCCTGTATCCCTTGCGGGAGAAGCTCAGTTCCGAAGGTGCTTCACTGTTCCAGGAAAGACTTGCCTTCTCCCCCGTCAGCTCCACAGTCAGGCAGTTTCCGTGACCGTGGGACAGCTCCGACAATACTACGGAGCCGATAGCTCCCTTCTCCGTACGGAAGTGGATCAAAGCCACATCCTCGGAAGGGACGGAAACAGTCTCTGCTCCTTCTTGGGTTTCCGTGTACAGAAGCCCCTCCTTTTTATAGCGTACAGGATGGAATTTGTCCGACACCGCACTGACAGCGCTGATCCTCTCCCCGGAGAGATACTGTGCCAAATCCAACCAGTGGGAGCCGATCTCCGTCACTGCATGGAGCGCGCTTTCATAGCGCCAGCTCCACTGTGCGGGGCTTACTCCGAATTCCTGCAAATAGCTTCCGTGGATCAGCAAAAGCCGTCCGAGCGCCCCTTCCCTTACCAAAGCCCTTGCCTTTTGACATTGGGCATAGGCTCGGATATTGAAGCCCACACGGCACACAAGACCTGACCGATCTGCAAGCTCTGCCAGCTCCTGCGCCTCTTTCTTGCACAGGCTCAAGGGCTTCTCGCAGAAAATATGCTTCCCATGGAGCAAAAGCGTACGGATCTGCCCGTAATGCCTCTCAGGCGGTGTGCAAATATGTACCGCCGTGATCTCGGGAGCAAAGAGCAAGTCCGGCTCTGCCCCATAGCGAGAGATCCCCCACTCTTTGGCAAAAGCCTCCGCCTTCTCCCCACTGCTTCCCACCACAGCCGTGATTTCCATTCCCAATTCTCTCAACGCCCGCACATGATAGGCAGCCACCCACCCCGTACCGACAATTCCAATACCGATCATATATATTTCCCCTTTACCTTTCCTTACACACGCACCGTGAAGCACTTGTTTCTCAATTACTCTATATGTTTATATGTAAAAGACTCCTATCTCACTTGCGCCGGTTGACATTTTCTTCTTGGAAAAACTTTTTGACGGTTTTTCTGCTGTACTTATGGATATTTCTGCCCACTACGATCGATGCTATCACATAAGCCAACCAAGCCAATCCGAAGGATCCTACAAAGGGAATAAGCGGCCAATACTCCTGCCTGTGCAGTCTTGCGGTTTCCTCAAAGCTCAGGAGTTCTCTTTTGATCATAGACAAGCCCAAACAAGGCATAATACAAGCCAGCAAGCAGATAAACAAAGCTTCTTGTTTACAAAAAGCAAGGATGGCCGGAATCGCAAAGAGAAGAAAGGCCACAGCGCCGAGCACTGCAAGCAAACCGTGCAAATGCACTTCTCCCTCTTTCACCTTCTTAGGATTCTTCATTTTCTCTACAAGCAAGCCGGTAATCAAATTCGTTAAGCCATGCATCATAGCCTCGCCTCCTTTCTTTCCCATTATACTATATAATAGGTGCAGTTTCAACCAAGCTATCCAAGATTTCAAGTTTATCTAACTGGCGCGGGAGCGCCCAAGGCTCCCTTGTGTAAAGGGAGCTGTCAAAAATCTTCTGATTTTTGACTGAGGGATTGTTACCGCAGTACGATTTCGCCGAAACCGTACTAGAGATGCAAGACCCTACCGCAC
>JAZMZW010000232.1:0-7755 GCA_045586205.1 Faecousia sp. | reverse complement strand
CCCGTTGACAGCGGTTATTATTACTACTTCACGCTCAGCGGTTTGACTGCTGTGCAGATGAATGATACCATTACCTCTGTCTTCTATGGCGAAAAGGACGGAAAGCTGTACTGCTCCAATTTGGATGTCTACAAGATCAGTGACTATGCTTATTCTCAGCTTAACAAGGTAAGCGCACCCGATACTCTGAAGGTTCTCTGTGCAGACCTTCTCCGCTATGGTGCAAAGGCTCAGATCTTCAAGGGCTACCGCACCTTTGCACTGGCGGATGCCAACATGACCGAGGCTCACAGAGCCTACCTCTCCGACATCGAAGCTGTCACCTTCGGCAACACCAATCAGGTGCTGAACGATTTGGCCGGCGCTCCCATTGCATGGGCAGGCAAGGGCTTGGATCTGGACAGCAAGGTTTGCCTGAAGTTCATCTTTAACCCTGCAGGTTACAGCGGAGATCTGGCTGATTTGACACTGAAGGTCAGCTATAAGGATGTTTACGGCGAAGAAATGTATCTGACCCTCACAGATCCCTACGATTACAGCGGTAACGGTCTTCTCTACGCCTTCACCTTGGATGCCCTTCTGGCTTCCGAACTGAGAGAAGTGGTCTCCGTACAGATCTTCAACGGCGAAACTCCCGTATCCGCAACCCTTCAGTACAGCGCCGATACCTACGGCAACAACAAGAAGGGGGATCTTCTGGAGCTGTGTAAGGCTCTGATCGCTTACTCCGATAGCGCAAAGCAATACTTTATTGCATAATCGGCAACTGTTTAAAGCATAGGGAGAAATTCAATACTGTGGTAGTTGTTTGAAGACAACGAAACACAGCAAGTGAAAACCCATAAAACTCAACTAACACCGATCAACGGTCCTTGAAACGATCCTTGATCGGTGTTGCTTTTTGTTTTTATGAGCCGCAAAGTAAATGGCGATGCTTGTGTTTCTTGTATTGCTGTGATATACTTAGCTTGTTAGGAATTTCATTTATGCAACAGCTTAAGGAGGACAGGCATATGAGGAAGAATGTGAAACTTTGGGGTTTGCTAGGACTTTGTTTATCCTTGCTAACAGTTCTTTTAACCGCAGGTGTATTGGCAGTCAATAGGGAAGGAGTAAAGCAAGATTCCCGTTCCATGGAATCCGCACAGACTCGTGCCTATTATGATATTTGCAAAAATATTCCCGATTATGAGGATTGCAATTCTATGCAGGGCATGACAGTACTGGGGGATTATATTTATACCGTTAAGAAAAATTCTTCTGACAATAAGGCTGTAATTTTCCGCACCAATCGATTTAACGGAAGTAACCAACGTTTGAACATTGACGGTGTCGCAACTGTGGACTACTTAGGACACGGTAACGATATGTGCGCTGCCGTTGTGGGAAACGCCGAGTATCTTTTTGTTACCTCTATGAAAAAAAGTGTCGGTGCTCTTGCATGTTACAAGATCAACGGGAATGCTTTGCAGACAGTTGGGATCTATAATATCTATACCGGCGGTGGCTCAAATCTGACAATTTCCGGTGTGGATACTTATGAGGTCAATGGCAATTCCGTTAAACTCCTCCTTGCACAGGGGGATCTTGTGTTTATGGGAACGATCGATGTGACTGCTTCTACAGAAAACATTTATTGCCCTCTGGGATTTCAGGTAGATAGAGTCCAAATGCTGGAAATTGCAAGACAGGCTTGCGGTATGCCGGAGTTGGAAATGACCATCCAAGGTGCAGGCTATGCCAATGACACTTACTATATGCCACTGACACTCCACCATAATCATTCTACCCAAATCAAAGCGGACAATCACGCAGACTCTACCTCTGTAATCGTGGCTTTTCCGAATATTGCTGATGCCATAGCTGTAATGGATCGCAGTGTAAAGGCTTCTCTGTCCCGGTCTGTCTATATCCCCGATGCAGGTGAAATGTTCTTTGAGATTGAAAGCGTAGATTTTGCTGACGGGATCATGTACTTCAGCACCAACCGTGTGCGCATCGATCATTCTGTTACGACGGTTTCCTTACTGTTGGATCAGGGTGTTGATGTGGGGATCTTTACTCGCAGAGCATCCTTCCGTCAGGACGGGATATATATGCTTGGGGGAGCCAATGCAACGGATCACTTCCTGTATGACCCCGGTGCAGAGGACAAGCATTTACTTGGTGGCAAATATCCTGCAGGGACAAATACCTATTTCGGCTTGGAGAGTAATGGGGAGGGCTTCTATTATATCCGCAGTATGCTGACAAAGGAGTACCTCACCGTCAATTCCGACAACACAGTGACGAAAAGTGCCAAAAAAGAGAATGATCCCAGCCAGCTTTTCTGCCTAACACAAATCAATTGGCCCAATGAACCCGGTCATGTAGCTATTATCTCACTTCTGAATTATCAATACTTAAACAACGAGTCCGGTACGACAAAAGCCATTACCACTACCTCCGGCAAGAGCTATCGCTTGACTAAGGTCAAAGATACCGCATCCCTTGAAAGTAACTTGTTCGACTATGAACTGTATGCCGCTTGTTATCCGGAAGAAACCGCCGGTATGACTGAGGCTCAAGCCAAAGCCCATTTTAATTCCATCGGAAAAGCCAAAGGATATATTGCAAGCATCTTTTTTAATCCTGAATATTATCTTGCTCAAAATCCCGATGTTGCCGCCCACAGCTCTTACGGGAGCTTGCAGGGAGCCTATACTCATTTTCTGGAATATGGTTTCTGGGAGGGCAGACAAGGCTCTTTGTTCTACTCTATGAATGAGTATTTGCACAGTGGCAATGATAAACTGAAGCAAGGGGACTATCCCGATAAACTCTTTTATATTTGGCACTTCCGCAAATACGGCGCAAATGAAAGTCTCACAAGATCGGATCGCTATGGCTCCGATGAGTTCGCTGTACAAAAGGTTGTTTCTCAATTTGGACTTTCTCCAGGTAGCGGATATGGCTTTTTAGTGGATTACATCAGTCGGAATGTGAAGTTGTCCAAAGTAAGCACCCGTGAGGATCTGGAAACTCTGCTCTTTGACTGGGCGTACTATTCATCCAAATATCCTGCTGCTCTTTCGGAAGAAAAGGTAAAGAATTTTGCCGGAAGCACCTATGCAGAGAAGCTTTACAGCCATTGGGTACAATACGGCAGAAAGGAAGGGAGAACGGCCAGTCCCTATTTTGATGCCGCCTATTACCGCCAAGCCTATACGGATGCAGGTAGTAACAATGCAGATGCTTACGAACACTTCGTTTCTATTGGCTTCTGGGAGAATCGAAAAGGCTCACAATATTATGACGGATATGGTTATCTCTACGGTTTAAATCCTGTTCCCTCGGAACTGTGTCCCCATAGAGCGCAGGTTACTTCTGTAAAGGAAGCTAGCTGTTTGGTTGGCGGTAGCATTACCACCTGTTGCTGTGACTGTGCCGGTATCGTGAATATCACTTATACCCCTGCCTTGGGACATGATGCCGTTATAGACAAAGCCCTTGCACCCACTGCAACGCAAATAGGTTTAAGTGAAGGGCAACACTGCAATCGTTGCAATACAATTCTTGTGAGACAGCAAACCATCCCGACTCTATCTGACAATCGCAGGGGATATTACGATCTTTGTACCGATATCCCCACAGTAGGGGACTGTTATATTATGCAAGGCATGGCCTTGTTGGAAGAGTATATCTATACTGTTAAGATCAACAAAGCCAATGACAAGGCTGTTTTGTTCCGTACCCATAGATCCAATGGCTCTACAGATCAAATGACCGTTGACGGAGGTCTTTATGCCACGAATCTGAAGCATGCAAATGATATGTGTGCTGTCCGTGTTGATGGTAAAGATTATTTGTTTGTGACGACCTTGAAAAACGGTACAGGAGGAATGGTAGCCTATAAAATCAACGGTACAAGCTTAAGCACCCTTGGAGCATATGACCTCTACACCGACGAAAACAGTCCCGTTACATCCTCAGGCTTGAATGTTTACAGGGTAAAGGGGAATCAGGTGCAATTTCTGGTTACAAGTGCTTCTGTATCTTATCTTGCTACGGTAGACATTACCGCAACTCCGGGAAAACTGGTCTGTGAATTTGCGTTCCAACTTTCGGATCTTCTCGCAGCGGCCCGGGATGTTAGCGGTATGAAGGATATTAGCATTACCGTTCAGGGTGCGGGCTATGACGAAGGAGTGTTTTATCTTCCTGTTGGTATGGGTCATTCTGAAATTGTCCCCGATAATCACGGAGACTCCGACTATGTTGTTCTGGTATATCCCGATATAGATAAGGCGATCGCAAACCGTACCAAAGATGTGACCCACAGTCCGAACGAGTCTATATTTATTCCCGATAGCGGAGAAATTTTCTTCGAGCCTGAGACCATTAAGGTCGCTGACGGGATTTTGTACTTCAATTCAAATCGTATCTTTTTAGACCGTACGGTCAGTTCTGTTTCTTTCTTGGTAGATCCCGAGTCTCAGACAGAACTCATGGGTAAACGGGCGGCTTATGCCCAAGATGGCCTATACCTTCTCCGCGGTGCTAAGTCTACAGATATTTTGATCGTAGATCCCGGTGCTTCCGACAACTGTTTGACTGCAGAAAAGGTCACGCCCAATGACACTACTTATTTCGGATTTGAAAGCAACGAAAACGGCTACTATTATATCCGAAGCTATCGTTCGGGACTGTACTTGACAGTGAATGCAGACCGTTCCGTTACCCAAAGTAAAAAGATTACCAACGATCCGTCTCAGTTGTGGTGTTTGAAACAGGTGGATTGGCCCAATGATCCTTCTCACATTGCCATAGTATCCATGCTGAACTATGAATATCTCAATGTAGATAGTAGTACTATGAAGGTTGTGACTACCACCGCAGGAAAAACCTTCCGTATTGACTCTGTGTCGGAGACTGCGACATTGGAAGACATGCTCTTTGACTTCACTCTTTATACTGCTTGCTATCCCGAGGAAACTGCGGGGATGACAGAAGAACAAGCCCGAACTCATTGGAAAACCACGGGAATCAAGAAGGGCTATGTTGCCAGTGTCTTCTTTGATGCAAAGTATTATTTGACAAATGAGACAGATGTGGCAAGTAAGTATGGCGCAAACAATTATGAAGCTGCCTATGAGCATTTCGTGACAACAGGTTTCCGAGAAGGCAGGCAAGGCGCTCTGTTCTTTGATGGGAAGGATTATATCAATTATGTGAATTTTAAATACGATAAGGAATATTATCCTAACAAGGTCAAGTTCCTCCAACATTACTATCGATACGGTGCCAATGAATCCTTGGCAAGAAGTGATGTTGTGCGCAGAGGCGCAGAAGAATTTGACATAAAAAATATCGTGGCCGAGTTTGTACTCAGCCCCAAAAGTGGTTATGACTTCCTGGTGGACTATATCAGCAGAAATGTCCGACTTTCCAATGTGAAAACCGCCGACGAGTTAGAGGAGCTTCTGTTTGATTGGGAATATTATGCAGACAGATATTCCGCTCTTACGGAGAAACTTTTGGCATCCTATCCGGGAGATACCTATGCAGAAAAACTCTATTCTCATTGGCTCATGGATGGCATTCAAGAGGGGAGAAGTCCATCTCCCTACTATGACGGTGTTTACTATTTGGAAAGCAACGGGGATGTTGTAAAGAATTACCAAGAGGCCTATACCCATTTTATACACACGGGCTATTGGGAGAATGCAGCGGGCTCGGAATATTGCAAGGAAAAACGCTATCTTGACGGGCTTTATCCCGAAAAAGAATCTGTTTGCGATCATATCGCAATGGTCACAGCAAAGGATGCTTCCACTTGTACCGCAAAGGGGACTGCGTGGACCTACTGCTGTTATTGCTCTAAGCTTCTGAAAACTGCGAACATTCCTGCAAAGGGACATACCTCCGTTACGGACAAAGCTGTAGCCCCCACCTGCATAGCTACTGGTTTGACTGAGGGCAAGCATTGCTCTGTCTGCAATGCAGTCTTGACTGCACAGACCACAGTGGCAGCTTTGGGACATAACTACAACAGCGTAGTAACTGCTTCCACCTGCACCGCACAGGGCTACACTGCCCTAACTTGCTCCCGTTGCACAGACAGCTACAAGGACACTTATGTAGCGGCAAGCGGTCACAGCTATAACAGTGGATCTATCACCACCCAGCCTACTTGTACGGCAACCGGCATCAAGACCTACACCTGTACAGTTTGTAAGGCAACCAAGACCGAATCTGTTCCCGCCAAGGGGCACACTGAGGTCACCGATAAGGCAGTTGCTCCTACCTGTACTGCTACGGGCTTGACCGAGGGCAAGCACTGCTCTGTATGTTCCGAAGTCCTGACCGCTCAGGAAGTCATTCCTGCAAAGGGTCATTACGAGGTTACCGACAAGGCGGTTGCTCCGACCTGTACCGCAACCGGACTTACCGAGGGCAAGCACTGCTCTGTATGTTCTGAAGTCTTGACCGTACAGGAGGTTATTCCCGCAACCGGTCATAGTTACATCTATGAAAAGATTGACGGACAGACTCATAAGCAGGGCTGTGAGAACTGTGAATTCGAAGAGATCCAAGAACACAGCTTCGTGGAAGGATCTTGCATCTGTAGCGAGGTGGAGGAGAAGGAAGCTGTTCTTAATCCTATTATCAAGATCGGTCACAGTTTAAATCTGGCAAGTGATATTTCCATTAACTTCGGCGTTGCCAAGACGCTTCTTGCGGGCTTTGATATGAGTACCGTTTATATGGAAAGCGTCATTGAGATCTATGAGGGTGAGGAATACAAGGGAACTACCACCGTCCGCATCGATCCCGTAGACAGCGGTTACTACTATTACTTCACTCTCACAGGTCTCACCGCCGTACAGATGAACGATACCATTACTTCCGTCTTCTACGGCACCAAGAACGGACAACCCTACTATTCCAATGCAGATGTGTATAAGATCGCCGATTATGCCTATTCTCAGCTGAATAAAACCTCTGCTCCCGATACTCTGAAGACCCTCTGTGCAGACCTTCTCCGCTACGGCGCAAAGGCGCAGATCTTCAAGGAATACCGTGTTTCTGCTTTAGCTGATGCTGGGATGACTGATGCACACAAAGTCTACCTTTCTGATATGGAAGCTATCACCTTCGGTAATACCAACAAAGTTCTGAATGATCTTCCTAATGCCACTATTGCCTGGGCAGGTAAGGGCTTAGATCTGGACAGCAAGGTTTGCTTGAAGTTTATTTTCAATCCGGAAGGCTACGAAGGGAATTTAGCTGATTTGGTACTTCGTATCAGCTATAAGGATTTGTATGGAGAAGAGATCAACCTCACTCTGGAAAATCCGCAGGATTATAGTGGAAACGGAATATTGTATGCCTTTACCATGGATGCTTTGTTGGCATCCGAATTAAGGGAAATTGTTTCCGTACAAATCTATGATGGAGATACGCCTGTATCCGCAACTCTGCAGTACAGCGCCGATACCTACGGCAATAACAAGAAGGGAACACTGTTGGAACTTTGCAAAGCTCTTTTTGCGTACTCCGATAGCGCAAAAGCGTATTTCCTGAAGTAATCACAAAACACTCTCTATCTTTTTGGTAGAGAGTGTTTTTGTGCGTAAGCGTAAAAACTAACAGCGACTTGCAATAGCCACTTCGGTATGGCACAATACTCCCGTATAGTAACGGATAGTATATGCGACTGTCATATACTATCTGAGATACGGGGGTATTTTTTATGAGTCGAGATTTACAGAC
>JAZMZW010000231.1:0-14106 GCA_045586205.1 Faecousia sp. | reverse complement strand
ATAACCTCGGTATGGCCGGTGGCAGGAATCACTTCCTGAGCAGTAAGGACTACGCTACATACAGAGCAGTGCTTCCCTTCTGTCTTACCTGCAGTGGTACAGGTGGCGGCCACAGCAGGATCGGCAACGGAGGTATGTGCTGTCTTGGCAATGGTCTCTGTCTTGCTGTAGCCACAGGTGCAACGAAGTTCTTTGGTTCCTGTTGCAGTACAGGTAGCGGCAGTCAAAACCGTTTCTTTATAGCTATGTGCCTGTGCGGTGAAGGAGGCATAAACAGTCAGGTTGCTTGTGATTTTGCTGAGGCTGACAGCATTTCCGCTTGCATCTACCCAAGAAGCAAAGGTGTAATGGTTGTTGGCATCGTAAGCCTTGGTGGGGGTTGCGCCGGTATAGCTTACAGATCCACCATCTGCAACAGTCTTCCTCTCCAGGACAGTACCGTCTGCATTAAGGAAGGTTACCTGTCTCTGTACAGCAGGCTTATTCTCTGCGGCTCCCATGTAAATATAGTCGATAATGACCTTGCCGGTCCCCTTGCTTGCGGCCTTAATATGCCAGAAGCGGAAGCCCAGACTGGTAATGACATCGGCGGCGGAAAATTCATCGGTTACAGTGAAGGTAAGAGTCTGGTAGACACCGTTTTCCAAGGTGTAACTTTGAATCATGTTGTAGCTGCCACGGGTAGATATGCCTCCGGTGCTCTTGTCATAGACAACCACGACCTGAGGATCCTTATCAGTGGCGGCAACACAGCCTTCCAGCTTGAATCGGACTTGGATCACATCCCCTGCTTTCGGTTCAAAACCAAGGGCATGGTATTCCACATTGTCACGGTTGACGAAGTAGCCACCGGGTTGGGACGTTACGACCCAAGGACCATAGTAGCTGTTATCGGTGTTGTATGCCAGACCTTCTGCAACATTGACCTTCAGGACGCCCTCAGAATTGGAAACGGTGCAGTCATTGTAGATCTTGGCAGTGGTGGAGGTCTCACTGGTGGACCAGTTGGGGGATACTTCTCTGTCGAAGTTCAGATCATTGTACTGCTCTGCGCTGTAGCGGTTCTGAGCCGTAGAGTCGTTGGTGAAGTCAAAGAAAACATTGCGGTCTTCCTGTACGGGTGCATTTGCCTTGGGTCCAATGTAGATATAATCAATGGTGATGGAACCTGTCTTGGAGGTATCCTTGGGGATCACATAGGAGAAGGCGGGACGCAGACCCGTAATACTGGTGCATGCACGGAAGGTATCGCTCAGAGCAACGGTAACCACTCTGTACTCTCCATCGGTCAAAGCCGCCTCATCCAGATTGTAGGTGCTTTCATAGATCAGATCCGTTCCACCGTCCTTCAAATAACACAGGCGGAAATTGGCAGTGCCGTCGGAGGCTGTTTTCAGATTCTCTGCCTTGAAGCGGATCTGTACCACTTCCGCATTCTTGGGGCTGTAGCTCAGGGGATTCAATCCACCTGCATAGGTACGGATGGACAGATTCTTACGGACAGTATCCTTGGCCTTGGTGTACAGGGTCAAGGTGCCTGCCAAGGTGTCCACATAACCGGGTGCAACATCGTTGCTCTTGGTAGAGGAATTATACTCGATGAAATCCCAACGGGAAGCAGAGTCAAAGTTCACACGGTTGTACTGGCTCTGGTACTGATAGACCTTTCTGGAAGCGGTGCTGTCATTGAAATCAAAGAACAGCTGGTTGGCAGCCTTGCTCTTACTGCGGATGTGCAGAGTGAAATTGCCCAGAGTCAGAGTGGTACCTGCATGATTCTTGTACTTGATGGTAATGGTGTAATTACCGGCAGTGCTTCCGCTGTAGTCACTGGGGAATTCCAGCCAGTAGGTGCCTGCGGCATTCTTCTGCCAGCCGTCATAGTAGATCTCGCCGGTATCTCCGGAGTTCTGCATACGGTAGTACACACGCAGATCCGCAGACAGGAGACCCAGTGCCTGACTCTTGCTGATGCCGGGGTCTGCATAGTAATCCTTGTGACCGGTCCAAGACAGAAGCATGGTGTCGGCAGTGCTGTTATACTTGTACAGACGGAGGGTCAAATAGTCCAACTTCTCATTTGCCGCAGTCTTGGTCAGGTGGGCAACACCCCAACCCTGATCTGTGGTAGCCATGTAGGCATCACGGTACAGGGGGTAATAGGAGCTGGAGCCGTCACTGTTGGTATAACGGGCATAAAAAAGCAGGGTGTTGTCGTTCAGCAGGTCCACACGGATACCGTTGGTGCTTGCCTCCATCTGGTTGGTGAAGGAGGTCCAGGAGCTGAACATACCGGAAGAAGTATAGCTGTCACCCTTGCCCAAAGCCATGTTATAGTTCTTGGAGTTGGTACCCCAGTAGTCTCCGCTTCCCTTCTTGACAGAGCCGGAGTAGTAGAAGGATTTGCCGCTGTTTGCCAAGATCAGAGAAAGATCCGTAATAGTTTTGAAGGACATGTTCCAGTTCACATATCTACGCTGAGATGCCCCGAAGTAGTATGTGTCATTGGTGTAGAAGGCCTTGGAACCATAGGTAACCGTACCGTCGGAGGTACTGTAATACAGAGGATACTCCATCTTGTTATCCACGATCATGTAAGTACCGTCGATGGCACCGCCGGTAAAGCGGTCATAACGGTAATACTTCTCGGAATCCGTAACGGTGCCACTTTCGTAATAATTGGCCTCATCCATATCCCAAGTCAGGTTGCCCCAGCCAAGCCAGTCCACATCATCTGTGAAAGGTTCTTCCAGGAACACACCTTCGGCAGCGCAATAGCCCACCAGATTGGAGTTTCCATAATAGATGGTGCCTGCATAAGGCATCCAGTTATGGTTGTTTGTATACAGATCCTTACGGTTGGTGGTAGAGCGTTCCACCTGATTCAGGAAAGAAATCGTAGGAGCAACGGTTTTAACCAAAGTCACATGACCGTCAAAGGCATGGTGAGGGATCTGCAGAATATCTGCATGGAGATCCGCCGCAGGGTACATGGCGATGAGAATGCGGTCTGCATCGTAAATATCACCGGTCAGGAGCATGGTCTTGCCGTCGAAGGTCATACGCAGAACGGCAGAGCAGTTATTCTCCTCATCGGACTTGCGCATACAGGTTTTATCGCGGAGGGTAAGAGTCTTACCGTTGGGAGTATAAAGATCTTCCACGGTATAGAGCACATCGAATTTTACATCGCAGATATTGAAGGTCTCACCGGTGTGGGGCTTGTAATACTTGGCATTGGGATACATCTCGCCCACGATCTCCGTATTGTCTCCGGAAGCACCTACCACATCGAAATTGTACATGACATTCTTCAGATCAAAGTGCTCGTAATACTTGGACAGGAAACGGGGGAAGCCGGACACATGGTCATCATGATAGTGGGAGATAAACCAAGTGTTGATGACGATTTTCTGACCTTCGGGAATGCCGGTGATCCGACGCATGAAAGCATAGATCCGTTCCGCATCACGGTCGGTCATCTGGATATAACTGCCACCGTCCACAACGAAAAGGCTGTTGTCAGCGAACTTGATCACATACATGGAGCCTGCATTGTTGCGGTTCTGACTGCCGTAGGCACTGCTGTAGCCGTAGCCGTCCTGGGAGGCGGAGAAGGGCACCATGTACACCTCTGTACGACCGCCGGTCTTACCACTGCTTTTGTACTTAAAATTACACAGGGTGTCTACATTGGTGTCTACGATGATACGGGTCTCTTTATAAGCATCTACAAAGTAGGTGTACACCACATAAGTTCCGTCGGGAGAGAGGAATTTATAATGGCGATTGTATTCCGACTGTGCAGTGATCTTCTTTTCATAAAGGACGGTATAGCCCTTGTCCTTCAGAGTTGTGCCGTAAGTCAGGAACTGGGTGGCGGTGGTACCTGTGATGATCTGCATCTTGGACTGTGTGCCGGTGTTTGCCAAGCCCAGATATTGACCGCAGTCATAGGTCATCCAGCCGGATGCGGTACCGCCACTGTAGGAAGGAACAGAAATACTGCTCACAGATACAGCTTTGGTCTCGGTCTTCTCTTCAGGCAGAGTCGCGGCCTTTGCCGCCGGTGCAGGGAGCAAAGCCAGTACCATTGCCAGAAGGAGAAGAACTGCCGCAAAAGATTTCATTCGTTTCATAAAAAACCTCCTGTATTGTTCATATTTTGATACACATAGTAATTATACTACATATCCCCCCTATTTTCAAAGAACTTTTTCTAAGATTCCCCATATTCTATGTAACGACTCATTTGCAAAAGAAATACTCTCCTCTGAAGGAAGTCCCTTCAAAGGAGAGCGAAAACTCTTATTTTCTTGCAAGCGTACCTTCCTCTACATGATTTTCCGCAACACGGAAGATCCTGTCGCAATTTTCAATGGTGGTCAGGCGATGGGCCACAATGATCATAGTCTTGTGTGTACCCAAAGTATTGATGGCATCCATGACAGCACTTTCCGTCTCGTTATCCAGAGAGCTGGTAGCCTCGTCAAAGAACAGGATCTCAGGATCTCGATACAGGGCGCGGGCAATGCCGATCCTCTGTCGCTGACCGCCGGAAAGACGGACACCCCGTTCACCGATGACTGTATGCTCTCCATCCTTTAGGCTACGGACAAAGTCTGCAAGCTGAGCATTCTCCAAGGCTCGCCAGAGAGCTGTTTCATTGATCTCCTCCTCGGGAATGCCCAGAGCAACATTCTTTGCAATGGTATCGTCCGTGAGGTAGATGGTCTGGGGAATGTATCCGATATGCTTGAGCCATGCATCGTAGTCACTGTGGATGTCCATAGAGCCATAGAAGATCCGACCGCTATCGGGCTTCAACAGTCCCAAAATCAGATCCACCAGGGTGGTCTTGCCTGCACCTGTAACACCGACGATGCCTACAGACTGTCCCTTACGGATGGTAAGATTCACATTCTTGAGAACAGGTGCATCACTTTCCGGATAGGTGAAGCTGACATTTTCCAGAACAATATCCTCATGCTCCATAGGCGGACGGGGGTGCTTCCGCTTTTCTTCGATCTCTCTGCGCCGTTCTGCTTCCTGACGGTCGGACTCCGTCAGATCCTCATACAGAGCATTGAGGGAAGGCATGCTGTAAGTAATGGAATTAATATGACCGTTGATGCCGTTGGCTTTGGGGAGCAGACGAACTGCCGCCACTGCAAAGGCAGACAAGGCAGGGACAACCTCTGCCAGATCCTGTCCGCTATAGATCTTGTAGGCAATGACACCCAGAATGCTACCCATGCAAACAGTCTCGATCAGTCTGCCGGGAACTGCTGCAATGATATTGAACTTTCTGCGCCGTTCCACATAGGCTGTGCCGACCTCGTCATAGACAGAGGAGAAATATTCCTCACGACCCATGACCTTGACTTCCTTAATGCCACCCATAGCTTGCTGAACGGCCTTGATCATTTTTGCGCCGTATTCACGGTTGTGTTCACCGGCCTGTCGGATCTTGCCCCGTACCACAAGGAAGTACAGTGCAGAGCAAAGTCCCAGACCGATCATAATGGCCAAGGTCATACCGGGATCTACCGCAAAGAGGAAGACCACCAGTACCACGATGATCAGCACGTCGGAAACCAGAGAAAAGATGGAGGAAATGACACCGAAAGCACCGGATACATCTGAATTGACATTCCGAACGATCTGTGCCGTGTTCCGTTGGAGATGGAAGGTATAGGGCTTGTGCATATAACAACGGATCATTTTTGTACCCATACGGATTTGATTGGTGCTGATAAAACGAATGCGGATATTGGTCAGAAGCAGAACATAGGCATTCTTCACCACATACAGAGCCAGCATAGACAGTGTCAGCACAAGGAGGACTGTCTGAGGCGGCTGTTTGCCGATCACTGCGGAAATCATCCCATACCAACTTGTCTGCTCCATGCGATCCACCTGTGTCAGGATGGACACAAAGGGCAGGATCAGAGACACGCTGAAGAAATCCATCAAGGTCTCAATAAATCCCAAGAGAAAGATCCCGGCCATTTTCCACCGTTGCTTACCGGTAAAAACATATCCGAGTTTTTTAAAAAGTTCCATGAGCTGTACTCCTTTCCTTCTGTTAGACAGATCATGTACATTCCTGTACAGAATATCACAGAAAAATAAAAAAGTAAAGCCCAATCCTATTGTAAATTTCCTCTTTTTGCATTATAATAGAAGGAGAACGGATCGTTCCACAGGGCAGTACAAGCCCTTTGACCATCCAAACACTCCCCCATAAAGGAGCCGATCTATGGTCTTACTGTATATATTTCTTGGGATCTTGGCCTTTCTGGGGCTGATCCTATTCCTCCCTCTGCATATCGGCATGCGCTATGACGGGGAGTCGGGCTTTGTCTTCCGTCTGAAATTTGCATGGATAACCCTCTATGACAGTGGGAAAGAGAAAAAGCCCTCCGCTCCCAAGGAGGAGAAAAAGGACAAAGAAGAAAAACCGAAAAAAGAAAAGAAAGAGAAAAAGGGCTCTTCCGCCCTCACTGCCCTGCTGAATTTTCTGGGCTTGCAGGACATTGCCTCCATTGCTAACGCAAAAACAGCACTGGAGAAAAAGGGACTGCAACAAATGCTGGAGGATCTGGGCACTGCAGTAGGTCAGCTTTTCGGCCGTATCGGCAAGCTGTTCTGCCGTGGAGTCTTCCATAAATTCACTCTGCGCATTACCGTGGGAGATGAGGATGCCGCAGACTGTGCCATCAATTACGGCAGAATCTGCGCCGCAGTGTATCCCACGATTACCCTTTTGGATTCCGCATTTACCTTCCGACAAAGAAGCGTAGATATCCGCTGTGACTTTTCTCAGGAAAACACTCAGCTGTTCTACGAAGGTCTGCTGAGATACCGCCCCTGGAATTTTGTATGCTTCCTTGGGGGTCTAGTCATCAATTACTTGAAAAGGAGCGTAACCTAATATGAGCCAGCTTCTGAACATCTTTGAATTCACCACCACCCAGATTCGAGCCCTTGCTCAAGAGCAGTCTGTGGCAGATGCACCCATTGTCATCGGGGACGTGACCCTTGTTCCCATTTCCAAGCTGTCCTGCGGTTTCAGCTGTGGCGGCTCCGACCTTGCACAGAAGAAAAAGGCAGACGGTCTCATGGCAGGTGCCGGTGCAAAGGTCAACAAGACTCCCCTTTCCTTCCTTGCCGTGCAGAACGGACAGGTTCAGGTTCTCAGCGTCAGTGAGGAAGACGTAAAGAAAAAAGGTATCATGGGCGCTGTCAAGCCCATTCTGGAAACCCTGAAGGAACGCTCCGCCGCCAAGAAGAATGCCAAGGCAGAGGCCGAAAACACCCAAGCCGCCGTGGATGCGGAAATCGCAAGATCCATCGCCCAAATCGACTGATCCAACAACAGGGCTGTTGCACCGATCCTGCAACAGCCCCGTTTTTCGTAGTTTGCACATAGAACGCACCGTAGAAAGTTGACAGTTGAAAGTTGCCAATTTCAGTTTGTCGACCTGTTTGAAATTTGCACAAGCAACCGTAAGAATACGCAGCAACCATCATTGATGGTTGGTGTAGGAACTATCAATGGCAAAAGCACCGAAGTACGAGGTATGGGCTTACAAATTAGTGCCTTCCTCTGATGAGGAAGGTGGGCGAAGCCCGGAAGGAGAGAAAAAATCTGAAATTCTATACAATTTATCGTAAATTTGTGCAAATCACAAGCTTTTCTCTCCCTCACCCTTCGGGAAATCACTGCGGTGATTCCGCACCACGGCTCTGACACTCCCCCGGAGTGTCATTCACTACCGTGGTGTCGCTACGCTTACCCTCATCAGAGGGAGCCGCTGAATTGCAAGCCCCTACTTCTAAATCCCATCGGCGCAGTCGATACCTCCATTATTCACCATTCTTTCTTCACGAAAACGAGAAAGGGACGAACTCTCGCCCGTCCCTTTTTATGATCAAGAATTGAAACTTACAGTCCCAGACCCTTCTGGAGATTTACTACAAAGTCCTGTACATTGGTGACGATGCCACGGGCAGAGAGACTGCCACGGTCTGCCAGCTTGTTGACGCAGAACTCGGAAATATCTACACAGTAGAAGTAGATCTGACGGACAGTGCCATCGGGCATGACTCTGTAAGAAGGGGTCATATTGCCGGTGGCGATGGTGTGGAGCATGGTAGCCATGCAGATAACCGTGGTAGCACCGCGGATCTGGTCACGCATAGCGTTCTGTGCTTCGTACACATTGCCGTACACGGGAGGCAGAGGGCCATCGTCTCGGATAGAGCCACCCAGAACATAGGGAATGCCACACTTCTCGCAGGAATAAATAATGCCGTTGTCGATGCCCTCGTTCTTGATGAACTCGGAAACACTGCCGTGATAACGGACACGGTTAATGAGATCCAGATGGTTGTAGTGGCCGTTGGGCTGGGATTCCTGAGTATAAATATCCTGACCCAGAGCGGTACGGAGATAAGCACCCTCCAAGTCATGGGTAGCCAGAGCATTGCCTGCCAGAACTGCGTGGGCATAGCCGTTCTCAATGAGCTTGGACATAGCCTTGCGGGCATCGGCATCGAAGGAGAAGGCAGGTCCTAAAACCCAAACGATCTTGCCGTGATCTCTTTCATGCTTCAGAAGCTCGTAGAGCTCATCATAGTCTCTGGAAAAGGCGGTCTCACGGGAGCGACCGGTACGGAAGGCAAAAACATCCCCCTGTGCCTTCTTCTCATCGAAGCCGTTGGGATGGACATAGATGCCGTCCTCGCAGTTTTCCGTACGACCCAGAACAACCAATTCCCCCTGCTTCAGCACACGGAATTCCTTAACAAGGATCTTGCCGTTGTCATATACAGGGACGCAGTCCATACGGCTTTCTTCTGCAAGAAGCCACCGGTCGTCTATCTTGAAATATTCGGGGAAAATGCTCAGTGCATGGTACTTCTCCGGTGCAACACCGTCAAAGGGGCAAGGAGCCAGAACAGCATTGGGGGCATTGACAAAACATTCCTGTGTAAAATCAGGAGCGGTGTAAGTCTTCAGTTGAAACATGGTATCTCTCCCTTTTTTAAGATTCTATAGGCAAGTATAACGCATTTTGCCCGATTTTGCAATAGGAGGCACAGATGTTTTTTCATAATATTTCACAAAGCAAGGGGGAAAGCACCCTATGACAGCTCTCACCCTTGGTATTTTCGCACAGGTGGATGCGGGAAAAACCACCCTTTCCGAAGCCCTGCTCTACTCCTGTGGCTGTCTGCGACAGTTGGGGCGGGTGGATCACGGCAACGCCTTTTTAGACCACCACAGCATTGAGCGCGCCCGTGGGATCACGGTATTCTCCAAGGAAGCCCGTTTTTCTGTAAAGGATCGGAACTTCACTCTCTTGGACACTCCGGGACACGTGGATTTCTCCGGAGAAGCAGAACGTGTCATGCAGGTGCTGGACTACGCCATCGTTCTGGTCTCCGGCACAGACGGGGTGCAATCCCACACCCAGACCCTGTGGAAGCTCCTGCGCCGTTACCACGTCCCTACCCTTTTATTTTTCAATAAAATGGATCTTCCGGGTGCGGAGAAAGAAAAGCTCCTTACCCAAGCCCAAAAGGAGCTTAGCGAAGCCTGTATCCTGCCTACGGATGCAGACAGCCTCGCCCTGTGTGACGAGAGCTTGCTGGAAGCCTACCTAAATACGGGAGAGATCTCAAAGGAAAGCCTTGCCCAAGGCATAAGCAAAGAAAAGGTTTTCCCCTGCTATTTCGGCTCTGCCCTCCATCTGCAAGGGGTGGAAGAGCTTCTCCAAGGTCTGGGAGAACTGACCTTGCCCAAAGCCTACCCCAAGGAATTCTCCGCAAGGGTATACAAAATCAGCCGTGACCACTTAGGCAACCGACTGACATGGCTGAAGGTCACAGGTGGCAGTCTGAAGGTGCGCTCAGTCATTTCCTACAAAGAAACAGAAGAAAAAATCACCCAGCTACGTCTTTACTCCGGCACCCAGTTCCAAGCTGTGGAAGAGGTTTTCCCCGGACAGGTCTGTGCCGCCTTGGGGCTGAGCCATAGTCTCCCGGGAGACGGTCTGGGAGCCTGTGACGATTCCCTGCCTCCTGTGCTCTATCCCCTCATGACCTACCGCATTAACCTGCCCCAAGGGACGGATCCCGCCGTAGCCCTGCAAAAGCTCCGCCAGTTGGAGGAAGAAGAACCCCTCCTGCGCATGGTCTGGGACGAACGTCTGCAACAGATCCGTGCCCAGCTTATGGGACAGGTACAGATTGAAGTCCTGCAAAGCATCATTGCTCAGCGCTTTGATATGGAAGTGACCATGGATCATGGCAGAGTATCCTACCGTGAGACCATTGCCAATGCCGTAGAGGGTGTAGGACATTTCGAGCCCCTGCGCCACTATGCGGAGGTTCACCTGATCTTAGAGCCCCTTCCCCGAGGAAGCGGGATCGTCATAGATACCATTTGTCCCGAGGATAGCTTAGACAGGAACTGGCAACGGCTGATCCTCACCCACTTAGCAGAAAAGACTCACTTGGGCGTCCTGACCGGTGCTCCCATTACGGATATGAAGCTGACCCTTGCGGTCGGTCGTGCCCACCTGAAGCATACAGAAGGCGGTGACTTCCGTCAGGCCACCTACCGTGCTGTCCGTCAGGGTCTTATGCAGGCGGAAAGCATTCTCTTAGAGCCCATCTACCGCTTCAAGCTCTCCGTCCCCGGCTCTCGCATCGGCAGAGCCATTAACGACATCCGTGCCATGGGCGGTGACTTCAGCTCCCCCGAGGAGGACGGAGATCTCATGGTTCTCTGCGGAACTGCCCCTGTTTCCGAACTGCAGGGCTATCATCAGGAGCTTATTTCTTACACTGCGGGGCAAGGACGCCTCCTGTGCACCCCTGCGGGCTATGCCCCCTGCCACAATACGGAGGCAGTTTTGGCGCAAGCCAACTACGATCCGGAAGCCGATACCCTCAATACTCCGGACTCTATCTTCTGCTCCCACGGCGCAGGGATCAATATTAAGTGGAAGGATGTTCCCCAACACATGCACTTGGAATCCGTCCTCAAGCCCCGACCCGATCCCCAACCCCGTTTGCAGACCCGCAACTTGGACTTAGACGAAAAAGAGCTCCAAGCCATTATGGACAGAGAATTCGGCCCGGACAAACGGGTACTCTACCGCCCCCCTGTCCCCGTCCGTGCAGAGGAGATCCAATTAGCTCCCCCCAAGAAGGACTACCTCATTGTAGACGGCTACAACATGATCTTTGCCTGGGAAGGTCTGCGAGAGCAAGCAAAAACCGACATTATGGGTGCCAGAGAGCGCCTATTAGACATTCTCAGCAATTACTGCGGATTCCACCCCTGTGAACTGGTAGTAG
Source organism: Faecousia sp. (assembly GCA_045586205.1). GTDB lineage: Bacteria > Bacillota > Clostridia > Oscillospirales > Oscillospiraceae > JAZOXB01. The sequence goes on along the minus strand of JAZMZW010000231.1, from coordinate 2,730 downwards.
TATTTGACAGCTACCGTGTCAAGGGCGGTGTAGGCTCAAAAAGCAAGCATAACAACCTCCGTGTGGTCTATACCAAGGAGCAGGAAAGTGCCGACCTGTATATTGAAAGTCTCTTGGGAGAGATCGGCAGAAATTATCGGGTACAGGTAGCCACCTCCGACTCCATGATCCAGCTTTCCGCCCTGCGGAGCGGTACTCTCCGAGTTTCCGCAAATGAGCTTCTTGACCGCATTGAACGCTGTAACGATTCCATCGCCCGTGTGATCCGTGACCTAAAAGAGGAAGCCAAACGGGCAAACATCCACGACAATCCCATGAAGAAATTGGAGGAACTGAAATGAAAACCGTAACCTTAGGCTCTACCGGCCTTGTGACCCCTCAGAATGCCTTTGGGGCACTGCCTGTCCAGCGTGTATCCAAGGAAACCGCCGTAGACCTCCTGCGAAAGGCCTATGCAGGGGGCATGACCTTCTTCGATACCGCCCGTAGCTACTCCGACAGTGAGGAAAAGTTAGGCTTGGCCTTCGGCGGTGCTTGGGGCGACATTATCCTTGCCACCAAGACCCACAGCAAGACCCCCGAGGACTTTTGGAAACACTTAGAGACCTCTCTGTCCCTGCTGAAACGGGACTTCATCCACATTTATCAGTTCCACTGCGCCACCCAATGCTACCGCCCCGGTGACGGTACAGGCATGTATGAGTGCATGCTGGAAGCCAAGGCACAGGGAAAGATCCGTCACATCGGAATCACCACCCATAAGATCGGCGTAGCGGAGGAAGCCATTGCCTCCGGTCTGTATGAGACCCTGCAATTCCCCTTCAGCTACCTGTCCACAGAGCAGGAGCTTGCCCTTGCGGAAAAGTGCAAGGAAGCCAACATGGGCTTCATCGCCATGAAGGCTCTTGCAGGTGGCCTGATCACCAAGGCAGATGCCGCCTTTGCCTACATTGCCCAATATGACAACGTTCTTCCCATCTGGGGCATCCAAAAGGAAGAAGAACTGCAAGACTGGCTTCGCTACTTTGACTCCCCCACAGAACTGACCCCCGAACTGTCTGCATATATTCAGCAGGAACGGAAGGAACTGGTGGGAGATTTCTGCCGCGGCTGTGGCTACTGCATGCCCTGCCCCGTGAATATCGAGATCAACAACGCCGCCCGTATGTCCCTCATGCTCCGCAGAGCCCCTTCCGCTGCATGGCTGACAGAGCAGTGGCAGGAAAAAATGTCCCTCATCGAAGCCTGCCGGGGTTGCGGCCAATGCGCCTCCCGTTGCCCCTACAGCCTCAACACCCCGGAGCTGTTGAAGAAAAACTTAGAAGACTACAAAGCAGTGCTTGCAAACCCGAACCTGGTAGCAGGCAGGAATTGACAATTGAAAATTGAAAATTATGCTCGCTAAAGTTTGTGCAAAGTTTCGTCTTACTACGTAGCGACGGTCACCGACCGTCGTTGCAGACACTCACTGCAAGAACCCTGTTATCATTCATAAAACCGGCTTCCAACTCCGGCAATTTTCTATTTTCAATTCAAATTTCGGAGGTTTATATGTTAAAATCTCTTTTCTCTCAAATCAAACTAAAGACCCTTCTGCTTTTAACCCTTGCGGGCTGTATCAATGCCTGTGGCATTACCCTTTTCTTAGCTCCCGTGGGACTGTATGACAGCGGAGTATCGGGAACCTCCATGCTACTGGGACAGCTGACACCTCTCAGCCTGTCTGTGTTCCTGATCCTCATTAACACCCCGCTTTTCCTCTACGGACTGAAACGGCAGGGAGAGCTATTCACCTTCCATGCCATCTACTGCGTGGCTATCTACTCCCTGACAGCATGGCTCATCACCGATGTGTTCCCCATTGATGTGGCTACCATGTCTCCCATTGCGGAGACGGATCTGCTCCTGTGTGCCATTTTCGGCGGAATTATCTCAGGTACCGGTAGCGGTCTTGCCATCCGCTACGGTGGTGCTATGGATGGCATCGAGGTCATGGCGGTGATCTTCTCCAAGAAGCTGAACCTCAGTGTCGGTAGCTTCGTCATGCTGTATAACGTGGCACTGTACATCCTCTGTGGCATCCTTGTAGACAGCTGGATCCTGCCCCTGTATTCTATCATCACCTATGGTGCAGGGTTGAAAACCATTGACTTCATCGTAGAAGGCTTCGACCGCTCCAAGGCGGCCATGATCATCACTGTCCGTCCGGAAGAAGTCTGCAAGGCGCTGACCCAAACCTTCGAAAGCGGAATGACCAAGATTGAAGCCCGCGGTGGCTACTCCAACGCCCAAAAAACCGTGGTCTACTTCGTAGTCAACCGCTTTCAGATTGCCCGCATGAAAGACATCGTCCACGAAATTGACCCCCGCGCCTACATCACCATCACCGAAGTCGCCGACGTCTTCCACAGCAACCAAGACGAATAAAAAGCCCAACAGGCAATGGACAATGAGATCAAGTTGACAGTTGATAGTGGATAGTGGAAAGTTTCCGAATGCTCGCTAAAGTTTGTACAAAGTTTCGTCTTACTACGTAGCGACGGTCACCAACCGTCGTTGCAGGCACTATCTAAACCGTAACTTTTAGCATACAAGTAATATCGAGACGCAAAGAAAGTCGAAAAAGCAGAGGAATTTCAAGCAATTTATGCTTGCAAAATTCCTCTGCTTATGATATAATTAAATTACTTGGCACGGAAAATAAAGGAGGTCTATCTATGGCATATCCAG
>JAZMZW010000230.1:0-3534 GCA_045586205.1 Faecousia sp. | reverse complement strand
ACCCTTTTCAGCTTGTCGAACTGTTTTGCACCACACTTCTGTAGGGGCGGACGACCCTGTCCGCCCGCTGTCGGCACTTTCGGTAATGTAAATTTCAGTTTATCGCTCAGTTTGAAGTTCGCACAGACCAAAGGCTCCCTTGTGTAAAGGGAGCTCCGCCGAAGGCGGTGAGGGATTGACGCAGTAGGGGTTGATTTGCGCACAGAATGAGGAAAATTCGTAGAAATTTTATAGAAAATTGTTCGTTTTCGCATTGATTTTATTTTATGTTATAGTGCTTACCGCACAATCCCTCTGTCACGGCTACGCCGTGCCACCTCCCTTTACACAAGGGAGGCTTTAGTGCCTACCGCATCGGTAAACAGAGCGATAAACTGAAATTTACCGCAGAACTAGGGATGGTTTGTGGGCTGTATTACTTTGTTTGAATGTGTCACGAGGCAACTCCCTTGCCAAGATGAAAACAGCCCGTGCCGGGAAAAGCACGGGCTGTTTGGGGATGGTTGTTGGGGATAGCTTAGACGGTGTAGCCTGCCATGTAGGCTTCCTGCTCGGGGGTCAGGGTGTCGATCTCCAGACCGGCGCCTGCCAGCTTCAGACGGGAAACCTCGTCGTCGATTTCCTTGGGAACTTCGTAAACGGCCTTGGACAGATTTTTGCCGTTCTTCAGCATGTATTCCAGAGACAGAGCCTGTACGGCAAAGCTGGTATCCATGATCTCTGCAGGGTGACCGTTGCCGGCGGCAAGGTTGACCAGGCGGCCTTCCCCGATGAGGTTCAGGGTACGTCCGTCGGGCATCTCATAGCCCATAATATCCTTACGGCGCATGTAGACACGGGCAGCCATTTCTTCCAGCTCCACGCCGTTGACTTCTACATTGAAGTGACCTGCGTTAGACAGGAAGGCATTGTCCTTCATGACCTCGAAGTGACGCTTAACGATAACGTCCTTGCAACCGGTGGTGGTGATGAAAATATCACCCAAGGGAGCGGCCTTGTCCATGGTCATGACCATGCAACCGTCCATGGAAGCTTCCAGAGCCTTGATGGCATCGATCTCGGTGACGATGACATTGGCACCCATGCCACGGGCGCGCATGGCAATACCTCTGCCACAGTAGCCGTAGCCTGCGATGACCACGGTCTTGCCGGCAACCAGCAGGTTGGTGGTGTGCATGATGGCATCCCATACGGACTGACCGGTGCCGTACTTGTTGTCATAGTAATGCTTACACTTTGCATCATTGACATTCATCATGGGGAAGGGCAGGACACCTGCCTTGGCACGGGCATGGAGACGGTGGATGCCGGTAGTGGTCTCTTCCGCACCGCCGATGATGTTCACAGCCAGATCCTTGTGATCTCCGCTGAGGAGGTCCAGCAGATCGCCGCCGTCATCAATGATCAGGTCGGGCTTGCAGGACAGAGCCTCAACCAGAAGCTGTTCATATTCCTCTACACTGACACCGTTGACAGCATAGGTCTGTACGCCCATGGAATCCAGACCTGCGGCAACATCATCCTGAGTGGACAGGGGGTTACAGCCGGTGGCATGAACCTCTGCACCGCCTGCAGCAAGGCACAAAGCCAAAAATGCGGTCTTTGCTTCCATGTGGATGGACATGGTGATTTTCTTCCCTGCAAAGGGCTGTTCCTTCTTAAAACGCTCACGGATGGCGCACAAAGCGGGCATAAAGTCCTCTACCCATTGGATCTTCATTCTGCCGTATTCAGCTAAGCCGGTATCTTTTACATGACTCATTTTTAACATATTCCTCCATATTTATTTTCCCTCAAACCCCTCACAGAGGAGTCGGGGATATTCTAACCCGATGATTGTAGCATATATTTTTTAATTTTACAAGCTAAAAGACAAAATTCATGGAAATTTCATAGACAAATCACGGTTTTTGGAGTACAATAGGTAACAGATTGAAATTGGAGGTATATTATGTCTCGTACGTACCAACGATTCCTTGCCAAGAATCGGAACAAGGGCATTCCCAACCTCATGTTGATTCTGGGACTTGCCAATGCATTTTTATATTTATTTACCTTTGTGACCCAAAGCACAGATGTATATGAGCTCCTGCGTTTTGATATCCACAAGATCTTCCGCGGGCAGATCTGGCGGGCTGTGACTTGGCTCATCACCTACGGAGTAGAAGCCTTTTTCGGTAGTGTTCTGGGCTTTATCTACATGGCCTTCTATGTTCTGTTCACCCGTTGGCTGGGACAGCTTCTGGAGGCCGTGTGGGGTACACTGCGACTGAATATCTACTACTTAGGCGGTGCAGCGCTGTACATTCTGGTGGCTCTGCTGTGTGGCTTGCTCCTGTCTGAGAACAATCCCCCCTCTGTGTACTACCTGAATCTGTCTCTCTTCCTTGCGGTAGCTACCCTGATCCCCGAAGAACGGGTACTTCTCTTCGGTCTGATCCCCATTAAGATGCGCTGGCTGGCATGGATCGATCTGGCACTGATCCTGCTGGAGCTGTTAGGCCTCTTTACCTATATCGGTACAGGCAATTTCGGCATTGCCCTGCTCCTGGTCATGTCCTATCCCCTGCTGTCTGTGGTGAATTACCTCCTGACCTTCGGAAAGGATGCAAAGAATCTTCTTCCCCTCCACCGATCTTTCGCACAGCGGAGAAAGCGGATGAACTTCCAAAAAGCCACCCGCACCACTGCAACTTGGACAAGCACCTCATCTTCTGCCGGAGCACAGCGGCCCTGCCGTCACAAGTGTACGGTCTGTGGCAGAACGGATGTAGATTCTCCCGGTCTGGAATTCCGCTACTGCTCCCGTTGCAAGGGCTTCTACTGCTACTGCATCGACCATATCAACAATCACGCTCACATTGAATAATACAAGCCCCCTCCGAGTCGGTCGGAGGGGGCTATTTTTATGCGAGGAAGAAATTCCTTGCGCTGTCACTGTAGGCAAAGAGAGCCTTGCACAAAGTGCCAAGTGCGCCGGTTTTGTTGTTGCCGTAGGTATCGGGGCTATATTGCAGAGTTACGGATACGGGGGTATCTCCCTCATAAATCTGTGCGGAGAGAACCTGTCTCAGCTCTGCCGCCAATAGACCGTCAAAGGAGAAGGCATACTGCTGTTTGTCCTGCTGATAGACCTCCAAGTCACGGATGACAGCGTTCATGGTCACACCGTCCAGATCCTTGTAGCTGATACGGAGATTCAGATCGGACAACTCTCCTTGGTAAGAACTCAGCTTGAAGATGTACTTCACCTCAACCTTGCTCTCCAAATTCAGGGTCTTACCTACCCAAGTGACCTTGGGGGAAGGAAGATCATTGAGGGTGGTATTGGTGTTGCCGAAGGCCACTTCCCCGGAACTGAGATAGTTCAGATGCTCCATGCTCATGTTGGCATCTGCAAGGGCATCGGTGCGGTAGTCCTTGAAGCTCTGGGCAGCTCCGCCATAACGCAGAAGATCTGCACACAGGGTCTTGAGGCTTGTGGAAGCATTGCTCTTATCCAGCTGAGAATAGGCATACTGTGCCACGCTGTAG
>JAZMZW010000229.1:0-57801 GCA_045586205.1 Faecousia sp. | reverse complement strand
AAGAAGGCCATTATCGAATTCCTCACCGAGAAGGGCATTGGCGAGGCCAAGCTCAACTTCAAGCTCCGTGACTGGGTCTTCTCCCGCCAGCGTTACTGGGGCGAGCCCATTCCCATCGTACACTGCGAAAAGTGTGGCACTGTGGCTCTGGATGAGTCTCAGCTCCCCTTGCTCCTGCCTGAGGTAGAGAGCTACGAGCCCACAGATGACGGCAGTTCTCCTCTGGCTACCATTACCGACTGGGTCAACACTACTTGCCCCTGCTGTGGTGGCCCTGCAAAGCGTGAGACCGACACCATGCCCCAGTGGGCAGGTTCTTCCTGGTACTTCCTGCGCTATATGGACAACCACAATGATGAGGCCCTTGCTTCCAAGGAAGCCATTGACTACTGGGGACCCGTTGACTGGTACAATGGTGGCATGGAGCATACCACTCTCCACCTGCTGTACAGCCGTTTCTGGCACAAGTTCCTCTATGACATCGGTGTTGTTCCCACCAAGGAGCCTTATGCAAAGCGTACCAGCCATGGCATGATCCTCGGTGAAGGTGGCATCAAGATGTCCAAGTCCCGTGGCAATGTCATCAACCCCACGGATGTTATCAATGAGTATGGTGCAGACACCATGCGTAGCTATATTATCTTCATCGGTGACTTCGAGAAGGCCGCTTCCTGGTCCTCCAATGCAGTCAAGGGCTGTAAGAGATTCCTGGACAAGGTCTGGAATCTTGCCGAGTCCGTCACCGACAAGGAGACCGAATACTCCGCAAAGAATGAGTCTGCTATGCACAAGACCATTAAGAAGGTCTCTTCCGATATCGACTCTCTGAAGGGCAACACCGCTCTGGCCGCCCTCATGAGCCTCACAAGCACCCTGTCCGACAATGGCTGTAATGCCGCCGAGCTGAAGACTCTGCTCCAGCTCCTCAGCCCCTTCGCTCCCCACATCTGTGAGGAACTGTGGGAAATGCACGGCTTCGAGGGCATCTGCTCCGTATCTCAGTGGCCCACCTATGAGGAAGCCAAGTGCAAGGATGCAGAGATCGACATGGCTGTGCAGGTCAACGGCAAGCTCCGCGGTACCATCCATGTAGCCGCCGATCTGGACAACGACTCCGTTATCGAGAGCGCCAAGGCTGACGAAAAGATCGCTCGCTTCCTGGAGAAGAACGGCGGTAACATCGTCAAGACCATTGTTGTCAAGAACAAGCTGGTCAATTTGATCGTGAAATAAGGCAAAAATCTACGATTCGAAAAAAATTCCAAAATTTTTTGAAAAAGTTGTAGATTTCTCTTGACTTTTTGGCGAAGAACGGATATAATAAATCCTGCCTTTTAAGGCCCTGAACGCATCCAGGATTGAGCCGGATGTATCGGAGGGAGGGAAATCAATGTCTGAAATTCGCGTCAAAGAGAATGAATCTTTGGAGAGTGCTCTCAAGCGCTTCAAGAGATCCTGCCAGAAGGATGGCGTCATCGCAGAAGTTAAGAAGAGAGAGCATTATGTCAGCCCCAGTCTGAAGCGCAAGCAGAAGTCCGAGGCTGCCCGTAAGAACAAGAGAAGAGGCTTCTGATAAAACCCCTCGTCACTTTGTTTCCAAAGCGCCCTGCTTGCAGGGCGCTTTTCTCATACAAGCTATGAGTATAGGAATGCAGAATAAAACATAAGCTTCTAGGGCATAGCCCTGTATTTCCCCTTGATCGGGAAAACATCCCACAGGACTTGTCTTTTTCATAAATCTATGGGAGGGTCTCATATGAAACACTTAACAGCTTCCATTTTGAATCACATCATGCAGGGAGAGAAGGTTGTCCTCTGTACTATTCTTGCCTCCTCCGGCTCATCTCCCAGAGGAGCGGGGGCTCGTATGGCGGTATTTGCAGACGGCACCACTATGGGCACTGTGGGCGGTGGTCAGGTGGAATATCTGGCATCCCAAGAGGCACTGGAGGTACTGAATACCGGTGCTACCGCCATCCGTTCCTTTGACCTTGCTCCTGCACAGGTGGCATCCATTGGCATGGTCTGTGGCGGCAAGGTGACCATCTATTATCAGCTTCTGACCCAAAGCGAGTTACCTGTCCTTCAGCAAATGGCACAGGCTCTCCGGGAGGATGCAAATTCCTGGTTATATTTGAGGATTCGGGAAGGGAAGGTAGAAAGCTTCCGTGTTGTCGGTGAGGAGGAAGCCTCCCAAGATCCCGAACACTATTGCTCCCGTGCTGTACTGGTCAAGGGTGAGCCTTTGGAATATTACGAGCCTCTTATGCGTGCAGGCCGTGTGTATATTTTCGGTGGCGGTCATGTAGGACAGGCACTTGTGCCGGTGCTGGCCTCTGTAGACTTCCGTGTGACGGTCTACGACAAGCGGAAGGAACTTGCTACCAAGGAGCATTTCCCTATGGCAGAACAGGTGATATACGGAGACTATGAGCATATTTTTGACAAGGTCACCTTGAAACCTCAGGATTATGTGGTAATCATGACACCGGGGCATGAGTCGGATTACGCCCTTTTGGAACAGGTGCTCCGTGTTGAAACTGCTTATGTGGGCTGTATTGGCTCTCGTCACAAGATCGCCCGTACACAGGAGCTTCTCCGACAGGCGGGTATCAGTGAGGAACGTATCGCTTCTGTCCATTCTCCCATCGGTCTGCCTATTGGGGCGCAGACTCCTGCGGAGATCGCCGTGTGCATTTGTGCAGAGATGATCCTCTGCCGTTCTCAGCAGTCATGATGCAACGTTGGAGCAGGGACACCATCCGTTTTATGACGGATGCATCCCAATATGGAGCATATTATAAGGAACTGACTGCCGCTTTACTGCCATATCTGCCTACACAGGGGCATGTGTGTGATGCCGGTTGCGGTTTGGGATATTTGGCAAAGGAATTGTCCAAGTATTGCAAGGAGGTAACTGCCATAGATGCCTCTGCTGCGGCCTTGGAGGGACTGCTTCAAGGAGAAAGAGGGGAGAATCTCAAGGTCATACAGGGAGATATTTTGCAGATGGAAGGGGACTACGATGCAATGGTCTTCTGCTATTTCGGCAAAGCAGAGGAGATCCTCACTCTGGGAGCAAGGCAGTGCAGAGATAAGGTTTTGGTGGTCAGACGGGATTGCAGTGAGCATCGCTTTTCCACAGCTACGGTACAGAGAAAACAGCACAGCATCAACACTCTGACCCGGAGGCTCCAAGAACTTGGCATTCCGCATTTTACCCAGGGTCTATCTTTAGAGCTGGGACAGCCCTTCCGTAGCTTTGAGGACGCTCTGTGTTTTTTTGAACTTTATAACAAAAGTCCCGAAGCCGTCGATCCCGAAGCTTTGCGGAAGAAACTGCTCCCTGTGGAGCAGGGAGAATTTACCCTCTATTATCCCAATCGGCGAGACATGGAGCTGATCGTATTTTCCGCCCAAGACCTGAGAAGGCGACGGATAGAAGAAAGCGTACATACAGATGGGGGATTATAAAGTCTTTTCGTCTGATAAAACAGATTCTTTCTTGAAATTTGAAAAAATTTTTAGAAAAATTGAAAATACCTCTTGCATTTTCTAAAACTTTCTGCTATAATACCCATGCAAACGGCGGTGACGCCAATATGGGGGTATAGCTCAGCTGGGAGAGCGCTTGAATGGCATTCAAGAGGTCAGCGGTTCGATCCCGCTTATCTCCACCAAAAATCCTTGAAACTTCGGAGTTTCAAGGATTTTTTCTGTCTTAATATCGTTGTATATTATATTCCCAAAACAGAATAAAAACATCGGACAGCCTTTTGGAGGGCTGTCCGATTTGTGATTATGTAGGATGTTTTAAGCGAGGGTTGCCAGCATGACGGCTTTGATGGTGTGCATGCGGTTTTCTGCTTCTTCAAAGACGATGGACTGCTTGCTTTCGAAGACCTCGTCGGTGACTTCCAGAGCATCCAGCTTGAAGCGGTTACCGATCTCTCTGCCGATGCCGGTATTCAGATCATGGAAAGCGGGGAGGCAGTGCATAAAGATCGCATTCTCTCCGGCATTTGCCATGAGCTTGGCATTGACCTGATAGGGGATCATCTTGTTGATCCGTTCTTCCCAAGCTTCCATAGGCTCACCCATAGAGACCCAAACATCCGTATAGATCACATCTGCCTTGGCAGAGGCCTTCATGGGATCGCTTTCAAAGGCGATGCTTGCACCGGTTTCCTTGCAGATGTCTTGACACTTGGCAATCAGCTCGGGAACAGGGAAGTAGCCCTCGGGGCCACAGGCGATGAAGTTCATGCCCAGCTTTGCACAGCCGATCATCAGAGAATTTGCCATGTTGAAACGGCAGTCCCCCATGAATACCAAGGTTTTGCCCTTCAATTCTCCGAAATGCTCACGGATGGTCAGCATATCAGCCAGAACCTGCGTGGGATGGTACTCGTTGGTCAGGCCGTTCCATACGGGAACACCTGCGTGCTTTGCAAGCTCCGTGACGATCTCCTGACCGAAGCCACGGTACTCAATGCCGTCATACAGACGACCGAGGACACGGGCAGTGTCGGCAATGGACTCCTTCTTGCCGATCTGGGAGCCGGAGGGATCCAGATAGGTGGTATGCATACCCAGATCAAAGGCTGCAACCTCAAAAGAGCAACGGGTACGGGTGGAATTCTTCTCAAAAATCAGGGCAATGTTCTTTCCGCGGAGGCTGTCATGGGGAATGCCGGCCTTCTTCTTTGCTTTTAATTCGGCGGACAGATCAAGGAGTGCGGTGATCTCTTCGGGGGAGAAGTCCAGAAGAGTCAGGAAGTTTTTACCTTTGAAATTCATAATATCCTCCTTTTCCAAATACACGACTTGGCAAGTTATAACGGTTGTGGTGGAATAATATTCAGAAGGGCAATATAGCTCTCTTTATTTATGCCCACATTATACAGCAATGTGTATAAAAATGCAATAGCGAATACATAAATTTCCTAAAAAATTTTAGCCGTTTTTATTGCTTACGAAGTACACTTTCCCTGATGGTTCCACAGTCAACAGAAGGGTCTGCTCTAAGGTACAACTGTGCTCTTGTAACTGTTTGTCGATCCAAGCTCTATCCTTTCCTGTGAGAGGTAGATTTTCTTCCATGATCTTCCCGTCGGAAATGACGGTGACGGGTAATTGATTTTCCGGTACCTTCACAAGCAGATCCCGAGCGTTTGGGGGACTGTCCTTGGCATACAGCAGGGTGGATAATTGTCCGTTAGTTTCTAAAATGGCGAATTTCACAGTGCTTAGGTCAAAAATATCCTTTTCCCGCAGGTGCATGGTCAGTTCATCCAGAGTAACCCGTGTTCTGCGCAGATTCCTTGCTAAGATTTTTCCGTTTTCAATGAGGATCACAGGCTTTCCGCAGAAGAAGCGTCTGATGCGGATGGATTTCAGGGAGAAATAGGCTATGATCCGTTCTGCACTGAAGACCAGCGCAATGGGGAAGATGCCGTGGAAGACGGACATTTCCGTATTTTCCATGGGTATGGTGGCTAAGTTTGCAAGGAGCATGGACACCACAAATTCGGAAGGCTCCATTTCTCCGATCTGCCGTTTCCCCAACAGGCGAATGGTCAGTAACAGAAGAGAATACAGGATCCCTGTACGAATGAGCATCAATATCATAAAATCACCTCAGATAGTATGTACCAAATGTGGAAAAACACTTGCTTTTTTGCGAAAAAAAGAGTAAACTATGGGAAAGATAAAGGAGGAATTCCTATGAGTACCTGTAGCTATTTCGGTGAATATGTGTTTAGCCGTGCAGTTATGCGTCAGCGACTGCCACGGGAAGTATATGAACAGCTTGTGCGTGTGGAAAAAGAAGGGGGCGCCATCCCTATGGCAGTGGCAGATGTGGTAGCCAAGGCCATGATGGATTGGGCGGTGGAAAAGGGTGCGACCCATTACACCCATTGGTTCCAGCCTCTGACCGGTGTGACGGCGGAGAAGCATGACTCTTTCCTGACCGCTCCCGATGAGCAGGGCCATGCTCTCCTGCGCTTGACCGGCAAGCAGTTGGTTATGGGCGAATCTGATGCTTCATCCTTCCCCACGGGAGGACTCCGTGCCACCCATTATGCCCGCGGTTATACCGCATGGGACAGCACCTCTCCCGCCTTTGTCAAGGAGACCTCCGGTGGCAAGATTCTTTGTATCCCCACTGTCTTCCTGTCCTATACCGGGGAAGCACTGGATAACAAGACTCCGCTCCTGCGTTCCATGCAGGCACTTTCCCGACATGCTATACGTGTTGTCCGCTATTTCGGTGATACCACCGCCACCAAGGTCATTCCCTCCGTAGGTGCGGAGCAGGAATACTTCATTGTAGACCGTGAGAAATATCTCCGACGCCGTGATCTGGTGTATACCGGTCGCACCCTTTTCGGCGCTCCCGCCCCCAAGGGTCAGGAATTGGAGGATCAGTATTTTGGTGTCATCCGTGAGCGCGTAGGCGCTTTTATGAAGGAGCTGAACACGGAGCTGTGGAAAATGGGCATTACTTCCAGCGCACAGCATAACGAGGTTGCTCCCGGTCAGCACGAGTGCGCCCCCATTTACTGTACCTGCAATGTTGCAGTAGACCAGAACCAGATGACTATGGAGACCATGAAGCGTGTGGCAGGTCACCACGGTCTGGTTTGTCTACTCCACGAGAAGCCCTTTGCCGGCGTTAACGGCTCCGGTAAGCATAATAACTGGTCCATTTCCACAGATACGGGAAAGAACCTCCTGGAGCCGGGAAAGACCCCCAATCATAATTTGCAGTTCCTCCTGATTCTGTCTTGTATTCTCAAGGCGGTGGATCGTCATGCGGACCTCCTCCGTGCGGCCTCTGCCTGTGTGGGTAACGACCTCCGTCTGGGGGCTGAGGAAGCGCCTCCCGCCATTGTATCCGTCTTTCTGGGTGACCAGTTGGAGGATGTGGTGGAGCAGATCGTCCGTAAGGGTACTGCCGAGGACTGCATGGGGGAAGGTAAGCTGGATGCCGGTGTTGCCACTCTGCCCGTACTGTTCAAGGATGCCGCAGACCGCAACCGTACCTCTCCTTTTGCCTTTACGGGGAATAAATTTGAATTCCGTATGGTTGGCTCTTCTGATTGTATCGCCAATGCCAATACAGTCCTGAATACCATTGTGGCAGAGGCACTGTGTGAAGCCGCCGATGCTCTTGAAGCAGGGGAGGATGCAGGCAGACTGACTGCCAAGTACTTCCGTGAGCATAGCCGTGTGCTTTTCAAGGGCAACGGTTACAGCGAAGAATGGGTGGCCGAGGCTGCAAGACGAGGCCTTCCTAATTTGCCCAGCATGGTTTCTGCCATTCCCGCAATCACCACAGAGAAGTCTATGGGACTGTTCTCAAAGTTCGGTGTTTTCACCCCGGCAGAGCTGGAATCCCGTGGAGAGATCCTCTACGAAACCTATACCAAGGTCACTCTCATTGAGGCAAGAACCATGCAACACATGGCCTCCAAGCACTATATCCCTGCGGTAGTCCATTATACCACCCGTCTTGCAGACTCTGTGTGCAAGGTGCGTTCTGCCTGCCCCGATGTTCCCATTGCTGTGCAGACAGACCTTCTGCGCAGAACCACTACACTGCTGGATCAAGCTTATAAGGCTCTGGATACCTTGGGTAAAGAGGTGGAGCTTTGCAATACCATTGAAATGGTCTCTGACCTTGCCAACTATTGCCATGATCGGGTAGTTCCTGCAATGAATGCCCTCCGTGAAGCGGTGGATCAGTTGGAATTGCTTACGGACAAGGATCTTTGGCCTGTACCTACTTACGGAGATCTGATGTTTGAGGTCTAAGTTTTACTTGCGATTTACTTAGGTATATGTTATAATAAGAACATACATTCATACAAAGGAGCATAATACATGGAACAAGATAACAAGCCCCTGCGGCAGGAAGAAAGCCCTGTAGAGGAAAGTTCATATTTTGAGCCCTCTCCCAAGTGGAAGCGTGTCCTTGCGTGGATCCTCTTTGGAATCGTGATCCTGGGCACCGTCAACTGGCTGATCAGCATTGCTTTTCCCCACTGGCCTCAGTGGCTTATGGAGCAGTTCCGTTGAAGATCCTGGGCATCGACCCCGGCTATGCCACCACGGGCTTCGGCCTCATAGAGGCACAACGGGGACAATTCGGCTTATTACAATACGGTGTGATCACCACACCCCCGGATTTGAGCTTCCCCAAGCGCTTGGAAATGCTCTATGACGATATGACCCGTCTGCTGGAGGTCACAGCACCCGATGCTGTGGCGGTAGAGGAGCTGTTCTGGGGACACAATATTACCACAGGTATCGGTGTATCTCACGGCAGAGGAGTGATCCTCCTTGCCATTGAGAAGGCAGGATTGCCCCTATTTGAGTACACCCCTATGCAGGTCAAGCAGGCTGTGGTTGGCTATGGCAAGGCAGAAAAGCATCAGGTTATGGATATGACTCGACGCTTGTTGAAAATGGAAAAATTGCCCCGTCCCGATGATGCGGCAGATGCCATTGCTGTTGCCCTGTGCCACGGAAGATCCGCAACAAGTCTTCTGAGGAATCGAGGATAAAGAATGTTTTACTATTTGAACGGAGAGATTGCTCTCTTGGAAGAAAATCTGGCAGTGGTAGACTGTGGGGGAGTGGGCTATGCCTGCCGAACCAGTGGCTATACCCTGTCCAAATTGCGTGTGGGACAAAGGGCAAAGCTCTTTACCTACTGCAACATTCGGGAGGATGCCTTTGATATTTACGGCTTTTCCTCCCGTGAAGAGCTTCGTTGCTTTGAAATGCTTATTGGGGTCACCGGTGTAGGTCCTAAGGCGGCGCAAGCTATCCTTTCCGCTGTATCCCCCGACCGCTTCAGCCTTGCAGTTATGACCCAGGATGAAAAGGCTCTTACTTCCGCACAGGGTGTGGGCAAGAAGCTGGCACAGCGTATCATTCTGGAACTGAAGGACAAGCTGGGGGCTTCCGTTACGGAGGTTGCCGTCGCAGATTTTACCCCGGTGCAGACCGGTGGTGGCAGTGCCTTGTCCTTGGCACAGGCGGCGCTGGGAGAACTTGGCTATCATCCCTCGGAGATCGCCTCTGCCCTGAAGGGCTTTGATCCCACAGGTAAGACTACGGAAGAAATCGTCCGCCATGCTCTGCGAGCAATGGTTATGAGGTAAAATATGAGTATAGACTTTTCACATGATCCACAAGCACCCCTGATCACAACCGGCTTCACCCCTCACGATGAGCAGGAGTACTCTCTGCGCCCCAAGCGCTTATATGAATATAACGGACAGGAAAAGGTCAAGGAAAATCTTTCTGTTTACATTGAGGCCGCCAGACGTCGTAATGAGTCGCTGGATCATGTCCTCCTTTACGGCCCTCCCGGTTTGGGCAAGACCACCCTTGCAGGTGTTATTGCCAACGAAATGGGAGTCAATATCCGCATTACCTCCGGCCCTGCCATTGAGAAGGCGGGAGATCTTGCGGCTCTCCTGACCAATCTGGGGGAAGGGGATATTCTGTTTATTGACGAGATCCACCGCCTGAATACCGCTGTGGAGGAGATTCTCTATCCTGCAATGGAGGACTTCGCCATTGATATTATTGTAGGCAAAGGACCTTCTGCAAATTCCATCCGTCTGGATCTGCCCAGATTTACCCTTATCGGCGCTACTACCAGAGCGGGACAGCTATCTGCCCCTCTCCGTGACCGCTTCGGTGTGACCTTCCGTTTGGAGCTGTATACCTCTCAGGAGCTGTGTCGCATCATTACCCGTTCTGCCAATCTCATGGGCATGGAGATCCAGCCTGAGGGCGCAATGGAGATCGCATCCCGTAGCCGGGGTACGCCCAGAATTGCCAACCGTATGCTCCGCCGTGTCCGTGATTTCGCCCAGATCTTCTATGATGGAGTGATCACCAAGGATGCCGCCGACCATGCCTTGAGCAAGCTGGAGGTGGACAAGCTTGGACTTGATCTCACGGATATCCGTATGCTGACTGCCATCATCCGCAACTATGGCGGTGGCCCTGTGGGTTTGGAGACCTTGGCGGCAACCATAGGGGAGGAAGCCATTACCCTCGAGGATGTATATGAGCCTTATCTGATGCAGATCGGCTTCCTGACTCGCACCCCCAGAGGTCGTTGCGTCACGCGACTTGCATACGATCACCTGCATATCCCCACAGAGGTAGAGGAACAACTGACATTTTGACCTAAAAAGAACTTGCGTTATGTGTTAAAATGTACAATTTTTTCCGCTTTCTTGAAATATATCGGAACTACTATTGACAAAAAATAATTGTAATGATATAATGACAGAGGTTGATAGGAAAACTCTATCACAATAACCCTCTGGCACTTCATATCGCGTCAGGGCAAATTCACTTTTACTAAGAGAGGTAAAACAAAATGTACGAAGACAAGACTTTAGTTTGCAAAGAATGTGGCGAAGAGTTCGTGTTCACCGCCGGTGAGCAGGAGTTCTATGCAGAGAAGGGCTTCCAGAATGAGCCCCAGCGCTGCAAGAACTGCCGTGACGCTCGCAAGAATGCTGCCCGCGCTCCCAGAGAGTTCTTCAATGCTACCTGCGCTAACTGCGGTGGCGAAGCTCGTGTTCCCTTCGAGCCCAAGACCGACCGTCCCGTATACTGCAGCGAGTGCTTCGCTAAGATGCGTGAGAACGGCTAATTTCTGAATTAGTACAAAAAAGAGACACTGAGTCTGATTGGCTCAGTGTCTTTTTTATTCGTTATCAGCTTAGAAAAACAGCTTTCTTCTAATCACTTCACAGGCAGATCGGTTAATAGCCAGATAGATCAGCAGGCCACCGAGGATCAGCAAAGTTCCCAGAGGGTAGAAGCACCAACCGATAAATTTCACGGAAAAGGTTTTGCACAGCAGTCTTTCAATGACATAGGTGAACAAGCCCAAGGCCATGAAAGCCCCTCCGAAAATATATAGACGGCCACGTTTCACATACCTTGCCAAGGTCACCACTGCGCAGGTCAGGAAACATAAGCCACCCAATACCGGCAGGGCGAAGGACCCATACCAATTCCCTCCGGTTGCATGGTTTACGTAGAGTAGGTACAGACCTGCAGCAACAAAGGCGCAGGGGACGAAGATCACAGGATTGGGCTTGCGAAACCAGTGGGAGAGTACCAGACAGATATAAGTCAAGCACAAAGCACCTGCCACATAGCCAAACCAATCCAAGGTTCTGTTGATATGCAGATCGGAGAAGAAGCAAACTGCAAGGGGTACAAGAAACAGGATCAGGATCGCTCCGTTGACCACTGCTCGACCGGAGTGGACTTCCGGTAGCTTTTTTGGAGGATACAGTCCCTGCTGTACCTCCGGCTTAAAGTCCGGATGGCATACAATGGTGTTACACAGGGGACAGCATTGTTCCGCTTCTCCCAGTTTTACACCGCATTTGATACAATACATGGTCTGTTACCTCCCGTTTCTGTTACTTTCCACTGTGACAGGAAGTCCAAGCTTGCGGAGGATCTCATAGAAATGCCGTTCCAGCTCGGCTTCCTTGGTATCACGGATGAAGTTGATATATACTGTGTTGCCGTAGGATAGAACTCCGCAGTTGTAGGGAGCATCAGCTTGTACACCCAGAATGAAGTCGAAGCGTTCGATATACTCCTCCATGACTTTAGGGATCTTAACCTGCCCCAAATTGGACATGGACAGACAGGATTTTTTCTCGCCTACGCTGTTAAAAACGGCCTTCATGACCAGGTTTTTAATGGGCAGAGGCACAAGGCGGAGCAGGGGATTCCGTTCATCCTTCACATTGGTGGTAATGACGCATCTCATGTGCTTTTGGGTAAATTCCGCACCCATTTTGTGTTTAATGATTTTGCATACCTCTTCCAAACTGTAGCATCCCAATCGGGGATCTAACTCCGGGACGGTGTACATGGCAAAATTCCGCAGAGTTTTCTCACAGAACAGCTTTCTGAGATTGATGGGGATCAGAAGCTTAATGAGCTTCTGTTTTTTGATATTGGGAACTTTCTCATTTTGCAGATTTTGGAGAGCCAGCATCTTTCAATATTTATGATATGCGAAAAGGTCGCATTCATCTACCGTAAGAACAGCTTTAGCAAAGCCCTGTGGAATTTGTTCCTGTAGGGCTGATAACGCATGGGCAGATCTACCTGAGTACTTTTGTGGACGATGGATTTATAGTGGGTGAAGGTGTCAAAGCCATGCTTGCCGTGATAGCTTCCCATACCGCTCTGACCTACTCCGCCAAAGGCAAGCTCACTGCTGGCTAGATGGATCACCACATCACTGATACAGCCACCGCCGTAGCTAAGTTCTTCCGTGACCCTGCGGATCTGTTCTTTCTCTTGAGAGAAGATGTACAGGGCAAGGGGCTTGTCTTTTTGTTTCAGCTCTGCTATCAGGGTGTCAAAGCTACGGAAGCCGAGGACAGGCAGAATGGGGCCAAAGATCTCTTCACCCATAACAGCATCCTCATAGCTCACATTGTCCAACAGGGTAGGGACTATTTTGCAGGTGTCGGGATCTGCAGAGCCTCCCAGAACTACCTTGTCTGCGGGAATCAAGGAAAGTAAGCGTTGGAAGTGCTTTCCGTTGATGATTTTTCCGTAATCCTTGTTGTGCAGAGGATCGTCCCCGTATTGCTTGCGGATCTGCTTTTTCAGCTCCTCTATCAGTCGGGGCTTTACAGACTCATGGCACAGGATGTGATCCGGCGCCACACAGGTCTGACCGCAGTTGAGGAATTTGCCGAAAACGATCCGCTTTGCCGCAAGGGGAATATTTGCACTTGCATCAACGATGCAGGGACTTTTTCCACCAAGCTCCAGAACTGCGGGCGTTAGAGCCTCGGCACAGTGTCGCAGGACTTCCTTTCCCACCACCTGACTGCCTGTGAAGAATACAAAGTCGAATTTCTGCTCTAAGAGAGTATGATTCTCCTCACGGCCACCCATGACCACTGCTACATATTCCGGTGGGAAGCATTCTCCCAGAAGTTTGGCAATGAGTAGCTCTTGCCTAAATCGGATTGTAAAGCTTCGTTGATTTCTACCTCGTACTTACGGACGGCAGAATACAGCTTCTTCAGCTGTTCCTTACGGAAAGTTACCGACAGGGTCTTTCCCGTACGATAAAAGTCTCTCTGACTTTGGAGCAATTGTTGGATAGACGGATGGGACATGATTTACCTCCCCTATGCATTTTGCAGTGAGATCATAGGGATTATTACACTTGAAGTTGAAAAATCAACAAGATGATTATAGAACAGAAGAATTGTATTGTCAACAAAACTCTTGTGCCGTACATCGACCTATACCGAATCACAAAACGGTTGCACAAGCTCCCTTGAAGGAGATGTGCAACCGTTGTTTCTTATTGGGAAAGGATCAGAACAGCTTCGGATCGGTCAGCAGATACTTGAGGGTGCGGACGCAGGCTTCCATATCCTCCACGGGGATATACTCGAAACGACCGTGGAAATTCTCACCACCGGTGAAAATATTGGGGCAGGGAAGTCCGTCATAAGACAATCTTGCACCGTCTGTGCCACCTCGGATGGGTACTATCTTGGGGGTGACACCGGCCTTTTCCATGGCAGTCTTGGCACGTTCTATAATATACATAACAGGCTCGATCTTTTCCTTCATGTTGTAATAGCTGTCCTTCAGAAGGAGTTCAACAGTACCCTCACCGTAACGATCGTTGAGGTACTTGCAGATCAGGCGGAACTGTTCCTTGCGAAGCTCAAAGCTCTCTCTGTTATGGTCACGGATGATATATTCCAAAGTGGACTTTTCTACCTCGCCGTGCATTTCGCACAGGTGAGAGAAGCCTTCGTAGCCTTCCGTGAATTCGGGCTTGCCTTGTACGGGAAGCATGCTGTGGAATTCCATGGCAATGTGCTGGGAGTTGATCATGATGTTCTTGGCACTGCCGGGGTGGACATTTCTGCCGTGTACGGTGATGAGAGCAGAGGCGGCATTGAAGTTCTCATACTCCAATTCGCCCAGACAGCCACCGTCTACGGTGTAGGCATACTCTGCGCCGTAGTCCTTCAGGTTGAAGTGATTAGCGCCACTGCCGATCTCTTCGTCGGGGGTGAAGGCAATGCGGATGGTGGCATGCTTTTCGCCTTCTGCCATAAGCTCCTGTGCGGCGGTGAGGATAGCGGCAATACCTGCCTTGTCATCTGCTCCCAGGAGGGTTGTGCCGTCGGTGACGATGAGATGCTTGCCCACATTATTCTTCAGACTGGGATAATCCACGGGAGAAAGGACAATGTTCTTTTCCTTGTTGAGGACAACATCTCCGCCTTCGTACTTTACGATCCGTGCCTTGATATCCTTGCCGGAACAATCGGGAGCGGTATCCATGTGGGCAATGAGTCCGATCACAGGGCCTGTACCGGGAACAGTGCCGTATACATAGCCGTATTCATCCATATAGGCATCCTTGATGCCCATGGCCAGCATTTCTTCCACAATTGCGGCACCTAAGACCTTCTGATTGGGAGTAGAGGGGCAGGTGGTACTGCTTTCGTCAGAGGTAGTTTCGTAGGATACATATTTTAAGAATCTTTCTGCTACAGTCATAGGAATGCTCTCCTTCTCGTATTTAGAAAAAAGGCTGCTGCGGGTGCAGCAGCCTTCTGTGTTCAGGGAATTACTTGCACAGCTCAGCAGTGTCCTGAGCGATCATGAGTTCCTCATTGGTGGGAACAACATAGACCTTGATAGCGGAGTCGTCTGCAGAGATCAGACCTTCCTTACCGCCACGGATCTGGTTACGCTCGGGATCCAGCTTGACACCCATGAAGCCCAGGTAGGAGCAGATATCGGCACGGGTACGGGGGCCGTTTTCGCCAACACCGGCGGTGAAGACCAGGCAGTCCAGACCGTTCATAGCGGCGGTGTAAGCACCGACATACTTAGCAACTTCGTAACCGAACTTACGCAGAGCCAGAGTGCAGTTCTCGTTGCCGTTATCTTCGCCGTTTTCCAGATCACGGAAGTCGGAGGACAGGTTCTCGGACAGGGTCAGAACGCCGCACTTCTTGTTGAGCATGTTCAGAGCTTCGTCAATGGAGATGCCCTCGGTATTCATGATGAACTGAACAACAGCTGCATCGATGTCGCCGGAGCGGGTGCCCATGGGAACACCTGCCAGAGGAGTCAGGCCCATAGAGGTGTCGACACACTCGCCGTTCTTGACAGCGGACAGGGAAGAACCGTTGCCCAGATGGCAAACGATGATCTTACTCTCGGCGGGGTTGCCAAGGAGCTCACGGGTACGCTTGGAAACGAAGCGGTGAGAAGTGCCGTGGAAGCCGTAGCGACGGATGCTGTGCTCCTTGTAGTACTTGGTGGGGATAGCATAACGGTACGCCTTGGGGGGCATGGTCATGTGGAAAGCGGTATCGAAGACAGCAACCTGGGGCTTGCCGGGCATTGCCTTTTCACAAGCTTCGATACCCATGAGGTTTGCGGGGTTGTGGAGGGGACCCAGAGGGATGCACTTGCGGATGGCAGCCTTACAAGCCTCGTCAATGATGCAGGACTTGACAAACTCCATACCGCCGTGGAGGACACGGTGGCCAACAGCATCGATCTCATCGGTGCTTGCCAGAACGCCGTAGGTGGGATCTACAAGGATGTCCATAACGGACGCAATAGCCTCAGCATGGCTGGGCATGGGGATCTCGCGGGTTTCCTTCAGGTCACGATCGGGGACCTTGTGGGTCAGACGGCCGTCGATGCCGATACGCTCGCAAATACCCTTGGCGAATACATCGCCGGTGTTGGGATCCATGAGCTGATACTTCAGGGAAGAGCTACCTGCGTTAATAACGAGAATTTTCATTTTTTCGTCATCTCCTGTAAAATGTATTTGCTTTTTCCTTAATAGGATGATATTATCATCGCATCAACACTATTGTACCACACTTTTGAGAATTTACAAGTCTTAATATGGGAAAGTAGGAAATATTTATGAAGAATTTCGGCATTATCTGCGAATATAACCCTTTTCACAGGGGGCATGCCAAGCAAATTACCCATGTTCAGGATTTGGGACGGTCAATTTGCCTCATGAGTGGCAGTTATGTCCAACGGGGTGAGCCGGCCATCCTTGACAAATATCACAGAGCCAAGGCCGCAGTTCTCTGCGGTGCGGATCTGGTTTTGGAGCTTCCCATACCTTATGTTCTGTCCTCTGCGGAGGGCTTTGCCGACGGCGGTGTGGAGATCTTCAGCCGTCTGGGCTGTGTGGATGCTCTGTGCTTCGGTAGCGAATGGGGGAAGAGTGGGGAGCTTATGGACTGTGCCAAGCTCCTGCTGACGGAGGCCTTTTCTCAAGAATTGAAAGAACAATTGAAAAAAGGCATCTCTTTCCCCGGGGCTCGCCAGTTAACAGTGGAAGCTCTGGGTGGGAAAGCCGAGCTTTTGGAACAGCCCAATAATATATTGGGGATCGAATACTGCAAAGCTTTATTGAAGCGAGGAAATGCCATTGCCCCGTATGCCATCAGCCGTGAAGGAGATTATCACGGTGGCAGTGATCCGGAAAATCCCTCGGCATCCTTCCTCCGCAGTCGGGAGGAGTGGAGTGGCTATGTGCCGCAGGAGGCTTATGAGGTCTTTGCCTCTGCACCTCGATACACCACCGAGGCAGGGGAGAGAGCGTGGCTTGCCCGTCTGCGGTCCATGTCTGAGGCTGAGTTTGAGGCTCTGCCCTACGGCTCTGAAGGACTGTGGCGGAAGCTGATGCATAGTGTCCGATCCTGTGCTACCCTGGAAGAAATTTTGGAGAAAACCAAATCCAAGCGTTACCCCATGACCCGCCTGAAGCGTATGCTCCTGTGTGCCTATCTGGGAGTGACGGAAGAGATTCTCTCTATGGACATCCCTTATATCCGTGTCCTTGCTATGAATGAGAGGGGACAGGAGATCCTTGGAAGCTTGCGGAAAAATGAAGCTATTCGACTCCTCCATCCGGGGCAGGAAGCCCCCGACTGTGCCTACCGGGAACTGGAACGGAGGGCAGAGGATCTGTATGAATTGTTCCGTTCTCCTACCTTTGGAAGTGCCGGTCGCCTGCGAGAAGAACGGATCTTCCGCAAAACGGAAAAATAATTGAAAAATATTTTTGAAAAATCGAAAAAAACACTTGCATTTTGGGAATATGTGTGGTATCATGTTTAGGCATGAAAAAAGGGTACTTTGCCCCTGTATCTAAAAGAAAGAGGTGAAAGCAATGAAGGAAGGACTCCATCCGAAGTACGAACAGACTACGATCAGATGCGCGTGCGGTGAGATTATTGAGACCGGTTCTACCAAGAAGGACATTAAGGTTGAAATCTGCTCCAAGTGCCACCCTTTCTACACCGGCAAGCAGAAGCTGGTTGACACCGGTGGACGTGTTGACCGTTTCAACAAGAAGTTCGGTCTGAAGTAATGAGACAAGTTCGCACCGTGTATCGGTGCGGACTTTTTTCATTTATTTAGACGAAACAGGAGTTTTTATGGAAGAATTGACCCATGTAACAGTGGAAAAGGCTGTTCTTGTGGGCTTGAATGCAGATTGCTTCAAGGCAGAAGACACCGCCACTTATGAAACTTTAGATGAATTGGAAGCCCTGCTGGAGACTGCCGGAGGTACTTGTGAGGCAAAGGTTTTGCAGAACCGCAAGACCCCTGACCCTCACAGCTTCATCGGCGAGGGAAAGGCGCAGGAGGTCTGCGAGATCCTGGAAAATACCGGGGCAAATATGCTGATCTTCGATAATGAGCTTTCTCCCGCACAGATCCGTGCCTTGGAGGAGATCACGGGAGTTACGGTGCTGGATCGCAGTGCCTTGATCCTTGACATCTTCGCCCAGAGAGCCAGGACTGCGGAAGGACGTCTACAGGTAGAGCTTGCACAATATAAATATCTTTTACCCAAGCTGTCCGGTATGGGTAAGTCCATGTCCCGTCTGGGTGGTGGCATCGGCACAAGAGGCCCCGGTGAAACCAAGCTGGAAACAGACCGTCGTCACATCCGTGAACGGATCAACCGCTTGCAGGAGGAACTGGAAGCTGTCCGCAAGGTTCGGGGTGTGCAGAGAGAACGGCGACTTAAGAATGCTGTTCCCGTGGTGGCACTGGTAGGCTATACCAATGCTGGAAAGTCTACGGTCCTTAACAAGCTCACAGATGCAGGGATTCCTGCCAATAACCGGCTTTTCGACACTTTGGATACCACCACACGGAAACTGAAGATCTCCGATCATCTGGAAATTTTGCTCTCCGATACCGTCGGCTTCATTGCCAAACTTCCCCACCATTTGGTGGAGGCCTTCAAGGCCACCTTGGAGGAACTGCAGTATGCGGATCTGCTTCTTCATGTGATCGATGCATCCGATCCGGAACGGGAGGCTCATATTGCCGTGGTAGACAAGCTGATCGAAAAGCTTGCCAAGCCCGGAGTTCCTGTTCTGCGTTGTTATAATAAAGTTGACCTCCTGCAAGATCCCACAGATCTGCCTGTGGGAGAGGATAAGCTTTCCATCTGCGCCCGTAGCGGTCTCGGGATGGACGGTCTTCTGTCCCGTATAGAAGAAAAGCTCACGGGATCCCTGAAGCAGGGAGTATTTCTTCTGCCCTATGCTCAGGCGGGGATCTTGGAGATCCTTCACAAGCAGGCACAGGTTCTCCGTACGGACTACACCGGAGAGGGTGTTGAAGTGGAAGCCATCTGCTCTCAGGAACTGTACGGCCGTTATCGCAATTATCTGAAGGAGACAGAGGAATGAAGGAATACCGTATTCCCACACAGGACGCCTCCGCAGAATTCATAGAACGGCGTTCCCGTTTTATCGGCTATATTTTCCACACAGAAACAGAGGAAGAAGCCATCCAACGGATCAAGGAGATCCGTGAAAAGCACTGGGATGCTACCCACAATGTCTACGCCTATATCATCAAGGACGGCGCAACACGCTTCTCCGATGACGGAGAGCCGGGAGGAACGGCGGGAATGCCCGTTCTGCAGGTACTCCAACGGGAAGAAATGTACAATGTAACCTGTGTGGTCACACGGTACTTCGGTGGAATCCTTCTAGGTGCGGGGGGCTTGGTCAGAGCCTATGCTCACAGCGCCAAGATCGGTCTGGATGCCGCAGGCCGCTCTATGAAACGGGTATGGTCGGGGATCTATATGCCTTGCCCCTACAGCTGGTATGAGCGACTGAAATTGGAGGTTGCCGCCTTTGGAGGTATCATCCGCAATACGGATTTCGGTATGGATGTGGAATTTGATCTCCTCCTGCCGGAAGCCCAAACACAACCTTTTTTGGATCGGGTCTTTGATATTTCTTCCGGTACCATCGAAGGCATGATCACGGGACAGGAATACCGTGCATTTCCCATTGAAGGAGGAACAGCATGAGCATCCGTGAGGATCTGGAATGGGCGGAGCATGAAGCTCTCAGTCCCAGAGCACAATTCTCTGATGAAAGTCGTGGCAGACTGCGGAAGGAGGAAGATCTGGACTTTGATGTCCGTACTTGCTATCAGCGAGATTCCGATCGCATTCTCCACAGCAAGTCCTTCCGCCGATTGATGCATAAGACGCAGGTCTTCCTCCAGCCGGAGGGGGATCACTACCGTACCCGTATGACCCATACCCTTGAGGTATCCCGTATTGCCAGAACCGTGGCAAGAGCCCTGCGCCTGAACGAGGATCTGACGGAAGCCATTGCCTTCGGCCACGATCTGGGGCATACCCCTTTCGGTCACGCAGGGGAGGTAGCTCTTTCGGAGGTTATGGGCAAGCCCTTCCGTCATAATGAACAGTCCCTCCGTGTGGTGGATGAGCTGGAAAAAGACGGGCAGGGTCTGAATCTGACCTATGAAGTCCGTATGGGCATTCTGGGACACACCACAGGCAGTCCCATGCCGGAAACTCTGGAGGGACAGATCGTCCGCTATGCCGATCAGATCGCCTATATCAACCATGACATCGATGATGCCATGCGAGCAGGGATCCTGTGTAATGGGGACATTCCCACAGAAATCTCGGATGTTTTGGGAGAGAACCATCGGGATCGGATCAACAGCCTTGTGACCAATTTGATCCTTCACAGTCGCAGTACAGAGGGTCTTTCTATGGAGCCTAAAATGTACGCAACCATGCAGTCTTTGCGGGACTTCATGTTTGAACGTGTGTATAAAAATCCCATTGCCAAGGGAGAGGAATCCAAGGCACGGAAGATCCTGCAACAACTATACGAATACTATATTAAGCATCCGGAAATGCTCCCGCCGGATTTTCAGCCGCAACTGAGCTTTGACGGCATGGAGCGTACGGTATGCGACTATATCGCCGGCATGAGCGACAAATACGCCATGTACAAATACGAAGAATTATTCATTCCCGCAGTTTGGAAGGTAAGGGGATAGGAGGTGGCACAGTGGCATTTCCCCCGTCATTTTTGGAAGAATTGAATCATCGCAATCCCATTGAGGATGTTGTGGGACAGTATGTGTCCCTTACTCGTAAAGGGGGCAATTTGTTTGGACTGTGTCCCTTTCATGGGGAAAAAACCGCCTCATTTTCCGTAGCTCCCGACAAGGGGATCTACTACTGCTTCGGCTGTCACAAGGGTGGCGGGGCGGTGAATTTTATCATGGAAGTCGAGGGGCTGTCCTATCCCGATGCCGTGCGCTTCTTAGCCAAACGGGCAGGTCTGGAAGTTCCCGAAGATCCCAAGGAAAACTCTCAGTACAAGAAAAAGGAACGTCTCTGGGCACTGTGTAAGGAAACCGCCCGTTTCTTCCACGAACAGCTCAAGACTCCCGCCGCCGGGGAGGTATGGAGCTATATCCAAAAAAGAGGACTCAGTCCCTCTACGGTCACACGCTTCGGTTTGGGCTTTGCTCCCAACAGTTGGAACAGCCTGATCGATGCCATGACCGCCAAGGGCTTCACCAAGTCCGAGCTTTTGGAGGCAGGCTTGGTTCTTCAACACAAGGACAAGGGGACTTTCTATGACCGTTTCCGCAATCGTTTGATGTTCCCCATCATTGATGTCCGTGGGAATGTGATCGGCTTCGGCGGTCGTGTCATGGATGACTCTACCCCCAAATATCTCAACTCCCCGGAGACCCTGATTTTTAATAAACGTCGGAACCTCTTTGCCCTTAATGTGGTAAAGAAAAGCAAAAGCGATTGCATTATCCTGACAGAAGGTTATATGGATGCCATAGCCTTGCATCAGTACGGCTTTGACTGCGCCGTTGCTTCATTGGGCACATCCCTGACACAGGAGCATGCGGATCTTTTGAGCAAATATACCAACGAGGTTGTTCTGACTTATGACGGAGATCAGGCGGGGCAGAATGCCACCCAGAGAGCCATTCCCATGCTGGAAAAAACCGGCCTCAGGGTCAAGATCCTGCGGATGCAGGGGGCAAAAGACCCGGACGAATTCCTGAAGAAATACGGCGCAGACCGCTTCAAGCTTCTCCTGCAGGGCTGTGAAAGTCAGGCGGAATACCGACTGCTGTCCTTGCAGAAGCAGTTTGATCTGAAACTGGACGAGCAGAAGGTGGAATTTGCCAAAAAAGCCGCAGAACTGATCTCTTCCTACTCCACAGCGGTGGAACGGGAAATCTACGGCATCAAGGCTGCGGAAATGGCAGGTCTGACCCCCGAGGTTATGAGTTTGGAGATCAAAAAGGCCTTCAAACGCCGTATGGCTATACAGAAAAAAACACAGGAGAAGAAGGATCTGGAACTTGCCGCCGCAAGACAGCCCAGAGACCGGGAACTCCGTTATGAAAATCTCCGTTCTGCTATAGCAGAGGAGACTTTGGTGCGTATGCTACAGCGTGACCCCTCTCTGTTCCAGAGAGCGGAAAAGCTTGAGCCACAGCACTTTTCCGTACCCATGTTTGGAAAAATCTTTGATACTTGGAGACAATGCCACAGAGAGGATCTGCCTTTGCAGACCTGCTCTTTGGCAGAGGTTTTAAGCGTTTCGGAAATGTCACATCTCAGCGGAATTTTACAAAAGGCGGATATGACCGTGGTCGAGGCCGCCTTTGATGACTGCGTGAAGATCATTTATGAAGAAGCAAACGGAACCGAGGACCTGCTTGCCTTGCAGGCCCGTCTGAAGAAAAAGAAAGGATACGGAGGGAATTAAAATGGATACAAGACAGAATGTTGGTGTGAAGGAACTGCTGCGAACCCTGATCGGAAAAGCAGGGGACAAGAAGATCTTAAGCACAAAGGAACTGATCCAAGGTCTGGAGGACATCGGCGCAGATGATGAGCAAACCGAACTCCTGTATCGAGGCTTAGAGTCTGCAGGCATCCGTGTGGATGCTACAGACATTGTGGATATTCTGGAGGAAGCCTCCGAAGCAGAGCCACTTCCTGAGGAACTTCTTCTGATGGAGGATGAGCCTATCCCGGAGCCTGAGGAGCTTACGGAAGGGCTGAATACCAACGATCCTGTCCGCTTGTATCTGAAAGAGATCGGCAATATTCCTATGTTGGATGCCGCAGAAGAATATGAGGTTGCCTGCCGTATGCAACAGGGGGATGAAGCATCCTATCAGCGGATGATTGAGAGCAATCTCCGTCTGGTGGTTTCCGTTGCCAAGAGATATCTTGGCAGAGGCTTGTCCTTTTTGGATCTGATCCAAGAGGGGAATATCGGTCTGATCCGCTCTGTGCGGAAGTTTGACCCTTCAAAGGGCTTTAAATTCTCCACCTATGCTACATGGTGGATCCGTCAGGCTATTTCCCGTTCCATTGCCGACCAATCCCGTACCATCCGCATTCCTGTTCACATGGTGGATACGATGAACCGTGTAACACGGACAGCCTACACCCTGACTCAGGAACTGGGCAGAGAGCCTTCTTCTCAGGAGATCGCTGATAAGCTGGGTATGACTGTGGAAAAGGTGGCAGAGCTTATGCAGATGTCCCTTGAGCCTATTTCTATGCAGACTCCTGTGGGTGATGAGGAAGAAACCAACCTTGGAGATTTTATCCGTGCGGAAGCCTCCACCGAGCCTTCCCGTGTTGTGGATCGCAAGCTCATGGGCGAGGAGATTGACCGCATGCTCCGCAGTCTGTCTCCCCGTGCGGAATTGATTCTCCGTATGCGTTACGGCATGGAGGATGGCAATGTTTACACATTGGAAGAGATCGGTGAACGACTGGGAGTTACCCGAGAAAGAGTCCGTCAGATTGAGGCCAAGACCCTCCGCCAGCTCAGAATTCGCTCTTTTTCCAAAAAATTTAAGCTCTATTGGGAAGAAAATTAAAATTTGTACTTGACATCTGCGAAAAAATCCGTATGATTATATAGGAATCAAAAAAGAAGGAGATACAAAGATGCTGAACAAAATCATTTCCTATCTGTCCGAACAGCTGGATGTCCCTGCACATAGCATGGATGCCAACACCACCTTCGAGAGCCTGAATCTGGACTCTCTGGATATGGCAGAGATGATCATTGATATGGAAGAAGAAGTCGGCGTTGACTTCGAGATCGACGGCGAGCTTCGTCTGGAGACCATCGGCGAGCTGGCTGACTATATCGAGGACAAGCTGGACTGATCTGAAGCATTTACGCAATACATAGCTTCGACCTATGACAAGGTCGCACTAGTTGGGGAGATAGCGGTGCCCTGTAACCTGCAATCCGCTACAGCAGGAATGAATTCCCGTATGAGGGGTCGTACTGTGCTGCCTGTCCCGGTAAGTGGTGTTGAGGAATCGGTCTCACGCAACGGGCACCCGTGAACCATGTCAGGCGGGGAACCGAGCAGCATTAAGCGGACCTGTCCGTGTGCCGTGAGCCAGCCGTTTCTGAGCTAACTGCCGGGGAAACGAGTATAGTGCTATTTCAGGTACGGGTGTGCGATCTTGTCATGGGTCGAAGCTTTTTTCATCTGCACATAAATCGCTGTTTTTCAGACTTGGAAAACAGCGGTTTTTTTGCTGTTACCATTGCATTTCTTCGGGGTTTATTATATAATAGAATTTAAAGATTGAAGAATGAAGGAGGTTTGGTGTATGTATCAGGCTTTATATCGGAAATATCGCCCGCAAACATTTGATGATGTAGTTGGACAGCTGAGCATTACCCAGACTCTGAAGAATCAGCTGATCAACGGTCGCCTGAGCCATGCTTATATGTTCACCGGTACCAGAGGTACAGGTAAGACCACCTGTGCCAAGATTCTTGCAAAGGCTGTCAACTGCCTGTCTCCCGTAGACGGCAACCCCTGCAATTGCTGTTCCGCCTGCAAGAGCATTGACTCCGGTGCTTGTATCGATGTTCTGGAGATCGATGCGGCCTCCAATAACGGTGTTGACAATGTCCGTAACCTCCGTGACGATGCCATCTACCTTCCCGCAGAGGTCAAGAAGCGTGTGTATATCGTCGACGAGGTCCACATGCTGTCTATGAGTGCCTTCAATGCCTTGCTCAAGATCATTGAAGAGCCTCCTGAGCATTTGCTGTTTATTCTGGCAACGACCGAGCTCCACAAAGTTCCTGTCACCATCTTGTCCCGTTGCCAGCGCTTCTCCTTCCGCAGAATTCTCCCCGAGGATATTGTGGATCGACTGAATTATATTGCCTATTTGGAGCATATCGACCTTGAGCCCGAGGCTTCTGCCTTCCTTGCCCGTTTGGCAGACGGAGGTCTCCGTGATGCGGTGAGCCTCCTTGACCAGTGTGCCTCTGCCTCCACTTCCGTGGTCACTACTGAGGAGGTTTGCAGAATTTTGGGCTTGGCGGGTACACGGCAGACCGCACAGATGTTGCGGGGAGTTGCCGTTCACGACACTGCCACAGTCCTTGGCTTATTCAATCAGGAGTATGCAGAGGGCAAGGATCTTTCCGCCATGCTTGATGAGCTATGCGTGGTTTGCAGGGATCTTCTGATCCTGGGAACAGTTCCTGTCAGCGGTTCCGGCATGATTTCCGGTATCTGTACCCAGAGCGAGCTTGCAGAATTGCGGAAGCTGTTTTCCACCGGAGAGCTACTGCGTATGACATCCATCCTCCGTGACACTGTCAGTGGTTTCCAAGGCAGTGCCAACAGACGCATTGATGCAGAGCTTTGCCTCATCCGTCTGTGTGAGCCGGAGGCAGAACTGGATGCACCCTCCCTCAATGCTCGTCTTACCAGATTGGAAAATAAAATCGCCAGCGGATTGGTGGTTACTGCAGCTGCCCCTGCCACGGCACAGACCGATGCCGAGCCTGCGGAGCAGGTGATAGAAGAGGATGTAGCCCCTACGGAGGAAGTGCCTTCCGCTCCCGTAGATGAAGCCCCTGTGGGCTTCTGGCCTCGACTGGTGGAACAGCTTCGTTCCCAGCTTCGTCCCCCTGCGGTGGGAATGTTCGTGGTACACGACAATGCTCCGGTTATGGGCAGACTCCGCGGCAATATGTTGGATCTGGAGACCAACGCGCTCTTTGCATATGAGCAGGTCAACAAGCCTCAGGTACTGCAAATGGTGCAGGAATGCGCCTCCGGCATTTTGGGTAGACCCATCCGTGTCCGTGTCACCCGTCCCGGTGAAGCTCCCACCAACAATGTCAACTTTGACCGTCTTGTACAGTTCGGTCTTGCAAATCCCGACACCATAGATATCGTTTAAGATACCCTAGGTCCGAAATTCGGAGATTCAAAAACAAAATTCTGTTCCACACATATTTTTCTGTACTTTTTTCGAAAGATATGCTATAGTATTAAAGAATCTAAAAAACCACAAAGGAGATTTATAAAATGGCAAAAGGCGGATTCCGTCCCGGTATGGGCGGCGGTATGAACATGAATATGATCAAGCAGGCTCAGAAGATGCAGCAGGATATGCTGAAGATGCAGGAAGAGCTTGAGAACAAGGAATACGAAGCTACCACCGGCGGTGGCGTTGTCACAGCCCGTGTCAACGGCAAGCATGAGGTGCTGTCCCTGAACATCGACCCCGAAGCAGTTGATCCCGAAGATGTTGAAATGCTTCAGGATATGATCGTGGGTGCAGTGAACGAGGCTATGCGTAAGGCAGATGCCGAGGCTTCCCAGAATATGTCCCGTTTCACCGGCGGACTGAATCTTAACGGTCTGTTCTGATGAGAGTTTTTCCTGCCGCTTTGGAGCGGCTGACAGAGCAATTTGCAAGGCTGCCCGGCATCGGTGGAAAGACAGCCCAGAGGTTGGCCTTCCACATACTCAGTCTGCCCCAACAGCAGGCAGAGGACTTTGCCAATGCCATTGTAGAGGCAAAGAACACCGTCCATCTGTGCCCCGTCTGCCAGAATCTCACGGACAGGGACATTTGCCCCATCTGTGACGATGAGACCCGTGACCACAGTGTCATCTGTGTGGTGGCAGAGCCTAAGGATGTCATTGCAATGGAGCGGGCAAGAGAATTCCGCGGAGTGTACCATGTACTCCACGGTGTGATCTCTCCCCTCAACCATGTGGGGCCTGATGATATCCGTATTCGGGAGCTTCTGGCGCGCATTGGCAGGGAGGAAGTGCAGGAGGTTATTATGGCTACCAACCCCGACACGGAAGGGGAGGCTACTGCCATGTATTTGTCCCGTTTGCTCCGTCCCATGGAGCTTCGTGTGACACGACTTGCCCACGGAATTCCTGTTGGAAGTCAGTTGGAATTTGCCGACGAGGTTACCTTGCTCCGCGCCCTGCAGGGACGCAGAGACATCTGATACAGGGGGAATATCCTCCACACATCCGCTCTCGGGGAGTGTTTTTCCACGGGGGCGGATTTTTCTTTGGGAAAACTGTCGGATTTCAGAAAAAAAGATTGCGATTTGTCGTCTTTTGTAGTAAAATAAAAATGAGAAACTTTATGTCATGCCATGCCATACAATGTCATGGGGTGATAAATATGTTAATGACCGTAATTCCCGCACTTCTGAGCCTTTGCGCCATAGGTTTGGTACTCCTTGGGATTGGGGAGGCGCTCTTTGCCAAGTCCCCCAAGGAACTGTATCACATTGTCCCCCTGTCGGGAGACGGAGGGGAGGCGGAACAGCTTGTCCGCTGGGCTTTGCGCAGTCTCAAGGGTAGAGTGTATTTTGTGGACTGTGGTCTGGAAGCCCGTGGGCAAATGACAGTGGAACTGCTTCTGCGCCACAGGGACGGAGCAGTGCTGTGCGCATGGGAACAGATCTTTGAGGAACTGAGAGGAAAAGACGACCTTGGATCAGGAACTGATTAACGGAACTATCGTAGCAGTTGTATTTCAGAATTATGAAAACGGCTATGCAGTCATAAAATTAGATAGTCAGGAGCATGGAGTGATCACCGTGGTGGGCACCATCCCTCTGCCCTGTGCGGGAGAACGGCTCATGGTCACGGGGAACTGGACTGTTCACAGCTCCTACGGCAGACAGTTCGAGGCAGAATTCCTTGAACGGCTTTTGCCCGATACCACGGAAGAGATCTTTCAGTATCTGGCTTCTCGGGCGGTCAAAGGCATCGGTCCAAAGACCGCCGGGAAGATCGTTGAGCGCTTCGGCAGTCAATCCCTGCAGATTTTGGACACAGAGCCACAGCGCCTTGCGGAGATCAGTGGGATCTCACTTTCCAAGGCACTGGAGATGGGGGAGAACTACCGCAAGCAGGTAGGCATCCGTCATTTGATCGAATTTATGACCACAAACCATCTGCCTGCGGAGATCGCAGTGCGGATCTACCATATTTACGGGGAAGAATCTATGGAGCGGATCCGTTCCAATCCCTATATCCTTTCCCAGCCTCAATTCGGGGCGGATTTCTCCGGCACGGATATGATGGCTCTGGAGCTTGGCTTGGGCATGACCGACCCCCGAAGGGTGGATGCCGGTGTGCTGTTTGTCCTGCGACACAACATCAACAACGGCCACAGCTTCCTTCCCGTAGACAAGCTGGCGGCGGCAACGGCCGCCATCCTCAGTCTGGAGCTTCTACCGGTGTATGAGTCCATTGACCGACTGCTGGAGCTGAGACAGTTGGAAAGCGATACCATTTATGATCTGTCAGCCATCTACCTGCCGGAGTTCTATCAAGCGGAGGCAGAGATCACTGAGCGGATCGCCTTCATGACGCGACAGAGCTATGAGCCTCTTCCGGGGATCGAACGCTTTTTGGATACCATTCAGAATCGCCAAGGGATCACTTATGCGGGCTTGCAACGGGAAGCCATTGTTTGTGCCGCTCAGGAGAGGATCATGATCCTCACAGGTGGCCCCGGTACGGGAAAGACCACCACCTTGGGTGGTATTCTGAATATGTTTGAGCTTCTCGGTCGCAAGACTCTCCTTGCCGCACCTACGGGTCGGGCGGCCAAGCGACTTTCGGAGCTTACGGGTAGTGAGGCTTCCACCATTCACAGGATGCTGGAGGCACAGATCTCTCCGGAAACGGGAGAAATGTATTTTGCAAAGGATGAGGATGATCCCCTGCAATGCGATGCCCTGATTATTGACGAGATGTCCATGGTGGATCTGCGACTGATGCACAGCGTGTTGCGTGCCTTGCCGGAAAAGAGTACTCTCATTCTGGTAGGTGACCCGGATCAGCTTCCCAGTGTGGGAGCGGGGAATGTGTTTGCAGATCTCATCCGCTGTGGCAAGGTCAAGACCGTGGCTTTGACGGAGGTTTTCCGTCAGGCACAGCAGAGCCTCATTGTTATGAATGCTCATGCGGTCAATCAGGGGAATTTACCTGTTCTCACAGACAAATCAGGGGATTTCTTCTTTATGAAACGGCAAAGCTCTCAACAGGTTTTGGAAACCGTTGCACAGCTTTGCTCCTCCCGTTTGCCCACCTATTTGGGGATCTCTTATTCCGATATTCAGGTCATTGCCCCCAGTCGGAAGGGAGAAACGGGGACAATGAATTTGAACCGTATCCTGCAAAGTGTACTCAATCCCGCCACTCCCGACAAGAAGGAATTGTTCAGCGGAGACCGTAGCTTCCGTGAGGGAGACCGTGTCATGCAGATCCGTAATAATTACGACCTCCACTGGCGCCGTCCCAACGGCACAGAGGGAATGGGGATCTTTAACGGAGACTGTGGCATCATCGGCAAGATCGACTCCCAGAACGGATGCTTGCAGATCTTCTTTGATGACCGCGAGGTGTCCTATGATACGGATCTCCTTTCGGAATTGGAGCTGGCCTATGCCATCACCGCCCACAAGAGTCAGGGCAGTGAGTACAAGGCAGTGGTTTTCGTTGCCTTTGAAGCTCCCTCCAAGCTCCTGACCCGTGGAGTTCTGTATACAGCTATGACCAGACCCAAGGAAATGATGGTCATGGTTGGCAATGAGAATGTCATTGCAGAAATGACCCGGAACAACATCCGCAATAAGCGTTACAGCGGACTGCGCTTCCGCATGAAGGAGCTTGTATGAGAAAGCTTATAGCTTGGCTCTTGGATCTGCTGTATCCGCCCAAATGCGTCCTATGCACAAGGCTCCTGACCAAGGAAGAAACAGAGCTTTGCGCCCAATGTCGCCGTACCCTCCGTCCTGTTAAGGGCTTGATCCGTCGGGGGAACTTCTTCGAGCATTGTTGCAGTGTATATTATTACGAAGACCCTGTCGCTTCTGCAGTGAAGCGACTGAAATTCGGAGGAAGGGAACACTATGCCCGTACTTTTGGAAAGCTTTTGGCACAGCGTCTCCTTTTGGACAAACAGCACTTTGATGCTGTGACATGGGTACCTGTGAGCCCCGCAAGAAGGCGGAAGCGTGGCTATGATCAGGCACAGCTCATTGCCCTTTCTCTCGGCAGGGAACTGGATGTCCCTGTGTATTCCACTTTGAAGAAAATTCGACACAATCCCCCGCAGGCGCAGGAACGGGATGTGGCGGCGCGGAAAGCCAATGTCCTCAATGCCTATGTGGCAACAGCTCCGGAGTTGATCCGTGGCAGGAGACTCCTTGTGGTGGATGATGTGATCACCAGTGGCGCAACCCTCAGTGAGTGTTGCAGAATATTAAAAATGGCCGGGGCAGAGAGTCTGATTTGCGGAACCTTTGCCGCCAAAGAATAGTAGGTGTCAGTATGAAAATTTATTCCAAGGATATCGGTATTGACCTTGGTACTTCCAATGTCATTATTTATCAGCAGGGGAAGGGTATCGCCCTCCGTGAGCCTGCGGTGGTTGCAATGGATCGCACCACCGGCAGAGTTCTGGAGGTAGGTGCCGCCGCTCGGAATATGCTGGGCAGAACTCCCGGACATATTACTGCCGTGCATCCCCTGAAGGATGGCGCAATTTCCGATTACGAGCTTACGGTGCAGATGCTGTCCGAAATGTTCAAGCGTGTTGTGAAAGGTTCTATTATCAAGCCACGTGTAGTGGTCAGCATCCCCAGTGGTGTTACAGAGGTTGAGGAACGAGCTGTGATCCAGGCTGTTATGGAAGCCGGTGCAAGACGAGTTTACCTGATCGAGGAGGTTCGTGCGGCGGCTCTGGGCGCACAGGTGGACATGAATGACCCGGAAGGTCACATGGTGGTGGATATAGGAGGCGGTACAACGGATATCGGCGTCTTAACTATGAACGAGGTAGCTTATTCCTCTTCTTTGAAGGTTGCCGGCATGTCTTTTGATGAGGCCATTATCCGTCATATTCGTAAACACGAGGGCATTGCCATTGGGGAGAATACTGCTGAGGAGATCAAACTGACCATTGGCTGTGTCATGCAACGTCCCACCATTCAGTCCATGACAGTTACAGGCAGAGACATTCGCACCGGTCTGGCAAAGACCATTGAGATCCACTCCGACTATGTATTGGAGGCTCTGCGCAGACCTGCCCGTCAGATTGTGGAGCGCATTGCCGATGTGTTGGATCATGTTACCCCGGAGCTTGCAGCAGATGTGGCAAAGAACGGCATCATCCTTACCGGCGGTAGCGGTCAGATTTGGGGCATGGATCACCTCATTGCCGAGCGTATGAATATGAATTGCACCCTTGCAGACGACTCGGATTTCTGCGTGGCATACGGTTGCGGTAAGAGCCTGCAATGGATGAACCACATGACAGAGGGCCCTATTAACATTAACAGACGCAGAAAAATGCGTGGTTATTAAGCATCCACCTTATTACAGATAGGAGGAAGTTCCATGAGTGAGAAAAAGAGAAATGACCCCTTGCAGTACGATTTTGATACGCAATGGGATGTAGAACAGGCTTTGTTTGGAGACAAGTCTAAGACAGGGGCACAGGCCTCGGTGGAAAAGAAGGAAGATCCGGATGTGTTTGTATCCATGGTACATGCTCAGTCTTACGATTCCCGACGGAGGG
The DNA here is from genome assembly GCA_045586205.1 of Faecousia sp. GTDB lineage: Bacteria > Bacillota > Clostridia > Oscillospirales > Oscillospiraceae > JAZOXB01. Next base: position 26,429 of record JAZMZW010000229.1, on the reverse strand, counting down.
AAAGACAATCTGCGGTAGCCCCTGCACCCCGGAGCAACAGCAACCCTTCACGTCGCAAGCCCCAGCCGGCATCCCGTATGCCGGATCAGCCTGCAAGAGTACCTGTGGCAAAGAAAAAACGCAAGAGAAAGGTCAACTACAAGGGCTTGGCCATCCTGGGCGCAATGGCACTGATCGCAATTTTGCTGCTGTACTTGCTCATCCGGTTCTTTGTTTGGGTGCTGTCTCCCGGTGAGGGCATCCGCGAGGAAACCACCGTGTCTACCACCACTGTGGCTACAGAACCTACCACCACTGTGGATTACGATGCACTTGCGGAAGAGGTCCTTGCCAAGGCAGATCGTCAAGCGGCCATGTATGACTACGATGCCGCCATTGCGACTCTTAAGACCTACGGCAACAACTGGGCACAGCGTAATGAACTGTCAGAAGCCAAGCTCCGCTATGAGGATCTGAAGTCCAAGACTGTCCGTTGGGCTGATACTACTACCATTCCTCATGTGTTTTTCCATAGTCTTATTGCCGACAACTCCCGCGCTTTTGACGGACAGTATACGGAAGACGGCTACAATCAGTACATGACCACCATCTCCGAATTTGAGAAGATTTTGGAGGAAATGTATGCCCGTGGCTATGTTTTGGTCAAGATCCATGACATTGCTCAGCTTGTGACCGATGAGAACGGCAAACAGGTCTACCGCCAGGGTGACATCTATCTGCCTGAGGGCAAGAAGCCCTTCGTCATGTCTCAGGACGATGTGAACTACTATGAATACATGGTAGACAGTGACGGAGATCATCTCCCCGATGCAGGTGGCGACGGCTTTGCGCACAAGCTCCTTGTGGGAACCGACGGACGTATTACCTGTGAGTACATCACCGCAGAGGGACAGACTGTCTGCGGAGACTATGACCTTGTTCCTATTCTGGAAACCTTTATTGAAAAGCATCCCGACTTCTCCTACCGGGGAGCAAAGGCTATCGTAGCTCTCACGGGCTATGAAGGTGTCTACGGCTACCGTACGGACAAGGATGGCAAGGAACGCCTTACTCCCGATGAATTCCAGAAGGAAGTTGACGGAGCCAAGGAAGTTACTGCATGGCTCTTGGAAAACGGTTGGGAAATTTCCTCCCACAGCTACGGACATCCCGCATACGGCAATATCAGTGCAGCAAGTCTTGCCAAGGATGTGGCTCGTTGGGAAGAAGAGGTTCAGCCCATTGTAGGTGATACAGATATTATTCTTTATCCCTTCGGCAGTGATATTGCCGGTATCGGCAAGTATTCCGGCGAGAAGTATGAGACCATGTATGCAGCGGGCTACCGTTTCTTCTGCAACGTGGACTCCTCGGACTACTGGGTACAGATCCGTGACAACTATGTCCGTCAGGGTCGCAGAAATCTGGATGGCTACCGTCTGTGGTACAATCCCGGTATGCTGGATGATCTCTTCGATGCGGAAGCTGTCTTCGATCCCGATCGTCCCACTCCCGTGCCTCCCATTTAAGCTTTAAATTAAAATTAGATAAGCGACTTCGCCCGCGGAATGCAGATTCCGTAGGCGAAGTCGCTTTTTATATAGAAAAACTGTCATACAATATTACGAGGCAAATACTTCCGCAATTCTTGGGTAAATTCGTCAAAAGAATATTTTTGTACATTGAACAGGGGAACGATTTCCATATCTAAGGCTCGTTGCCGCAGTGTTTCCACGGTGGAATCGGGCTGTCCCACATAGCTTGCCACAAAAATGCGCTTAGCGAATCTCCCTGCAAAATGACGGCTGACAGAGTCAAGCTCGTAGAGAGCTTCCTTGTCAAATTTTCCGTTCTTGCAGGAAATGCAAACAGGTAGCATGCCGTAAGTCAGCATCACATCCAATTCATTTCTGGTTTGGGCTTTATCTCCTTCCATAATGCCGTCCCAATCCATGACCACACCTACGGCACTGTCACTGCATTGACCTGCAGCAATACAGGTGACAAACTCCAGCAGACAACCGGCTTTGGTAATGAGATCCCGGATATCATTGCTTCGGAAGCGCAGTTGCAAACCGCCATTTTCAAAAAACAGATCCCGGATAAGCTCGGCCTCCTCCATAGCGGAAAGCAACTCTTTGTCGATTGGAGGAGCATTCTTGAAGTCTATGGGATCCACTGTCAATTCCGCCACCGCAGGAGAACTGTTGCGTTTTATCAAATAGCTTAAGCTGTTGCATAGGGCATTGTAGCCCGACATGTTTTTACGGGCGATCTCCCACAGTGTGCGGATATCACGGGTCAGCTCCTCCCGTGGCCGGGGTGCGTCCTGAGCGGTTAGAACCACACCGCAGTGGAGGGATACTACCTCCGGGACAGTCAGATGGACTCTGCTTGTGGAGTACTTAAAACCATTTTGCCAGTGGATACGGGAACTGCGACTGCGGCGCTGATATATGGGAACATCAAAAACATCTGCGATATTCCCTGCAAGGCTGAGCATCATCTCCGATCCCCCGGAAACATCCAAAATCGAATCGGGATACTTTTCCACCAAACGGGTCAGAATGTCCCTTGCAGACTCCATATCCCCATAGGGAACAGGCTGTGCAATGAGTTGGACAGAGAGTTTACGCTTGTCCAGCACTTTCCTGATCCGACTCAGGCATTTAGACATGGTTGCACTGCTCTCTCCCAGAAAAATACACAGATCCGGCTTGAGGAACAAAATATCGCCAATATTATCCAGAGGATCTTCATCAAAAAAGCTGATCAAAGTCATAACAAGGCCTCCTTTGCTCTAACTGTTGGGGAAACAAGTGTCCTAAAAAAGGAATATTTTTATGTTGAGAAAGAACGGAATTACGATTATCTGCTTGGTTTTATTATACCATCCCCCGATAGACTTGTCAATAAACCCATACCTGAAATTACCATGAAGCAGTATTTCAATAATCGGTAAAATTTACGGAATTCCTTTAAAATTCCAAATTATGACCTTCGATGGGGATCGGAGCTTGTATTTTACTTGACGATGCTGTGGATTTATGTTACTATGGGACTGTAGAGACAATTTTCGGATTAATTGTCTGATTTATGAAGGGCGTGATGTGTTTTGATGAAAAAGATCCTTTGTTGGATTCTGCTGGTGGCTATGCTGTTGCCCATGCTTCCTCAGATGAGTTTTGAGGCAGGGGCAGCTACCTATACCACAGCGGATTGGGATGCCTTGCGGAATAACTGGAAGGTTTCCATCGTTGGTGACGACAACATTGATTGGGACGATCCCGAGATCAAAAAGATCGTGGGACAGACCAACAGTTCCGGCCTGTCTTCCTCCGGTATCAGCTACAACGGCGGAAAATACTGGATGGATTTAGAGAGCAATCGCTCCAACTCCGGGCGAATTTTCGGTAGCACCAACATTACCATTACAGTTTCCAGTGATACCATGCGTAAGCAGTTCCTCTACATTATGTATATGGCAAAGGCTTACGGCACCAAGGGAACCGTGTACACCTACAAGGAAAACGGCAATGTGGTGACCAAGGAACTGTATCAAAATCATGATCTTCGCAATGCTATTTTCTATGCACTGGAAAAGGGCATGAGCTTCTATAACTATGATTTCTACAGATCTCAGCGTACCAGCAGTACTTCCAAGGAATATTACAACTGGTGGGACTGGGCCTTCGGCGCTCCCGATGAGATCCTGCAGTGCTTGCTGGTTATGTACCCTTTCAAGACCACTACGGAGAAAAATATTGCCAACGAGATCATCGGCACTTGCCGTACCATCATTGACGAGCTTCGTCCCAATGACGGTGGCAGTGATGCGGAGGATACTCTCAGCTATCGCCGTACCCGTCTGCGTATCTGCGGTATGATCGCCGCCTTGAAGCAGGATACGGCCTTGATCGAGCAGACCCGTACCAATCTGAACAACTTCCTCAAGAATAACGACGGTGGCAACGGTGTGCAGGATGATAATTCCTACCGTGCCCATGATCATTTCGCCTATGAGGGAACTTACGGCACATCCAATCTTTGTGACCGTATTATTGAAAGCTTCAGCATCATGGCAGGTACAGCCTTTGAGCCTTCTGCAACCGATAAGCATAAGCAAATGGACTGGATCTTGGAGACCTTCATGCCTGTCATGCACAACGGTGTCATGCTCCTGCAGAGTAACGGCAGATATCCCAATTCCGGTCTGAGCTACGGCCGTGCGGTCATCCGTGCCGCCCTCCTTCTGGTAGACTGCTTTGAGGAAAAAGATAATTTGCAACTGATCCGCTTTATCCGTCAAATTGTGGTAAAGGATACTGAGGCAGAGACTCAAAATGCCTATTCCTCTTTGGCAGTTGCTCTGGGCAGTGTACCCCTCGTTCAGATCCTTAAGGAGATCGTATATGACCATGATCTTCCTGCCGAGACCAATGTGTATGCAGATATGCGTCCCTCCACAGACCGTGCGGTTCAGCATCGGGAGGGCTATACAGTTGGTCTTGCCATGAGCTCCCGCAGAACCGCCAATCCGGAGAGTATCAACGGCGCAAACCGCTACGGCTGGTACACCGGTGACGGCGCAGTCTATGTCTATTCGGACAAGACCACTACTTCCTACGACCAGTATGGCACACATTTCAATCAGTTTGCAAATATGTACCGCGTCCCCGGCACCACGGAAGAGAACAGCACCACCCGTAAGCCTGTTAGCCAAAGACAGCCCTACTATCCCGGTATGACCTACACCTCCTCCGGTTGGGTACAGGCTAGCAATAAGGACGGCGTAGATGCAGGCGCCTTTGTGGGCGGTGTGGAAATGGACGGAACTTATATTGCCGCTGCCTATGATTTCGAGGCATACAGCTGGTCTTCTGCGGAATCTACTGTAGAGAAGAATCAGAACAAGAATCCCGTAGAACGGAACAATATCAAGCAGGTCATTACCTCCGACCTCACTGCCAAGAAGTCCTACTTCATGTTCGACAACGAGATCGTCTGCGTAGGCAGTGACATTGATTTCTCCACCCGAAGCAATTCCGTCTATACTTATGTGGATAATCGTGAGCTTACGGAAAAGACCACTGTTGACGGCGTCACCACCTACGGCACAGAGGATGTGATGGTAGACGGCAATCTGTTGGAAAAGGTCAATTCCTTCTCTACTAAGAAATACACCGACCCTGCTTGGATCTATGCAGGGAACTTCGGTGGCTATGTCTTCCCCAAGGGGGGCAATGTGACTCTGAAGAAGACCTTCCGAGAGTCTACCAACGACGGGGACGATACCAATGACGACTTCAACAAGATCACCATGACCACAAGCACCCCCAACGGAAAGCACAGCTTCCTTGAGGTATGGATCGATCACGGCTCCAAGCCCGTGAACGGAAGCTACAGTTATGTTATGCTCCCTAATATGACTGCCGAGGAAACACAGGCCTACAGTGCCACTCCCGACATTACCGTTGCCAAGAATACCACCTCTCTCCATGTGGTCAAGGAAAATACCTTGGGTATTACTGCTATGGTATTTTGGAAGGCAGGCACTTACGGTGACATTACCGTAGACAAGCCCATGATCGTCATGGTCAAGGAACTGAACGGCATGTACACCCTCAGCGCCTGTGATCCCACTCAGGAACTGACCACCGCTACCATTACCATCAACCGCCCCCTGAACGCATGGGACATCAACAGCAAAATGACGGTTTCCGGCACTACCAAGACCACGGTAAAGGTCAACTTCAGCGGTGCCAAGGGTAAAACCATCACAAGTGAATTTTCCATTGAGAATACGGAGAACTTGATGTTCGACTTCGCCAACGTCAACTCCGGCAAGTACAATAACAGCCTCTACGGCTTCAAGAACTATGCCAAGGTGGATTACTGGGCACCTAAGCGCATTGCTACCGATGCCCTGTCTATCGGCGGTGGCAAGCTCACTGTCCCCCTGACTACGGAGAAGGAAAGCAACGGTGAGCCCAAGTACTGGCAGACCTTCATCCAGCCCTCGGACTCCAAGACCAATTTCGCATGGAACTCCGATACCTCCAACAACTTCCTGAATTTTGATGCCTCCAATGCAGAGATCTTCGAGATCCGCTTCAAGTTAGAGGGTGCGACCCATTACGGCAACTACGATCCCGGTGTATACCTGACCTACTTACCCAAGGGACAGGATAAGTGGAGCGGAACATCCGACAGTACCTTCCAGTGGAAGGAGTCCATTAAACTCAACATCCCCGAGGAATGTCTCAAGGGAGGCAGTTTGGAAGGGGAGTATGTGACCCTGACCTTCGATCTGAGTAAGAAGAAGATCTCCACCTGCGGTACCATCGTAGCTGTCTGCTTCCAGTTCGGCTACCTGATCGGCGGAACAGCTACGGTAGATTATATTTACATCGGCAAAAAGACCGAGAGCCTCTACTTCGGCTTCAAGAAGGACGGCTCCCTGACCCACCATCCGGAGGGTGCCTACGGCGGACATGACTACGACGATGCTATCAATCCTACTTGGGCAACAGCCTGCACCGATGCTGTAGGTGGCTATTACAAGCTTGATCCCGTGGAAGGTCTTATGACTTTCTACACCGGCAGTGACTTTGAAGGCACAGCCACAGATCCCACCTACGGAGCATATTTGGCAACTACCGCCAATACAAGAGTTTATGCCACACCTAAGATAGACGAAAGTCTGCCCCTGTCCTACGATCCCTCTCAGGCAGAGATCATGGAGATCCGCTTCAAGACCGAGGGCCTGGTGGCACAGCAGGGGAAGGAACCTCGACTTGTCATTGCCTCGGTTGTAGAAAAGGGCGGAGTTCTCTCGGAGAATAATGATTCCTCCATACCCTTGACCATTCGGGACGGGCAGTGGCAGATTTTGCGGATCCCTGTTTCCGACAGCTTAAAGGCCGCAGATTATCTCAAGTCCTTGGGTGTCCGCTTCCTGCATACGGGAAGTAAGTCAGAGGGAGCCATTGCCAAGATCACCATTGATTATATGTATCTTGGTAAGGAGTCGGAGTCTCCCGCAGTGTTTTTTGTGGATTACAAGAACAGCGGCACGGATAGAGAACGCTACATCACCCAGACCTATGGCAACACCAATCTGGACAAGGGTGGTTGGCTGGCGAATTCCAGAATCGGGTCTGTTTCTTACGCCTCCGGCAATGAAGGAACCATGACTCTGAAGCTGGCGTCCGATGCCACGCAGGGTGTAATCTATTTCCAGAATTCTCCCAATATTAACAAGCCTCTTTCCATGGACTATGATGCGGAAAATGCAGAAGTCGTCCAGTTCCGTGTGAAGTTCAAAAATCTGAAGGGCTATGATAATCCCCGTATGTCTCTGTACTTCTACAGTGCCAATAAGTCCCATTACAATGGGTCGGACACCATCAAAAATGCCGCTACAGGCATCTGCTATCTCACGGATACTCAGCTGTCTGCAAACAGCTATATTACGGTGACTTACCCCGTGTCTCAGGCTGTCAAAAACGCGGACAAAATCACTGCCTTCCGTATTACTCTCAACGGAGCAGAGAGTATCAGTTCCACCCAGCTTGGTGAGATCGTTCTGGACTATGTGTATGTAGGACCTGTGGCTTATGTTCCGGGCGGAACAGCAACCGTGACATACTTGAATGAGGATGGAAGCATTCTCGCAACAGATACTGTTGCCAAGGGCACTACCGCGGAATATTCCGGCACAGTACCTTCCAAGGACGCTACGGAAGAGTTCCACTATGTCTTCTCCGGCTGGGATAAGTCTCTTGAGAATATCACCGCAGACCTGACCCTTAGGGCACAGTTTACGGCAGTTGCTCACAGCTATACCGACGGTCTGTGCACCTGTGGCCGGAAGGAAGCCGTCAAGGAGCCTGTAGAGGACGCAGCCTTGAAGCTGAACCACACCCTGAATCTGGCAAGTGATATTTCCGTGAATTTCGCCGTACCCAAGAGCCTTTTGGAGGGCTTCGACCTGCAGACGGTTTATGTGGACTGTACCGTGGAGAACTACGAAGGGAATACCAAGCTTGGGGAAACCGTGGAGAGATTGTACCCCGTAGAGCAGGGGAACTACTATTACTTCACCCTCCAAGGACTTACCGCCGTACAGATGAATGATCCTCTGCGTTCCGTCCTTCGTGGCGTGAAGTACGGACAGGAATACTATTCTCCTGTGGACAACTACAGCATTGCCACCTATGCTTATTCTCAGCTTGACAAGGCAAGCGCCCCTCAGGAACTGAAGACCCTCTGTGCAGACCTTCTGCGTTACGGCTCTGCGGCACAGAGCTTTAAGTCCTATCGTACGGATACCTTGGCTGATGCCTCCATGACCTTGGAACACCTGACCTATCTCAGCGATGCAGAGGCCGTCACCTTCGGCAAGACCAATCAAAGCCTTGCCGATCTGGACAGCCCCAAGGCTGTCTGGGTAGGTAAGACCCTAAATCTGGGTAGCAAGGTCAGCCTCAGATACATTTTCACCTTAGACGGCTATACCGGAGCTATGGAGGATCTGAGTCTCCGTGTCCGCTATTTGGATGTGTACGGGGAAGAGATGACTGCAGTTTCTACCGACCTTGTGGAGTACAATCCCGAAAAGGGACAGTATGCCTTTGACTTTGACGGTCTTCTGGCGGCGGAACTGCGTACGGTGGTTTCTGCTCAAATCTATGCCGGTGATCAGCCTGTTTCCGTCACTCTGCAGTATAGCGCAGATACCTACGGCAACAACAAAACCGGTGACCTGCTGACCCTGTGCAAAGCCCTCTTCGCCTACAGCGACAGCGCAAAAGCCTATTTCACCTGAAACAAAAAAGATCCGTCGGACAACCGGTTTTGGCTGTCCGACGGATTTGTAATATTTGAGATTTAACGGAAGTAATCCAGTGCACTGTCAGAGTATGCATACAGAGCCTTGCATACCTTCAGGAGCTGACCGGTCTTGTTGTTGCCGTAAGCAGCACCGCTGTATTCCAGAGTTGCGGAAACACGGGTGCTTCCGTTGTAAACGGCGGCAGACAGAACACTGCGAAGCTCTGCAGCAAGGAGGCCGTCAAAGACAAAGCTGTACTGGTTCTTTTCGGCATTGTAAACCTCGGGATCGGTCAAGGTAACCACAAGGGGAGTGCCTTCGCAATCCACATAGCTGATCTTCAGACTGAGAGCCTGTGCATTGCCGGAGAACGCGGATGCATCAATGATGAACTTCACGGCAACCTTGCTGTCCAGACTCAGGCTCTTACCTGCCCAGGTGACCACAGGGTTGGAAAGATCCTCCAGAACACGGTTTTCCGTACCGAAGGCGATGCTGTCCATATCGGACAGATAGGATTTATGGACTGCGGTCATGGCCTTGTCTGCCAGATCATCGGTACAGTAATCCTTAAAGATCTGTGCCTCTGTGCCGTAACGGAGGAGGTCTGCACACAGAGTCTTCAGCTCTGCTGTAGCACTGTCCTTGTCAAGCTGGGAGTAGGCATAGCTTGCAACACTGTAAAGATCGGTGTTGGAGTGATACTGAGCTCCATCCTTTTCCATGTACAGAGTTGCATCGATCACGGTGGTCATGGAAACCGCATCAATGCCGTTGAGGGTGAAGTAATAATAGTTACCCCGAAGCTCGGGCTGAATGTCAAGCACTTCTGTGCCTACGGGAACATTTTCCTCATACTGGGGAATCTCGCAACGGAGGTAGAAATTGCTGTAATCCTTCAAGGCGGAAGCGGAAATCGCATAGTTGATGGAAATATCGCTGGCTAGATTCAGGGTATGCATGATCTGGATGTCGACTACAGGATCGGGAGCTTCCTTTGCACCGCAAACACAGACTCCGCCGTCATAGCTGTGATTCTGGCTGAGGGTCTTACTGCAACGGGCACAGACAGCGGTGTGGGTATCGCCCACATTGGTGTAACTGTAGCTGTGACCCAGACGGGGCAGAACCTGCTGTGCCTGGAGGACGGCATTACAGACGGAGCAGATCTTCCCGTCGGACTTACCGGAATTCAGACAGCCGGCGGGAGTACCGGGAACGATCTGTTCTGTGTGGGGAGCGTAGGGAAGAACCTCCTGTGCGGTAAGGACTGTGCCACAGTCGGCACAGTGAGAACCGTCGGAAAGACCGGTAGAGGTGCAGGTGGGTGCATAGCCCTTGTCTACGACCTCATTGTGGGGGAGCAGGGAGATCTCTGCACCGGAGGCAATGCTTGCATTACATACGGAGCAGACGGTGTCACCGGTATAACCGGGCTGGGTGCAGGTTGCATCCTTGCTGTTGACCACTACGGGAGTATGTCCCAGAGCTGAAACGGCTTCGGAATAGGACTGTCCGCAGGAGCAGGTGAAGACCTTTGTGCCCTCTGCAGTACAGTCGGGCTCTGTAGTAACCTTGCCCGTGTAGCTGTGTGCCGTTGCAGTGTAGCCGGCATAGACCTTCATATCCTGGGTGATGTTGGTCAGGGTAGCGGCACTGCCACCGACGGAGCTGAGCCACTTGGAGAAGGTATAGTGGTTATCTGCGTCGTAGGCCTTCTTGGGGGTGGAGCCGGAATAGGTGGCGGTATTGCCCTTCTTGACTTTCACGGACTGGAGGGTAGTGCCGTCTTCATTGCAGAAGGTGACGGTATATTCGGGAGTGACTTCAAAGGCGGTATTCAGCTTTCCTGCGAAGTCGTAGTTCTCATAATATCCGGATTTGCCTGCATTGGCAGAGAAGTACATGGTTCCGTTGTAAATGTCGATGCTTTCGACTTCCAGGAAGTAGTTGTAGGTGCTGGAGGTCATGTAGATGCTCTTGGAGGCAATGGCCTCACGCTTACTTGTGTTGCTGAGATCGCTGAGATCGTAGGCGAAGATGTAGTTCTTGCTACGGGGAGTGTTGTTAGAGCCTGCGGTAAGCACATAGTACAGGATGCCGTTGTCGTAGGTCATGCCCTGAACCTCATACAGGGAAGAACCGCTGCTGTTACGGAAGGAGAAGGAGGGAGCGCCGCTGATGCTGATGGTGGTGTCATAGTTGATGTTACAGACCTTGGAGCAGGAAACGCTGCCACTTGCCTGGGTCAGACCGATATTCATCTTGTAAACGGTGGAGCCGTTTGCTGCCAGAAGCGTAACGGTGGAATCTGTCTGCTGGTACACGGTAATGGCCGTGAAGTTGCGGTCGGTAGAGCCGGAAACCACATCGTAGTATGCAACCTTCTTCAGGTTTCCGCCACTGACTTCAAACTTCCAGATGCTGTGGGTAGCGAAGGTGGAGTGGGTCTTGTGATACATGGTGGTCAGGTACAGGTAGGTCTTGCCGTTGTACTTAATGGCACACATATCATTGCCATGTCCCAATTCCACGAAGTTGGTCAGGGAAGTATCATCGGTGTACTTCATAAGACTGGTAGAACCGGAGCTGATAGTGGTACGGTAGAACCGTGCCAGGTTGTTGTTGCCACTGGGCATCTTGAAGGTGTAGATGTATGTGCCGTCGGTACACATGCCCTGTGTTGCCACATAGTCGTTGGCAATAGAGCTCAGTTTGGTGTAGCCACCGTCCTTGATCACAAGAGCAGAGGCCGTGCCGGGAAGCAGGCTCAGGAGCAAGACTGTGGACAGGAGCAGTGCCAGAAATTTGGTGGTACGCTTCATAAGTTTGATCTCCTTTGTAATATTTGGGACGAATCCCATATTATGTTTAGTATAACATCGCAACAGAGCCTTGTCAATGATACCCTGCGGAGAAATCAAGGCTTTTTTGGCAAAAAACTGCCACAGGAGGAAAGAACCCTCCTGTGGCAGGGGATAAGTGTATGAAAAAGGATCAGAGCTTCTTGCGGATGATCTTACCGCTGGTGGTCTTGGGCAGAGAATCACGGAATTCCACAATACGGGGATACTTGTAAGGAGCGGTACGGGACTTGACATAGTTCTGGATCTCCTTCTTCAGTTCCTCGGTGCCTTCCGTACCCTTGACAAGTACGATGACGGCTTTGACCACCTGACCGCGAACCTCGTCGGGAGCGGCACAAACACCGCATTCCAGAACATAGGGCAGTTCCATAATGACATTTTCGATTTCAAAGGGTCCGATACGGTAGCCGGAGGATTTAATGACATCGTCCACACGACCCACATACCAGTAGAAGCCGTCTTCGTCCTTCCAAGCCAAGTCGCCGGTGTGGTAGTAGCCGTCACGCCAGGTCTCGGCGGTCTCTTCGGGGCTTCCTTCATAAGCATAGCTCAGACCGCAGGGAAGACCCTTGGAGATATTGATGCAGATCTCACCGCTCTGACCGGGAGCAACGGGATTGCCCTCGGGAGACAGGAGGCAGATATCGTACAGGGGAACAGGCTTACCCATAGAGCCAACCTTGTGCTTGTTGCCAACCAGATTGCCGATGAGCAGAGTGCCTTCGGACTGACCGTAGCCTTCCATGATCTGCAGGCCGGTGGCCTTGTAGAACTGACGGAAAACCTCGGGGTTCAGTGCTTCGCCTGCAATAGATGCGTGGGAAATAGAAGACAGATCGAAACGGCTCAGATCGTTCTTAATGAGCATACGGTACATGGTGGGAGGTGCGCAGAAGGTAGTAATATGATATTTGGCAAAGAGGGGAAGGATCTTTTCTGCATCGAAGCGGTCAAAGTCATAGACAAAGATCGCAGCTTCGCACAGCCACTGACCGTAGAGCTTGCCCCACATGGCTTTTGCCCAGCCGGTATCGGAAATGGTCAGATGCAGACCGTCGGGATCTACACGGTGCCAGTACTTTGCGGTAATGAAATGACCCAGAGGGTAGGTATAGCTGTGAGCTGCCAGTTTGGGATAGCCGGAGGTGCCGGAGGTGAAGAACATGAGCATGGGATCACTGCCACAGGGAGCGTCTTCCGTACGGGGGAAGGAACTGCGGAACATGCTGTATTCTTCGTCAAAATTATGCCAGCCGTCACGACTACCACCCACAAGGATTTTGATTCGCAAATCAGGACACTTTTCGCAAGCTTCGTCAACAGCGGCAGCAGTCTCACCGTCTGCGGTGCAAACAATAGCCCGGACGTTGGCAGCATGGAAGCGGTAAGCAAAGTCGTGAGCCTGGAGCTGGTTGGTAGCGGGGATCACGATGGCACCGATCTTATGCAGAGCCAGTACGGAGAACCAATACTGGTAGTGACGCTTTAGTACCAGTATGACTCTGTCACCACTGCGGATGCCAAGAGACTTGAAGTAGTTGGCGGTTCTGGCGGACTCGCGCTTCATATCACGGAAGGTGAAACGGCGCTCGGTGCCGTCGTCGGCAATGTGGAGCATAGCCAGCTTTTCGGGCTTCTGATCGCCCAAAGCATCCACGATATCAAAGGCAAAGTTAAACTTGTCTTCGTTGTTGAAGGAAATAGCTTCGATGCCTCCATCGGCATTTTCTGTGGCATTGATGAATTCCTGACAGATACGGCGGTTCTTGTCCACATTGGAACTGTCTACCAAGGTCTGCTCGGTAGGGGCTTCTACCTTATGATCGGGAGAAGAGCCGATAACAATGGCATAGAAGCTACAGTCCTCACCACCCAGTGCGATCATACCGTGGGGGGTAGCGGAGTCGAAGAAGATACTGTCGCCTGCATGGAGGATCTCTGTATGTTCGCCGATCTGGATCTTCAGTGTGCCCTGAATGACCAGATCACATTCCTGACCTTCGTGGCAGGTCAGTTCGATATCCTGATGCTCAGCCTCTGCGCTGTAGTGAGCTACAACATAGAGGGGGAGCGCACTTTGATTTTTAAAGCCGGAAGCCAGATTGTAGTGGGTCAGGTGACCACCCTGATCGATCATCTCACGCTCCCCGGAACGGGTGACCTTGTAGGAGCGGAGGTTGGGGCTGTGACCTTCCACGATATCTGTCATATCCACACCGAAGCTCAATGCACAACGGTACAGGAAGACGATGTTCAGGTCGGTCTGACCTGCTTCGCACTTCAGGTACTCTTCTTCGGTAATACCGGTACGTTTTGCCATTTCTTGTACGGACAGACCGGTGATCTCACGGAGCTCACGGATTCGTCCTGCCATCTCACGGATCTTGTAATCCAGACCCATCATCTGTGTTTCGTGCATAATATTCCTCCAATTATACATATCCATAAAATAATACCATTTTCGCCCAAAATTGTCAATATGAATATTTGTATATTTATTAATCTAAATGGGTGAATAATGCTTGACAAAATATGGGAGGTTTCGTATAATAAATTGAATTATAAGGGTTAACGCCCATATAGATTTCTTTTTAGGAGTGATATTGTGAAAGAACTTAGAATCTGTGATGTTACACTGAAGCAGGTGAGCAAAGAACTTAGCCTGACCTTCAAAGAGAAGATCGAGGTGTCCAAGCTACTGGATCGACTCGGTGTCAGCATCATCGAGCTGGAAGGCATTAAGAATGTGAAGATTGACAGCCTTCTGATCAAGTCCATTGTCACTGCTGTAAAGAATAGCGCCCTTGCAGTTCCCGTCGAGTTGAACGAGGAGAGTGTACAGCAGACATGGAACGCTTTGAAGGGTGCACACAAGCCCAGATTACAGGTTGTTGCCGCAGTTAGCCCTGCGGTGATGGAATATGTTTACGGCATGAAGCCCGATGCCATGAAGACCGCTCTCGCCAAGACGATCCGTGCTTGTGCAGAGCTTTGTCCCGAGGTAGAATTTGTGGCTTATGATGCTACCCGTTCCGATGGTTTTCTGGAAGAAGTCCTGACCATCGCTATGGAAAGCGGTGCCAAGATCCTGACCCTCTGTGATACAGCCGGTGCCATGCTTCCCGAAGAGTTCCGCTCCTTTGTACAGGGACTGTATGAGAAGCTCCCCGAACTGAAGAATTATGAGGTAGCCGTCAGCTGTTCCGATGGACTGGCTATGGCAGATGCTTGCAGTATTGCATCCATTCCCTGCGGTATTTCCGAGATCAAGTCCGCCGCCTACGGTAACGGCACCAGCTCCCTTGCTAAGATCGCCAAGGTCATCGGTGCAAAGGCCGATGATCTGGATGCACAGTGCCATGTCCGTACCACGGAGCTGAAGCGTGTGATCTCCATGATCGAGCGTATTTTCCATGGAAAAAAGGCCGGTGCAGGTCTCTCTTCCGGTGCGGAAGGGGAGAATGAAGGCCTCTTGCTGTCCCGTTATGACGATCCTACCGCTATCCGTGCCGCTGTGGAAGGCTTGGGTTATACTCTGTCCGAGGAAGACCATGCTGCTGTTTATGAAGCCTTCTGCCGAATTTTGGACAAGAAGGAACAGATCACTGCCAAGGAGCTTGATGCCATTGTAGCCGCCGCCGCTATGCAGGTACCTCCTACCTACGTTCCCGAGCAGTATGTTATTACCTCCGGCAATACCATTTCTGCCACTGCTCATCTGAAGCTCAACCACAAGGGTACCACCATTGAGGGTGTCTGCCTGGGTGACGGCCCTATTGATGCGGCTTTCCAGGCTATTGAGCAGATCATTGGCAGACATTTTGAACTGGACGATTTCCAGATCCAGTCCGTCACCGAAGGACGGGGTGCTATGGGTCAGACCCTTGTGAAGCTCCGTTCCGAGGGCAAGCTTTACTCCGGCTACGGCATTTCCACGGATATTGTGGGTGCAAGCATCCGTGCTTATCTCAGTGCGGTGAATAAAATCCTGTATGAGGAGGATGAAGCATGAAACTTTCCTTCTCTACCAGAGGCTGGCAGGATCTGTCCTGGCAGGATCTGACTGAAGCCGCTCTTGACATGCGCTTCAAGGGCATTGAATTGTACAATATCCAAAAGACTGTCCTGACAGATAAGGGCGGTGCCTTCCACAAATATGAACTGACTGCCACCCTCCGCCGTCTGAGAGATTTGAAGCTGACTATCCCTTGTCTGGATAGCTCCTGTGATATCTCTCTGGGAGAGGTGGACACAGTCCGTGAGCTGATTTCTCTGGCAGCTCTGGCACAGATTCCCTATGTAGTTGTCTGCGCCATCCGTGGGGAAGAAGAGCAGGTAAAGCTGTCTCTGACCGAACTTCTGCCCTTTGCAGAGGAGAACGGTATTTCCATCCTCATTAAGACCAGCGGTATCTATGCCGATACTGCAAGACTCCGTGCCCTCTTGGACGAGAATGCCAGCGACTATCTGGCGGCTCTGTGGGATATGCATCATCCCTACCGTGACCACAGGGAGAGCGCCGATACCACCATTAAGAATCTGGGTGCCTATGTCCAGCATGTCCATCTCCGTGACTCCGACAATGCCGAGACCTACAACCTTATCGGTGAGGGTACGCTCCCTGTCAATGAGATGATGAACGCTCTGTCTTCCATTAACTATGATGGCTTCATTTCTCTGGAATGGAAGCCCGAATGGATGGAGGATCTGCAGGATCGGGAAGTCATTTTCCCCCATTTTGTCAATTATATGAGCCGTTTCGTTTCTACCCGCGGACAGAAAAAGAAGCTCTATGATAACCACGATCATACAGGTCAGTTCCCATGGAAGAAGGATGAGCTGATCGATCTGACCTTCTCCAGAATGCTTGACCGTGTAGTCGAGGAATTCCCTGACCAGTATGCCTTCAAATACACCACTCTGGATTACACCCGTACCTACGAGGAATTCCGTGAGGATGTGGATCAATTTGCCCGCGCCCTTATGTCCATGGGCGTCAAGCGTGGCAGCAAGGTAGCTGTGTGGGCAACCAATGTTCCTGCATGGTACATTACCTTCTGGGCGGCAAGCAAGATCGGCGCCGTTTTGGTTACCGTCAACACCGCTTATAAGATCCACGAGGCGGAATATCTCTTCCGTCAGTCCGATACCCACACTCTGGTCATGATAGAGTCTTGCTTGGACTCCAACTACCGACAGATCGTAAACACTCTCTGCCCCGAACTTCAGAATACTCAGCCCGGCAAGCCCCTGCACTGCAAGCGCCTGCCCTTCCTGCGGAATGTCATTACCGTGGGCTTCCGTCAGAGCGGCTGTCTGACCTTCGAAGAAGCTATGGAGAGGGGAGACCTTGTGTCTCAGGAAGAATTGCTCCGACAGGCTGCTATGGTTCAACCCAACGATGTATGCAACATGCAGTACACCTCCGGCACTACCGGCTTCCCCAAGGGTGTTATGCTCACACATTATAATGTTGTCAACGACGGTAAGTGCATCGGTGACCGCATGGATCTGTCCACCGCTGACAGACTCATGATCCAGGTTCCCATGTTCCATTGCTTCGGCATGGTTCTGGCTATGACTGCTGCCATGGCGCACGGCACAACTCTTTGCCCCCTGCCTTATTTCTCTGCAAAGTCCTCTTTGTCCTGCATCCATCAGGAGAAGATCACGGCATTCCACGGTGTTCCCACCATGTTCATTGCCATGTTCAACCATCCCGATTACCGCAAGACCGACTTCTCCCATATGCGTACAGGTATTATGGCAGGTGCAGGCTGTCCTCCCGAGCTCATGCGTAGAGCTGCACAGCCTGATGAGATGAATATGCGGGGTATTGTCAGTGTTTATGGACAGACGGAGTCTGCACCCGGTAGCACCATGTCCTCCTGGGACGATCCCATTGATGTCCGCTGTGATACGGTTGGCTATGCCTTCCCCTATGTCCAGTGCAAGATCATCGACCCCGAGACCGGTGAGGAAGTTCCCAACGGTGTCAACGGTGAGTTTTGCTCCCGTGGTTATAACACCATGAAGGGTTATTACAAGATGCCCGATGCCACCCGTGCGACGGTGGATGCGGAAGGCTGGCTCCATTCCGGTGACTTGGCCTGCCGTGATGATCAGGGCAACTACCGTATTACGGGCAGACTGAAGGATATGATCATCCGTGGCGGTGAGAATATCTACCCCAAGGAAATTGAAGAATTCATCTACACCCATCCCAAGGTTAGAGACGTACAGGTCATCGGTGTCCCCGATAAGAAGTACGGCGAAGAGATCATGGCTTGCATCATTCTCAAGGAAGCGGGAAGCATGACCACGGAAGAAATGTCCGACTATATCAGGGCAAGTATGGCTCGCCATAAGTGCCCCAGATATATCGAATTCGTAGATGCTTTCCCCATGAATGCCGCCGGCAAGATCCTCAAGTATAAAATGCGTGAAGAAGCCGTAGAACGCCTGAAGCTGAAAGGTGACGGCATAGACACCGCCAAGACTGTGGAACAGGTTAAATAATTTATAACCGTCCTGCACAGATTTGTGCAGGGCGGTCTTTTGAACTGGTGCATAAGAAATGACTCCCTCGTTCAAACAAGGGAGTCATTTTGATTTTATCGGTTTGTAGCTAAGTAGAACAGGGCAATGACACCGGGACCGGCATGGGCGCCGATGACAGGACCGACATAGCCGATGACTACATCTTTCACACCGCAGGTGTCCTTGAGCATCTGTGCAAGGAGTTTTGCATCTTCTTCACAGTCCCCGTGACCGATGAAGGCCGTCTGTTCCTCGGGCTTAATGGCACTTTCTTTCATAATATTAGCTAGTTCCTGGAGGGAGTTCTTTCTGCCGCGAACAGTGGAAACCTTTATGAGATGGCCTTCATCATCCACATGTAGGACAGGCTTGATCCCCAAGGCAGAACCGATGAGGGCAGTTGCACCGCTGAGACGGCCACCGCGTTTCAGGAAGAAGAGATCATCCACGGTGAACCAGTGTGCAAGACGGGGCTTCAGTTCCTCGGCATAGGCGGCGGCTTCTTCGATGGTAGCACCTTCCATACGCTTCTTGGCTACCAGATAGACCAGCAAGCCCTGGCCCAAGGCGGCACAGAGAGTGTCGACCGTCAGGATCTTTCTGTCCGGGAATTCCTCTGCCAGCTCTTGTGCAGCAATATGGCCTGCACTGTAAGTACCGCTGAGACCGGAGGAGAAACCCAAATACAGAATGTCTGTACCCTGCTCCAAATAGGGGCGGAAGGCAGTGGTGAACTGATCCACATTGACGGCACTTGTTTTGATATTGGCGCCGTTGCGGAGCTTGTCATATACCTCGGCGAATTTGATATTGCTTTCGTCGGAAAGATTTTCGTAAGTTTTCTCCTCCGTGAGGTAGGAGAGGGGAAGCATTGCGATTTCCAGTTCTTGATAGGTTTCGTGGTGCAGATCTGCACAGGAATCGGTAAAAATAATATACTTGCTCATTTAAGCCTCCTTGGTGTAATAGATGATCATTTCTGCCGTATGGCGAATGATGTGCATTTGTTGTTGTTCGTCGATCAGCCCACGGAAGTGGACACCTCCGGTCAAAAGATTTGCAATGGTCAGTCCGACCAGCTGGGTATCAATATCCTTGCGGATAGAGCCGTCTATGATCCCGCTTTCCAGAGCCTCTCTTGCAGGGCGGTCAATGTTATCCATATGTACAGATCCAAACTGCATATAGTCCAGATCATAGGACAGCCCCTCACGCATGGAATAAAAGCCAATATCTTGCAGGAAGTCAATGTACTCCGGATGAGCCTCATAGGTATCTACATAGGCACGGAGAATTCTTGCAAAGCTGTCGTGGCCGGTTTCCTTATCCTTCTGGGCTTCGGTATAACGGCGACGATGCTCTTCCAGATACTCCTGCAACAGGTGATTGGTCACAGCAACGGCAATGCTTTGCTTTGTGCCAAAATAGCGGTATACGGACATGGCAGACAGCTGTGCCTCGTCAGCAATTTGTGCAACGGTGGTCTTGTCAATGCCATTTTTCAGGAACAGTCTTGTAGCGGCTCCGATGACGGCATTGCGATTGGTGGTGCGTTCTTGCTCTCGTGTCATAGTACCTCCTTTATAATCAATGGGATAGAAGCCCATCTTCTGTTAGTATGACTATAACTTGTTAGTCATTATAACAGATTTTAATAGGGAAGTCAAGAGGCTTTCTGTCGCTATAGAAAAATACCTTGTTGTAAAACCTTTCAACAAATTGCATTTTCTTTTGACAAATGGACGATTTTGTGCTATAATACACGAGCATACTTGTCCGTACGGAAAGTTGTATATGTTGTGCAAAATATTCTCTGTGGAGTTAAGAGAAAATAGTGCAATTTCTCTAATATTTACTAGAGTTAGACCCAGAGGGAAAGAAAAATCGAGGTGGAGTATTGTGGCAATTTCGGACAACCTGAAAAAATATTTTAGACTGCTTCCCGTGCAACTGGCTATCGTTAACCTGAAAGCAGTCCAAATTGCAAACGAAATTTACAAGGCAGCCATCGAAAATCGTACCTTTGGGGACGACCCCCAGTTCAATGAGGGCTATGAGCATAGATTGGAAAGATATCTGATCTATTATGATATCGGCAAGTATGAAACACCTTCTTGCGATATTCGAGTCGACCGTACTTCCAATGAACTTGAAATGGCCGCCAACAGAAAGACCATGGCCTTGCTGGAAGAAACCTTCAAGGATGCAAAGCTCACTCCCGAGGATCGCATCTGCAAGGAGATCCTGTATTATGCCATTGAGTGGAACGAGCAGTTTGACGGCATGGGCTTCCCCAGATGTCTTAAGGGTACTGTGATCTCTCCCATCGGCAGGATCTTGTGCGTTTCCGATTACATAGCCAGAGAAATTATTGACGGAACATCTAAGGATGAACTGATCAAGAAGCTGAGATTAAAGCTGGGGAAGCGTTTCGATCCCGATGTTGTCCTTCTTGCCACCGATGCTGTGGAGAAGCTTTATGAGGAGGAGAGAAATGCCCTTCCTCAGGAGAATGAAGAATTCCGTAGCATCCGAATGCTGTACCAGCCTGTTTGCGACGCCACCGGAAGTCTCCCTGTAGAAAATGCAGGGTATATCTGCCTGAACGATCCTGACAAGGGAGTCGTAATGCCTGCCTTCTACGGTCCTATTGCCGAGCGTAACGGTAGGATCATGGACATTACCAAGTATGGCTTTGAACTCCTGTTCCAAGACATGGCAAACAGCAAGCTTGCCGATGAGGGGACATCCAGAAACTTCGCCGTGAGTGTGTCCACGGAATGTCTGTCCAAGCCCAGCTTCCTGATTTTTGTCAAGAAATTGATCAAAGACTTCTCCGTCAATCCCGGAAGACTGATTTTTGAGCTTAATGCATCTGACATCGAACTCAATGATGCTAAGCTTTCCCGGTGTCTGCAGGGCTATCGGGATCTGGGTATCAAGATTGCCATCGATAATTACGGTGTGGATAATGCATCTCTGTTCAAACTGCAGGATATGGATGTGGACATTATCAAGATCGACAGAAGCTTTATTGACAAGATTTGTGAAAATCGTAAGACCTATGAGATCGTCAAGAATATTATCAAAATGGCACAGGATCTGAAGATCACTGTCATTGCAAAGGGCGTGGATAACGAACAGCAGAAGGAGCTTTTGCTGGGACTGACCTGCTTCTATATGCAAGGACGCCTGTTCGGAGAACCCACTGAGTTCCGTATCTGATACCGAGGAAAAAGGAGGATATGGATTTGAATAAAGAACCGATTACAAACGGTATGGACGAACGGATGAAACCGTTTGCCATCAGAGCCACAGCCCGTTCTGTCAACAGACGCAATACGATGCTGAAGGTATTCGGTATCGTCTTTTTGATTGCAACCCTGATACTGGCTGTGTTCTATGCACTGTCTGTTTTTGTAGACAAGGCGGGTAATTTTACGGTCTGGATCCCTGAAGGGGGAGACAAACTGATCACTTTGAGTGATACGGCAGATTTTGAGATTTGCTCCACAATGCTGGAGGCTGATGTGATCCCGCAAATGGATAACATCACCCGTTCCTGGATGCCTGACGATTTGACTGAGGTAGACGGTTGTCACAATGGTGAAAACTACATTGCCTATACCTTCTATCTGAAGAATGTCGGTGTTGAGGCTCTTGATTATTGTGGACAGATCGACATCCATGGAGTGACCTTGGATGCTGACCATGCTGTCCGTGTTATGATCGTAAAAAACGGAGAGGAAACGGTCTATGCCAAAGCGCAGAAGGGTTCTACCGAGCCGGAACCCGATACTGTGGCCTTCCTTTCCAATACACAGGTCATGTCTCAGATTACCGAATCTTTTGAACCCGGTGCTGTGGACAAGTATACTGTAGTTATTTGGCTCGAAGGAAACGATCCTGAATGTATTGATGATATCAAAGGCGGAGTTGTGAAAATGTCAATGAATTTCACGGTTCTGGATGAGGACTGATGGGGGCATATATGTCAGTCACATCTCAAGTAACCGCGATTTATTGACTCGCACACGGTTCCACCCCTATATCAATGCATTTAAGATATACCCCGGCAAAACATTCCTAAGGCACAAGTTTAACCCAAAGCAAATTTTACGAAAAGGAGATTCCCCATGAAAAAGAACTTAAGAAAGAAAGCTTTAGTTCCCGCACTGGCAATGGCTCTGGCCGCTGTCATTGCACTGTCCGGCGTAACCTATGCATGGTTTACCACCGGCACCACCGCAAACGTTAACAACCTGAATGTCAACGTTCAGACTGCTAACGGCATCCAGCTCTCTCTGGACGGCAAGTCTTGGAAGTCCACCCTGACCACCGATGACCTGAGAGCAGCTATCACCAATGCATCTACCATTTACAGTGGCGTTTGCATCCAGCTCCCCTCCGGCGAAATCGCTCCCGTTTCCACTGCAGGTACCGTTAACGAAGGCAGAATGGCCATGTACCTCGGTGAGTACAACGAAGACGGCACCCTGAAGTCTGCTGCTCTGACCGACAAGAACGGCTCCGAAGGCAACTACATCGCATTCGACCTGTTCTTCAAGTACAGCGGCAACCAGCCCCTGTCCCTGAATGTTGGTGAAGGCCAGTCTGTTGTTTCCACCATTTCTTTGGCTGCTGATGGCTCTGCTTCTCAGCTGACCGGTGCAGCTGATATGGGCACCAAGTCCGCAGTTCGTGTTGGCTTCGTCCCCATGGGCAGCTTCGATACCGATGCTGAGGCTCGCAACCAGAAGGAAGCTACCGCTGCTGCCAAGATTTGGGAACCCAACTCTGAGATCCGCGCAGCAGGTTCCGAAGGCGGCTCCGGCAAGCTGGACTATGTTGGCTTCAACGGCGAGTTCGATGCTGAACTTGAAAGCGATCTGCCTTCCGACAAGGTTGCTCTTGTTGAGACTTTCGACGGCCAAGAGTCTCTGATGGAGCTGTCCAAGACCTACAGCAAGATGCGTGTTTACATTTGGCTGGAAGGCCAGGACGTCGACTGCATCAACAACATCTCCAACGGTGACTTCAGCGTTACTCTGCAGTTTGCTGTTCCCGAGACTGTTGAAGGCGAAGGCTAATTTTTATTATTCCATATCCAAGGAGCAGGCCCCCCTGCTCCTTGGGGATACTAAAAGGAGGGGAAATACATGAATAAAGTGCTCAAGAAGATCGGTTCTGCTGTTATTGACATTTTCATTGTTGTACTGGTCTTATTGTCCATTATCATTTCTATTTCTTCTATTACAGCCAAGGCAAATAACGGTGTTCCCGATTTATTTGGCTACACCCCGTTTTCCGTGCAAACCGACTCTATGAAACCCACTTTGTCCAAAGGTGATTACATCTTTGTTGAGAAGTGTGATACAGAGACTCTTCAGGTCGGTGATGTCATTACCTATTTCACCATGATCCAGGGCAACCGTGCCATCAACACCCATAGAATCGTGGATGTGATCGAAGATAACGGTGTGCTTTTCTATCAGACTCAAGGTGATAATAAGGAAACCAATCCTGAACCCGATGAACTTCTCCTTGCCCCCGGCGATGTCATCGGTCTGTTTACCGGCAAGAAGGTTCCCGCTCTGGGTGCTATCATTGACTACCTGAGTACGAAGATGGGCTTCTTCCTTGTGATCCTGCTTCCTGTATTGCTGTTTACCATTTATCAGATCTATAATTTGATTGCAGTTATTCTGTATAATCACAAGGTTGACCTGATCAATGCTGCAAACGAAGCCACCAGTGATGAACTCAAGGAAGCAATCATCGCAGAGTATCTGGCAAAACAGAAGAAAGAAGAAACAGAAGACAAAAATGAGTAAGTGTGCAGTGTAAAATACATATTTTATGCTGTATGAAACACTTCAATATGTCTTTTATACTGCACACTTTGAACGGAAGGAATAGTTCAAATGGATGTTTTTCTTAAATTTTTCGTTGACTTTTTAGCGACTTTTTTCGGCTCACTCTGGTCTGCGATCAGTGGGCTGGTCTCCGGATTTTTCGGAATGTTTAATGTTGTTAAGTATGTTCAGGTTTTTAAACAGTATTGCGGAAACTTTGGCGGCTTGGCATGGGTGCTGGCTATCATTACTGTTCTGTTGGTGATTGCAGCGCTGGTTGGTCTGGGCTTTGTTGTCTATCTGGCCATCAGAAAGTATATCCGTATCAGAACTACCCTCGTCAGTCAGGAAGAACTTCTGAACGAGGTTGGCAAGCTCAACCGTGAAGTCGTGAAGCTTTCTAATGAAAAGGATAAGATCCTTGCCATGAAGGTTTCTCATTTGGGTCTCAAGCCCGATGAGAGCGATGTCATTGAGCCCGAAGAAGATCCTGAAGAAAACAAGACTCCTCTTGCAGAGGGCGAGAGTCGTTTCTACAAGTGTACGCTTATTGACGAGAAGATGCAGGATTATATCCCCAAGGTTTATAATTACGACATCTCTCTGTCTGAAATCTGTGACATGTTCAGAAACTTCGCTTGTTCCAGAATGGGTCTGTTCTATGAGATCAAGATCATCCGTCTGTTTGTGGCGGCTTTTGCTTCCACCAGACTGATCATTCTGCAGGGTATTTCCGGTACAGGTAAAACCTCTCTGCCTTACGCTTTCGGTAAGTTTATTCAGAACGATACCAACATCGCTTCCGTCCAGCCTTCCTGGCGTGACAGAACCGAGCTTTACGGTTACTTCAACGAATTTACCAAGCGCTTCAATGAGACTGAGACCCTCAAGAGAATGTACGAAGCAACCTATACCGAGGATGTGTTCCTGACCATCCTTGACGAAATGAACATTGCCCGTATCGAGTATTATTTCGCAGAAATGCTTTCTATTTTGGAAATGCCCAGCCGCTCCGAGTGGGTCATCGACCTTGTTCCCAGCGGTTGGCCCAACGACCCCAAGCACATTGAAAACGGTCGATTCCGTCTGCCGGAAAACATGTGGTATGTCGGTACCGCTAACAACGACGACTCCACTTTCGCTATTTCCGATAAGGTTTATGACCGTGCTCTTCCCATCAACATCGACACCAAGGGTGTTTACTTCGAGGCTCCTTATACCGAGAACTTGAACTTGAGCTACAAGCATCTGGAAAGAATGTTTGACGAGGCTAAGACAAAGTACAAGGTATCCGATGAGAATCTGAAGAAAATCGAAGTTCTCGACGATTATGTTATCGAGCACTTCCGTCTGGCTTTCGGTAACCGTATTGTCAAGCAGCTCCGTGATTTCGTTCCTGTATATGTTGCTTGCGGCGGTACCGAGATCGATGGTATCGACTATGTTCTGGCTAACAAGATCCTGAGAAAGTTCGAGAGCTTGAACCTTGCATTCATCCGTGACGAGATTGAAGGTTTGGTTTCCTACCTCAGCGAGCTCTTTGGCAAGGAGAATATGGGCGAGTCTAAAGCATATCTGTCCAGACTCCAGAAACTATTCTAATGTAATTATAGGAGAGAGATAAAATGACCTTAGATTTTGAATTGCTTTATGACATATATACTCAGGACTTTATCTCTCTTGTTCAGAGTGAGGAATTTTACACTGAGTTTATGAATAAAGCTCAAAGCGGTAATTCCGAAGTGTCTTATATGCATCGCTTTATTGATAAACAGATCGATCTGACTTGGGTTGAAGCCATCGAGGAGGCCATCATCCCCTTGGATACGATCATCAGAAATCCTCGCCGGTTTATTGTTCAGGAGGAAGAGATCGTCAATATCGAGTTGGCAAGAAAGATCTCTCCTGAATCAATAAGACATCTGGCACAGCATACCAATATGATCGCCAAGGTCGAAGAGGATTCCGTTACCCCGAACCGTATCCTGAACATCTTTAAGGAAGAAAGCTTTGAGACCTATGAGAACCGGTTCATCTACACGCTGTTGATCAATCTGCAGTATTTTATCAGTAAGAGACTGCAGGCGATCAACGAAAGCGCCGCCGGTAACAATGTCACATCCATTCTCTTTAAGGATAATTTCAAGATCGGCAAGGAAAATGTGAAATGCACATTTGAGATGACCATCGTCTCGCTGCGCGCTCCGATGGATGCCAATCTGCTGGATGTTGATCCTGAAAAACTGAGTAAGTTCCAGAGAGTCGAGAGAATCAAGAAGATTCTTTATGATTTCCAGAATTCTCCGTTGATCAAGTCTCTTGCAGGCACCAGTTTGGTTCGTCCCCCCATTA
>JAZMZW010000228.1:0-17173 GCA_045586205.1 Faecousia sp. | reverse complement strand
GATGATTTGACACTTTGTGTCATGAATTGATGCGGGGCATCATGATTTCTCGCTACGCTCCATGATTTGAATTGCCAAAAAACAATGTGCCGTAAGGCACAAATCATGCCGTAAGGCAAATCATGGCATAGCCAATTCATGCACGGCAGGGCAATTCATTATCGTGCTGAAAGCACGATAAACCGGAATTGGTAACTTTCCGCTATCCACTGTCAATTGTCTACTTGCAGAGAAAAACCTCTCACAGCCGGGGAGGTTGTGAGAGGTTTGGATTATGTAAGAACGATATAACTGATACTCTTAGGCCTGTGCGGCGGTGATGATGGCCATCTTGTAGACCTCGTCGGCGTTACAGCCACGGGACAGGTCGTTGATGGGAGCATTCAGACCCAGAAGGATGGGGCCGTAGGCTTCGTAGCCGCCCAGACGCTGAGCGATCTTGTAACCGATGTTGCCTGCCTCGATGCAGGGGAAAATGAAGGTGTTGGCATAACCTGCAACGGGGGAGCCGGGGAACTTCAGCTGACCCACAGTGGGAGACACTGCGGCGTCAAACTGCATTTCGCCGTCGATAGCCAGATCGGGAGCAAGCTCCTTGGCCTTTGCGGTAGCGGCCTGGCTGAGACCGACGGTAGCGCCCTTGCCGGAGCCCTTGGTGGAGAAGCTCAGCATAGCAACCTTGGGATCCATGCCGAAGAGCTGTGCGCAACGGGCTACGTCAACAGCGACCTCTGCCAGCTGATCTGCTGCAGACTGGACAACATTGCCTTCCTTGTCCAGCTTGTCGGTGTAAGCGATGTTAATGGCGCAGTCGCCCATGCAAAGCATTTCTTCCCCGCGAACCATGATGAAGCAGGAAGAAACCAGGCTGGAGCCGGGCTTGGTCTTGACCAGCTGGAGAGCGGGACGGACAGTATCGGCGGTGGAGTAGGTAGCACCGCCCAGGAGAGCGTCGGCCTTGCCCATCTTCACCAGCATGGTGCCGAAGTAGTTACCCTTGGACAGAGCTGCACGGCAGTCCTCTGCACTCATCTTGCCCTTACGGAGAGCAACCATGGTTTCCACCATTTCTTCCATGCCTTCGTAGGTGAGGGGATCAATGATCTCAATGCCCTCGATGTTGAAACCGCCCTTTGCGGCATTTTCCTTGACCACTGCCACATCACCGATAAGGATGGGGGTCAGGAACTTTTCTTCATTCAGGCGAGCGGCGGCCTCAAGAATACGGGCGTCGTGGCCTTCGGTAAAAACGATCTTGCGGGGGGTCTGCTTCAGTTGCTCGATCAAACGCTGGAACATAGTAAAATACCTCCAAATTTTTTATATAAAAATTACCAATCTATTATACTGTATCTTCCCCTAAAAAATCAAGACTTACCTTTTGTTTTGAGAAAATTTCCACGAATTTTCCCGAAAGGGGATGAACAAAGCCCAAAGAAACAGCACAAAGCTGTTGATGCGGCAGTCCGTAGGGATCGGATCCGTACTGAGGATCCCCCACAATAGGGAAGCCCATATACGCACAATGGACTCTCAGCTGGTGGGTGCGTCCGGTCAGGGGCTCCAACTCCAAGAGAGCACAGTCGGCTCTTTGCTCCAGTACCCTATAACGGGTTCTGGCTTCCTTTCCATCCTCCCGGATACAGCGCAGGAGGCTTTCGGCATTTCTGCGGGCGATGGGTGCATCAATAATGCCCTCCTTTTCCTTGGGACAACCCATAACCACAGCGTTGTAGACCTTCTTCAGTCCGCCCTTCATCAGTTGCTGATGCATTTTATTATGGACATGACCGTTCTTGGCAAGAAGTACCACACCGAAGGTATCCCGATCCAGTCGGCTGACGGGATGGACAGCGCTGGGCTGTCCGCTTGCTCGATAGTATGCCAAAAGATAGTTTGCCAAGGTATCCGTATTTTTAGCAGGAGAAGGGTGCATCAGCATACCGGGAGGCTTGTCTATGGCAATGAAGGACTCATCTTCAAACAGGATGGAAAGCTCTCCCTCCTGTGCGGGGTAGATGGGATCTTCCTCATCCAGGATCACCTCTACCAGATCTCCCGGCTTAACTATATAATTGGTGCGGACACACTGTCCGTTGACGAAGTAAGCCCCACGGAATTTTAAGCGCTTAACTAAGGTAGAGGACATAGCAAGCTCCTGCCTCAAAATGGGCAGGAGCTTTGCTTCCCTCTGTGCAATACAGGATAGCTTCATGTTTCCTCTTCCTTACACAGGTTGTCGAGCCAGTAACGCATAATGGCCCGTCGTGTAACGATACCGATAAAATCCCCCTTGTCATCTACCACGGGGACGAAATTCTGATCGGTAGCCTTCATAAGCAGGCTACGCATATCAGCGGTAACAGAAACGGGCTCATTGTCCCGTCTGTGGGCGATCTCCATAATGTTGTGTTCTTCCGCAGTCCGAAGTCCGTCACGGCAAAGATTCTTCACCGCCCAGAGAAGGTCACCCTCTGTAAGAGTACCGCGGTACTGACCGCTTCTGGTAATAATCGGAAGTGCGGAATAGCCGGATAACTCCATCCGCTCAAGAGCCTGACGCATGGTATAGTCATCAAAAAGATATGTACATGTTGCCTTGGGTGTCAGAAAAAACAATAAATTCAAGTGATTCAACCTCAATTCCTTTTCATGATCTGTATTCCTGTGATCGGATCATTTTTATTATAACACACTTCTTTATATTTTTGTATAAAGAATTTATGAATTTCTCTGTTTTTGAAAGAAAATTATTTCTCTGTTTTTTGTCTATTATGTCCAACGAAGCTGATTTTGTCAAAAATCCTTCCCAAAGTTCTGTTACCCTCTTACAGAGGGTCTAAATGCCCAAAAACAAGGTAATATTTCTTAGGAGAGAACCCTTGCATTTTCACCATTTTTATGATATAATAATATAGAATAAGTATGTGTCGTTTTATGCGTAATTTTAAGTTAGGAAGGAGCGTATTATGTATTCTAATGCCTATGTATGGTCACGGGTGCTTTCCTATTTGGAACAGAATTACCCCAGTGTTGCCGTGACCTTCTTTGATGATACAGAGGTTGTAGAGATCACCGACGAGAAACTGGTTCTCTACTCTCCCACAGAATTCCGTAAAGAAATGATCCTTAACCGCTACGGCAGTTATATTCAGGAGGCCATGAAGGAGCTGTTCCGCAGTACCATTGAGCTTGTAGTTCTGGATGAAAGTGAATTCTCCAAATACACAGGAGAAAAGAAGCACAGCAGTCCCACGGAATTCAACTCCCAATATACCTTTGACAGCTTTGTGGTTGGCTCTTCCAACCAGCACGCCTACTCCGCCGCAGAAGCTGTGGCAGAGGAGCGGACACGGGCATACAATCCCCTGTTCCTCTACGGTCCCTCCGGTCTGGGCAAGACCCATCTGCTATATGCCATTGCAAACCGCATCCGCCAGAAGCATCCGGATTACAACATCGTTTATATCCGTGCAAACGAATTTACCAATGACTTTATCGAGGCCGTCCGTAACGGTAAGAATTTCGAATTCCGTGACAAATACCGCAGTGCGGATCTGTTCCTCATTGACGATATCCAGTTTATTGCCGGTAAGGAAAGTACTCAGGAAGAATTCTTCCACACCTTCAACTCCCTGTATGAAAGCGGAAGACAGATCGTCCTGACCTCCGACCGTGTTCCCGGAGAGATGCACAAGCTGGAAGACCGTCTGCGTACCCGTTTTGAATGGGGTCTGATCGTGGATGTTCAGCCTCCCGGATACGAGACCCGTTATGCCATCACCAAGAACAAGGCCTTGTCCCTTGGCATGGAGCTTTCGGACAGTGTGTGCGACTATATTGCCCAGAATATTACCAGCAATGTGCGACAGATCGAAGGCACCATTAAGAAAATCAAGGCCTATCACGATCTGGACGGCTTCCCTCTGGATATCAACAACATTTCCAAGGTAATCAAGGATATGTCCCGCAGTAAGGATGCAGGAGTTCCCACTCCCTCCCTGATTATTTCCGAGGTGTGCCAGTTCTATTCCATTGAGGAGCGTGTGATCCGGGGTTCTCAGAAATCCAAGGGCATCACCGAGGCCAGACAGCTTTCCATGTATCTGATCCGCAAGCTTCTGTCCCTGTCCACTACAGATATCGGCAAGGAATTCGGCAAAAACCATACCACCGTCCTCCATGCCATCAAAACCATCGAGGAAAAGCTCCAAGTTCCCTCCAGCGGAATTCAGGACAACATCCGGGATATCGAATCCAACATCAATTCCCATCTGTAAGAGGTCAAAAGTAATGCACAACCCCCTGTGCATTGTGCATTACTGTCTGTGCATAACTTTTGTGCATAAATTCTATGCACAGGCTGTGTGCAAAGGCTTTTGCTATATGCACATAGGCTTGTGCATGAATTTTCCTTGATATCCCAAGGGATTTTGAGGTTATGCACAATTTTTTCGCCACTACTAATACTACTGATATATTATTCTTCCTTTCTCTTCTAAAGAAGGAAGGACAGAAAGGGGTTTCCGTATGAAGTTCACCTGTGAAAAAGCACTTTTGGTTTCCGCCATTTCCATTGCCGGTCGTACCGTATCCACTAAGAGCAGTATTTCCTGCCTGGAGGGTATCCTCCTGCGTGTAGGTGTAGGCGTACAGCTTACCGGTTTTAATATGGAGACCGGTATTACCGTACAGCTCAGTGCCAGAGTTTCCGAGCCCGGTGTATGTGTTATGCCTGCCCGTTTGTTCTTTGATATCGTAAGAAAACTCCCCGATGATGAAGTAACCATTACCGTAGACGAACGTCTGCAGGTCTCCATCCGTGGCGGTGCTTCCTCCTTTAAAATTGCCGCAATGGATGCCGAGGAATATCCCGATCTCCCCGATGTGGACTCCAACCGTGGGATCTCTATCCCCCAGTGTGCCCTGCGTGAAATGATCGGCGGTACAATTTTCTCCGTTTCCGAAAATCAGAGCAGACCCATCCACACCGGCTGCCTTATCGAGGTTGAAGATGAGGGCATCACCATTGTTGCCGTTGACAATTCCCGTTTGGCAAGAAGAACCTGGAAAAGCGAAGAGCCCATCGGCAGAGAAATGAAATTCGTTGTTCCCGCCACCGGTCTGCGTGAGGTAGAAAAGATCCTTGCAGATACGGATGAGCCTGTTCGTTTCACTCTGGGTAGTAAGCATATTCTCTTCGAGATCGGCGATGTCACTCTGGTCTGCCGTATTCTGGAAGGTGAGTTTATTGACTGGCGCCGTGTGGTTCCCAAGGAGAATACCGTGATCCTCACTGCCAATGTTGCGGCTATGACTGCTTCCATTGAGCGTGTGAGTCTCATCGTTTCCGAAAAAATCAAGAGCCCCGTTCGTTGCACCTTTGGGGATCAGGTGGCGGATTTCCGTACCACCAACACCATCGGTACTGCCCATGATACCTGCTCCGTAGCAGGTAACGGACAGGAACTGGAGATCGGCTTCAACTGCCGTTACCTTCTGGATGCTCTGAAGGCCATCCCCTCCGAGGAAGTGACCATTGAACTGCGTAACGGCCTGAGTCCTCTGGTCTTCACCCCCGCAGATGAGAAGTCCGACTTCTCTTACATGGTTCTCCCTGTCAGACTGCACTAAGGAGGAGAAAAATATGAAGGTATCCTTCCGCCGTTCCGCTCCCAAGGAGCAGACTGTGGCCATTACCACAGAATACATTAAATTAGAAAGCTTCCTGAAGCTTGCCAATGCCGTGGAATCCGGCGGTATGGCAAAGAATTTCATTCAGGACGGTTTGGTTCGGGTCAACGGAGAAGTCTGCACCATGCGTGGCAAGAAACTCCGTCCCGATGATGTGGTCAGCTTTGAAGGTCTGACCTATCGGGTGTGCAATGCAGCTCAATAAGCTCAGCCTCCGAGGATTTCGTAATTATACAGATGCCACAGCAGATTTTGTCCCCGGGGTCAATCTGATCATCGGCAGTAATGCCAACGGGAAGACCAATCTGCTGGAGGCCATCTCCTATTTATCCACAGGCCATGGCTTCCGTACCAGGAAGGAGCAGGAGCTTATTCGCTTCGGTTCGGAATTTGCAGAGCTTGTGGCACAGCTTCACTCGCAGGAACGGGAACAGGAGCTCAGAGCCGTGCTGTTCTCCGGCAGGAGACCCAGACAGCTTTGGCTCAACGGGGTCAAGCAGAAGACCGCCTCAGGGATCGCAGGGGTGCTGACCTCTGTGCTGTTCTGTCCGGAGGATCTGCTGATTCTGAAGAAAGGCGCCGCTCCCAGAAGGAAGCTTCTGGACACCATGATCTCCCAGCTCCGTCCCAATTATGCGGCGGCCTTGGGGGAATATCAAAGGATCTTGGATCAGAAATCCGCTTTGCTACGGGATCGGTATGAACATCCCGGGATGCTGGAGATCCTGCCGGAGTACAATGAACGGCTGATCCAATACGGCGCCCTGCTGATTTCCTACCGAGCCAGATATTTGAAGGCTCTGGAGGAAGCGGCAAGACAATACCATAAAGAATTTTCCGGGGATAAGGAATGTCTCAGTCTGGCATATCAGACCGTATCAACGGTGCAAGACCCCTTTGCCCCGGTGGAATTGATCCGTCAGTGGCTGACAGAGCATCTGCAGTCCCATGCCCATGCGGAGTTGGAAAGTGCAAGCTGTCTTTCCGGCCCTCATAAGGATGATTTTATTGCGGATCTTAACGGCCTGCCTATGGGAGCTTACGCTTCTCAGGGTCAGACCAGAACAGCTACCATTTCCATTAAATTGGCGGAACGGGAGCTTCTCCGCAGAGATACGGAGGAAGAGCCCCTGCTTCTGTTGGACGATGTGCTGTCGGAGCTGGATGCGGGACGGCAGGATTTTGTTCTCAACAAGCTGAAAAGCGGACAGGTTTTCATCACCTGTTGTGAGACCGATTGCTGGACAGCCTTGGGCAAGGTCATCCACATCCAAGATGGGCAGATCCTATTATGATCCCTTGAGGTATCCCTATGTATATTTCCATTGGATCCGATTTTTCTGTGCGAGACCGCTGTATCATTGGAATTTTTGATCTGGATAACAGCACTGTCTCCAAGCACACCAGAAATTTTTTAACTCAGGCGGAAAAACAGGGAGAGGTCATTGATGTCTCCGGCGATCTTCCCAAGAGTTATGTGATCACCGAGGAATTCGGTTTACAGAGAGTCTATTTATCCCAGTATTCTTCCGCTGTTTTGGAAAAAAGACTCTGAGAAATTCCGATATTACGGAGAAAAAGGAGGACAACTTATGTCCGAAGAATTAAACACCCTCGTAGAACAGGAATATGATGCGTCGCAGATCCAGGTTCTTGAGGGCTTGGAGGCTGTCCGGAAAAGACCCGGTATGTATATCGGCTCCACCTCTTCCAGCGGCTTGCACCATCTGGTATATGAGATTGTAGATAATGCCATAGACGAAGCTCTGGCGGGCTATTGTAAGCATATTACCGTCAGCATCAACCCCGGTAACAGCATCACTGTTACCGATGACGGTCGTGGTATCCCCGTAGATATTCAGGCACAGACCGGCAGACCTGCTTTGGAGGTCGTTTATACCGTTCTCCATGCAGGCGGTAAGTTCGGCGGTGGTGGTTACAAGGTTTCCGGCGGTCTTCACGGCGTCGGTGCTTCCGTTGTAAACGCTCTGTCCGAGTGGCTGACAGTCGAGGTTCATAAAGAGGGCAAGATCTATCAGATGAAGTTTGCCCGTGGACACATTACCCAGGAAATGAAGATCATCGGCAATACGGACAAGCACGGTACTACTGTAACCTTCAAGCCCGATCCCGAGATGTTTGATACCACGGAGTATGATTATTCCATCCTCCACACCCGTATGCGTGAGCAGGCCTTCCTGAACGGCGGTCTGCGGATCTCCATTGCGGATCTGCGCACGGAGGAGGGGCCTTCGGAGACCATGTGCTACGAGGGTGGTATTCGGGAATTTGTCCGCTGGTACAATCGGCATAAGAACGCCCTCCATGAGGAAGTTATTTATATGTCCGGCACCCGTAAGGATGCTCAGGCAGAAATCGCTCTGCAATACAACGACAGCTTTAACGAAACGTTGGTTTCCTTCGCCAACAACATCCATACTCCGGAAGGCGGTATGCATGAGACCGGCTTCAAGGCTGCCTTGACCCGTGTCATGAATGCCTACGGCATGAAGGCCGGCATCATCAAGACCGATGCGGACAAGGTCTCCGGTGAGGACTGCAGAGAAGGTCTTACCGCCATTATCTCTGTCAAGCTGACCGATGCACAGTTTGAAGGCCAGACCAAGGCAAAGTTAGGCAATGCCTATATCCGTACCTTGGTGGATAATGTGGTCAGCGAACAGCTTGCCATCTATTTTGAGGAGCATCCCTCTGTGGCAAGAACGGTTCTGGAAAAGGCCATGACCGCCAACCGTGCCAGAGAGGCCGCCAGAAAGGCCAGGGAGCAGATCCGTCGCAAGACCGCTCTTGGCGGTGCGGCTATGCCCGACAAGCTCCGTGACTGCAACGAGACCGATCCCACCCTGACAGAACTGTACATCGTCGAGGGTGATTCCGCAGGCGGTTCCGCAACTCAGGGCAGAGACTCCCGTTTCCAGGCCATCCTGCCCCTGTGGGGTAAGATGCTTAATGTTGAAAAGGTTCGTGAAGATAAGGTCATCGGCAACGATAAGCTTCAGCCTGTTATCACTGCTTTGGGCGCAGGCATCGGTGAGGAGTTCAATGTGGAGAAGCTCCGCTACCACAAGATCGTCATTATGGCCGATGCTGACGTAGACGGCAGTCACATCCGTACTCTGATGCTGACCTTCTTCTTCCGCTATATGCGTCCCCTGATCGAGAAGGGCTATGTCTATTCCGCTATGCCCCCTCTGTACAAGCTCACCAGAGGCAAGACCACCAAGATGGCCTTCTCCGATGAAGAGCGTGACCGCCTTTCCTCGGAGCTCCGTGCAGACAACCCCAATGCAAAGGTTGACATCGCACGCTTCAAAGGTCTCGGTGAAATGAACCCCACAGAGCTGTGGGAAACCACCATGGATCCGGAAAAGAGAACCCTCAAGCGTATCGAATTACAGGACGCTATGAAGGCAGACGAGATCTTTACCCTCCTCATGGGTGAAAAGGTCGAGCCTCGTAAGGAGTTCATTGAAACCAATGCTCGCTATGTAACCAATTTGGATTATTGATATTTTCTGCTCCCTAAGGGGCAAAACAAGGAGGAAAAACCTTGGCACATAAGAAAGATTATAAGCCTGAGGATATCCGCTATCCCGATCAGGCCATTGTCAGCTCCGAGCTTGTACAGGAAATGAAAACAAGCTACATGGAGTATGCTATGTCTGTCATCATCGGCAGAGCCCTGCCCGATGTCCGTGACGGCTTGAAGCCCGTCCACAGACGCATTCTCTATGCTATGTATGAGGACAATCTGACCGCGGACAAGCCTTTTAAGAAATCTGCTACCTGCGTCGGTGACGTTTTGGGTAGATATCATCCCCACGGAGACGCTTCCGTCTATGACGCACTGGTGCGTCTGGCACAGGATTTCTCCATGCGCTATATGCTGGTAGACGGTCACGGCAACTTCGGTTCTGTGGACGGCGACCCTGCAGCTGCTTACCGTTATACGGAGGCCAGACTGTCCAAGATTTCCAACGAAATGCTGAGAGATTTGGAAAAAGAAACCGTAGACTGGGATCCCAACTTTGACGAAAGTCGCAAGGAGCCCCGTGTGCTCCCCAGCCGTTTCCCCAATCTGCTGGTCAACGGTTCTTCCGGCATTGCCGTCGGTATGGCAACCAACATTCCCCCTCATAACCTCACTGAGGTCATTAACGCCTGTCTCTGCGTTCTGGACAATCCGGAAGCAGGTCTGGCAGACCTTATGGAGCATGTGACCGGCCCGGACTTTCCCACCAAGGGTCTGATCCTTGGCAGAGCCGGCATCCGCAGTGCCTATGCCACCGGCAAGGGCAGAGTCACCATGCGTGCCCGTACGGAGATCGAGGAATTCGGTCAGAACCGCCAGCGTATCATCGTCACCGAGATCCCCTATCAGGTCAATAAGCGTATGCTCATTAAGTCTATGGCGGATCAGGTTAACGAGAAGCGTCTGGAAGGCATTTCTGACATCCGTGATGAGTCCGACCGTAACGGCATGCGTATCGTCATTGAACTGAAGCGTGAGGCCAACCCTCAGGTCGTCTTGAACCGCCTCTTTGCCCAGACCTCTCTGCAGAGCAACTTTGCAGTGAATATGCTGGCTCTGGTTCGCAACCAGTCTCAGCCCAAGGTTCTGTCTCTCCGTGAGATCATTGACGAATATCTTGCTCACCAGCAGGAGGTCATTATCCGCCGTACCCGTTACGACCTGCGGAAGGCAGAGGAAAGAGCCCACCTCTTACAGGGCTTGATCATTGCCCATGACAATATTGATGAGGTCATCCGCATCATCCGCTCCTCCTATGACGATGCCAAGGAGAAATTGATGGAACGCTTCGGCCTCAGTGATATTCAGGCACAGGCCATTCTGGATATGCAGCTGAAGAGACTGCAAGGTCTGGAAAAGGATAAACTCCTTGCGGAATACGAAGAATTGCAGGAAAAGATCGCATATTATAACCGTGTTCTTTCCGACATGAATCTGGTGAAGGAAATCGTCAAGGAAGAGCTGACCCAGATCCGTGACAAGTTCGGTGACAAGCGCCGTACAGAGATCATGGATGTGGAAGACGAGATCGATGACGAGGATCTGATCCAGGAGGAAGACTGCTGTTATACTCTGTCCAATGCAGGTTATATGAAGCGTTTGCCTGTAGATACCTACCGCTCCCAGCGTCGCGGTGGCAGAGGTGTTTCCGGTCAAAGTCTGAAGGAAGAGGATTATATTAAAAATCTGTTCCTTGCTTCTACTCACGATCATCTGCTGTTCTTCACCAATATGGGCAGAGTCCACCGTAAAAAGGGCTACCTGATCCCCGAAGCCGGCAGAACCGCAAGAGGCACCAATATCGTCAACATCCTGCCTCTGGAAGCGGAAGAAAAGGTCACTGCCATGCTCCTGACCCGTGAATTTGCGGAAAATGAGTACATTATGATGGTCACCCGTCAGGGTACGGTCAAGCGTATGCAGCTTTCCGACATTTACACCGCCCGTAAGGCAGGCATCCGCGTTCTGACCATTGAGGAAGGGGACGAGCTTATCTCCGTCATGAAGACCTCCGGTGAAGACAACATCCTTATTGCCACCCGTCAGGGTATGGCTATCTGCTTCAACGAGAATGATGTCCGTTGCATGGGCAGAATGGCAGCCGGTGTCCGTGGCATCCGCCTGAAGGAAGGGGATGTGGTAGTAGGCGCCGCAGTGGCAGAGGCCAACAAGACCCTCCTGTCCGTCACCGAGCGCGGTTACGGCAAGCGGACTCCCGTAGAAAGCTACATGCGCGGTGACGAAGTCCAGAGCCGTGGCGGTATGGGCAAGAAGAATTACCGCATTACGGAAAAGACCGGTGCTGTGGTTGGTGCTTGCGTGGTTGCTGATAACGAGGATCTGCTTATGATCGAGTCCGGCGGTGTGGTTCTCAGAACCGCCGTGGACAGCATCAGCATCAGCGGCCGTGATACCCAGGGTGTTATCATCATGCGCGTCAATCAGGATAACCGCCTGATCGCCGTCCAGAACACCCTCCGTGCAGAGGAAGAAGCAGAAGAGCAGACCACTTAAAAAGGGAAAAGATCCTTTGTCTTACAAATGAATCACAAATACATGGGCAGTCGGTGATCCTGCTGCCCTGTGTTTTTTAGGAGATCATAATATGAATGAAGAAGTAGTAACACAGGTGGCGGATCAGCCCCTGTTTGTTTGCAATACGGTCATTGACATCCAATCTCAGGAAGAAGCCACCAAGGCAGCTATGGCGAGAAGAATGCGTACTGCCAATTGGATCCTCTACGGCTTCACCGGAGTCCTTGCCGTGTATTTGCTCATCGATTCCATCATCAATCAAAGCTGGCAGAAAAACAGTGTCATGTTCCTTCTGGTGGGATTGACCCTTGCCTTTGTGATTTATTCTCAGAAAACCTCTCCCAAGAAGGCTATGCAACGTTGGGAAATCGACATCCGTCGGAGATACGGCACAGGGGCGCTCCATCTGACTACAGAATTTTTCGAGTATTCTCTGGCACAGTCTCTGGAAGAAGACGAGGATCAGTTCACCTGTGCCGGCTATTCCACTATTTTGGAATTGAAGGAAACAGAGAATCTGTTCCTTCTCCGTCACGGTAAGGATCAGTATTATTTTATTTCCAAGAAGGGATTTATTGTAGGAAGTGCCGATGAATTCCGCACTTTCATGGAAAAGCAAATTGGAGGAAACTGATATGGCATTTTTCTTGAACCGTAAGAATGCCAAGGAAAAAAAGCTTGGCATTTATATCCATATTCCCTTCTGCAAAAGTCGTTGTGCTTACTGCGATTTCTATTCCA
Organism: Faecousia sp.; assembly: GCA_045586205.1. Classification (GTDB taxonomy): domain Bacteria; phylum Bacillota; class Clostridia; order Oscillospirales; family Oscillospiraceae; genus JAZOXB01. The sequence continues at coordinate 4,650 of JAZMZW010000228.1, read as the reverse complement.
ATGGCGGTGCGATGGAGCCTTCTGTGGTAGACAGTTATCTTCAGGCTCTGTCGGATCATATTCGGGAGAGCGGGAAGCTGTCAAATGAGTATGTGGTGGATACCCTGTACTTTGGCGGTGGCACTCCCAGCTACTTCGGTGCGGACAATTTGGACAAAATCATGGATGAGATCCACCGTAGCTTCCGTATGAGCAATGATGCGGAGATCACCTTTGAGGCCAACCCCGACAGTATGAGCGAAAGGGAGCTGAAAAAGCTCCTGAGAACGGGCTTCAACCGTATTTCCATCGGTGTCCAGTCTGCGGATGATAATATGCTTAGAACCTTGGGCAGACCTCACAGCTTCCAGCAGGCAAAGATTGCCATGGAAACTGCCAGAAAGGTGGGCTTTGCCAATATCTCTCTGGATCTCATGTATGCCCTGCCCGGTCAGGATCTGAACAGTTGGCTTCAAACTGTGGAAGCCGCCGTTGCTCTGCGCCCTGAGCATATTTCCTGCTATGCTTTGACCATTGAGGACAATACTCCCTTCGGTGTTATACGGGATAAATTGCTTCTTCCCAACGACGATCAGCAATTGAGAATGTATATCCACGCTTCCCAATATTTACGGGAGCATGGCTATGAGCATTACGAAATCTCCAACTTTGCCAAAAAGGACTTCCAATCCAAGCACAATATGAAGTATTGGACCGACGAGGAATATCTGGGCTTCGGACCTTCCGCTTCCTCTTACTTCGGTGGGAAACGCTTCACCATGATGGCGGATCTCAAGGGCTATATCGAAGGTATTTCCAAGCGTGGACAGGTGATCTCCGAATGTGAGACCATTCCCATCCGTGCCAAGGCCAGTGAATACCTGATGCTCCGCCTGCGTACCAACAAGGGTCTTGACCCCCTGGAGTACGAGAGAAAATTCCGTATGCCCTTTGAGCCTCTGCGTCTTGTTCTGGAACGTTGTGCCGCTATGGACTATGCCATCCTTGATGAGGGCTGTTGGAAGCTGACGGAACAGGGTTGGTTTATTTCCAATTCTATTATTGTCCAGCTTCAGGAAGAGCAGGAACGGACAGCAAGCCGTCTCTAATATTATATGAAAATAAGAAGGCTTACTCCTGAAATCGGGAGCAAGCCTTCTGTTATTGAGAAAATTATCTAACAAAGAGAAGCCACAGCAGGAGCATATGGAGGGGATAAAATGCATAGAAACCAAGCTGTGTGAGCTTCCTCCCAAAGGGAGAAGACGGAAGTTTTCCCACTTCTCCGTTATAGGAGAAAATGAAGGGAAGGGAAAAAAGGGACAGAAGCTGGGTCATTTCCCAATCATTGGGAAGCTGTAGACTTACCCCTCGGTGGAAATGGAGAATGCAATTGAGTATATGCTCATGCATCACCGCAAAAAGACAGGCAAAGGTGATCCAAAGGGGTTTTCCGTCTAGAAGCCAAAAAATCACTGCCAGAAGAATTCCCTTCCCGCCGTAATCCATATCAATATAGCCATAGTGGCAGACACAATAGACAAGGACAGCAGGCAGGAGACACAGGAGCTTCCCTCCGGGAGCTTTCCGTAACAGCTCTCCCAGCCAAAGAACAGCCAGACTTATGAGGAGAGTCAGCATCACATTCCAATGGACAAAATCGTATCTTCCATATGCCATCAAGGTAAATGGGATCTGGGACAGCAGGGCGAAAATTCCAAAGCGCAGGGCATAACGGAGACGACTTCTACTGTGGTGGAAGCCGTTGACCATGAGAAAAATATAGATGGGAAAGGCCAATCGTCCCACATATCGCAAGGTCATATTATTCACACAGTAGCCAATGTGATCTAAGAGCATACAGATACATGCAAGGATTCGCAAAGCCAAGGCAGACATAACCATTCCCCTTTCTTTCTCCTATGTACTTTCTATTATATCAGAAATTCGACAAAAAGAAAATACTCTAATTCGGGGAAAATTAAAAAAATTTAAAGATTTAATGAAATAAAGAAAATGTATACTTCTATTGACTAAATCGCTAATTTAACAGAGAATAGTACGTGAAAAAGTTTGGAAAAGTCCGAGAATATAAAATTTATCACATGAAATTTATATAAATAGTAGAAAATAATGCTTGACAGTAAGTGGAAACGGTGGTAATATATACAGCATCAAACCACTTTCCACAATTTTATACAGTGGGAAGAAGCCACCCGAAAGGAGAACTTTCCATGAAAACCGCAAAAAATATCAGAAGAATGCTGTCCATGTTGCTGGTTATTGCCATGCTGCTGTCCACTGCAGTCTTCGCACAAGAACCCGCTGAAGAAGAAAAGCTGACTACCGAAGAGCTTCTTGCTCTTCTGGACTATGATGCCGCAATGGTCAATGCCGAATATCTGGTAGAAACCATCGGTGTCCGCCTCACCGGCACCAAGAGCGAAATCGCCGGTTTGGATTATATCGAAGAACAGTATGCCGAGCTTGGCTACGAGATCGAGCGTCAGGACTTCACCCTGACCACCCGTACCTCCGGCGATATTTACATCGGTGACATGATCATTGCCGCCGGAACTCCCTCCAAGAACGACTTCTACACCGGTTTCGGCATGGCTAAGGGCTCTGCCGTATATCTGGAGGATGCCGCAAAGGTCGCAGAGTTGGGTGAGGATCTCAGCGGTAAGATCGTATTCTTCCTTGGCAACTGCCGTATGGCAAGAGTTGAGGGTGTACAGACCCCCGTTGATGCAGATACCTATGCCGCCATTCAGGCTCTGGATGCCGCCGGTGCCGCAGGTATCGTGGTCATGATGGATCCCACCACCGAGGAGACCGAGCGTTACCAGATCCGTGTTTCTACCCCCAACTTCCAGACTGCCGCTATGGAGATCAGCACTCCCACCCTCATTACCAACGCAATGGATGCAGAGAAGCTGGTTGATTATCTCAGCGAGAATGCAGGTGCTTCCGTTACCCTGAGAGGCCGTGACTTCGTCAAGTCCCAGAACCTCATCGTCACCAAGAAGGCTGTGGAAGAAACCAATAAGACCATTTATGTTACCTGCCACATTGACTCCGTCCTCCCCAGCCCCGGCGCAAACGATAACGCTTCCGGCGTTGTTGGTGTTCTGGCAATGGCTCGCGCCTTCAAGGACATTGAGACCAACTACAACATTTCCTTCATTACCTTCGGTGCAGAAGAAGTTGGCCTGCAGGGTGCATACTACTTCGCAAACAATCTGACCGAACAGCAGATCGCCGATGCCATCGGCAACTACAATCTGGACATGGTGGCAACCAGTCAGGAAGATTGCGTCTATATCTTCATGAACTCCTCCACCAATCCCGAAGCTCCCGTCAACGATGCATCTCTGGAAACTCACGTGACCCGTATGTCCCGTGAAGCCGCTGTTGCTCTGGGCTACGATCTGGAATACTACCGCACCGTATATGACCGCACTACCGACCACTATGCTCTGCACCAGGTTGGTATCCCCGCAGTGGAATATGACTGGCGTGCCAATGCCGAGGGTACTTCCTTCGAGGCTTATTACCACACCCGTTACGATGATTTCGAACACAACTTCAGCAAGGAAAAGCTGCAGAAGCAGGTTGATGCCATTATGCTGGCAGTGTACAACGATGCAACCGCAGACTATGTTGCAGTCGTTGGCGAAGGTGTCTACCGTGAGTACTACACCGATCTGGCAGAAGCTGTGGAAGCCGCAAAGGACGGCGCTCCCATTAAGCTCATGAAGAGCTTCAAGGATGTTCGTTCTGCTTCCTACTATGCAGATGCAGTGGAATGGGCAGTGATCAAGGGTATCACCAACGGTACCTCTGCCACTACCTTCTCCCCCAAGGATGCATGCACCCGTGCACAGGCTGTGACCTTCCTGTGGAGAGCATTCGGTTCTCCCGAGGTTTCCTGCGCAAATCCCTTCTCCGATGTGGATGAGGAGGCTTACTACTACAAGGCAGTCCTCTGGGCAACCAAGAAGGGCATCACCAACGGTACCTCCGATACCACCTTCTCCCCGGATGCGGATTGCACCCGTGCTCAGATCGTCACCCTCATGTGGCGTGCAAACGGTTGTCGTCTGTCCGGCGCCGATATGCCCTTCGAGGATGTGAAGGAAAGCTACTACTATTATGACGCAGTTCTTTGGGCACTGGAAAAGGGTATTACCACCGGTGTGACCGAAACCACCTTCGATGCCTATGGCATCTGTGACCGTGGTCAGATGGTCACCTTCCTGTACCGCTCCATGAACTGAGCACCCAAGTAAAAAACTCCCGTGACTGTAAATAAACGCCAAATTAAGACGGGGCTGTCTCAAAATAAAATTTTCGGAGGCTGTCCTGCGGTGGCTCGCCACGAGCGAGTTATGCACAGATTGTTAGGTTTTTGTGCATAAAAAACGAAAATCCCCCTAAAAAAAGACACACCAAACCAAGGTGGTAGAGTTTACCACCCTCGGTTTGGTGTGTTTTCTGTTGTTTTTGAGGTTATGCCGCTCGTGGCTCTATCAAGTGTATTCCCAACCGACCTGTTTGGATTTTATGGTGCAGTTTGAGAACATTGTAGGCTATGCTGAGAAGATTCCATTCAACAGCTACATTTCGCTGTCCTCGTGTCATGAATCGTCTGAAATCCATGTCTTCTTT
>JAZMZW010000227.1:0-29859 GCA_045586205.1 Faecousia sp. | reverse complement strand
AAGCAATTGTCGAAAAGCCTATTGGCACATGTCGAGAAACGGACATGTGCAAAGGGCAATCTCAATAGAAAGACTCGCACAGGCAGGATACATGAGCATCCTTGACCAGTACGAGTCCTTGCATTTACGATTGAACCGCCGTATACCGAACGGTACGTACGGTGGTGTGGGAGGACGGCTACTCAACTAATGGGTAGCCTCCTACCCGATTGCATTATTTTAAATTTAGGACTTTTTTAATAGAACCTTTTTATCCTGTATCAGAAGGTTGCTACATCCTGTTCGGGAGCAATGGACGGCTCTAAATTCACAGCCGTAAGTACCGGACCGATCCCGCGGTAAATGGAGTGGAAGCGGACATCTACCGTAGCTGTCAGCATGATCCATTCACGGGATTTCAGTTCCGATGCATTGGGATGCTTACAGGGAATCCCCATAAATTCGATATCATCCACACAACAGGTCATAACAAAGCGACCGGGGGCAAAGAAGCCCTCTTTTTCTTTTCTCAGCTTGGCAATCTGCGCCTTGAAGCGAACGGTTTTTCCTTTATACTTCTTAGGAGCTTCTACCAGATCTCTGTAGAAGATCGCATAATCCTCATCCTTGATCTCGACAATGGGTGCGTTGATATCGAAGGGGAGGGGATCTTCAATATCGTCAAATTGGGTTCTTCCGTCGGTATACTCATATAAGATCCCAACACGACGGTTCACAGCTCTTGCAAGCTTGTGCAGAGGCATGATATCTGCATCCGGTGCTAAGCGGTTGAAAACAACCATTTCACAGCCCTGCAGCTTGTTGACAACAAGAGAACGCATATTTGCATTATAGCTCAGAATACTTCTGCCATCGGCAAACATCACTTCCTGGGCAACTTGCCAATCTTCGGGCATCTTTTCATAAAAGCTTTCCGCAAGGAGCATCCCGTTCAGTTCCACTACCACACGCTCAGCATTGTGCTTTCGGATCAGTTGCTGAAGCAGGGAAGTGCTGACCTCTTCCTGATCGATAACCTCAGGATAGACATTCTTATGGGGATAAGCTTTGACATTGTACTCTTCCTCGCCCTCTTCACAAATCAGGAGCAAGGTTTTTTCACCTGCATTGAAGCGTGTATCGCAAAGAGTGTCTTGAATAAATTTTGTTTTACCGGAGTCTAAGAAGCCGGTAAAAGCATATACGGGAATAGGCATACTTCCACTCCTTAAACACCGAAGAGCTGAGCAACAGCTTCTTCCTTCATCTTAGAACCGATAACACAAAGTCTGCCGGTTACAGCAGCACTGCCGTAGCGAATGTCGATTTCCCCGGGAACATGATCAAAATGGATCCATCTGCCGTCTGTAGTCGGAACAATTCCCTTGGCGCGGAGGATCATTCCGTAGCTTTCCACCTGATCTAAATCTGTGAGGATCCGACGAATTTCTTCTTCCGTAAACTTCTTAGCACTTTCTACACCCCAACTGGAGAAAACCTCATCAGCGTGATGGTGATGATGCTCGTGCTCTCCGGCACAATGAGAGCAGGTGCAATGCTCATCATGCTCGTGGTGATGCTCATGCTCATGATGGTGCTCATGCTCATGATGGTGCTCATGCTCATGATGGTGCTCATGCTCATGGTGATGCTCATGCTCATGGTGATGCTCATGCTCATGATGATGCTCATGCTCATGATGATGCTCATGCTCATGATGATGCTCGGAGCAATGGTGGCAGGTACAATGCTCATCATGTTCGTGATGGGAATGATGATGCAGAAGTTCCTCAAGTTCCTTGTTAAGTCGATCCTTACCCTCCATAGCTTCACGGATCTGCTGTCCGCTCAGCTGATCCCAGGGTGTGGTCAAGATCTGAGCTTCGGAATTATGCTCTCTCAAAAGTGCCACTGCGGTTTGGAGCTTTTCTTCAGAGATCAAGTCTGTCCTGCTCAGAAGAATGGTTGAAGCGGTTTCGATCTGATTTACATAGAATTCACCGAAATTCTTCAGATAAAGCTTACATTTACCGGCATCTGCTACCGTAACAAAAGCGCCCAACTTCACATCTTCCGTTGCCACATTCTTCACAGCGCCTACTACATCGGACAGCTTGCCCACGCCGGAAGGCTCGATCAGAATACGGTCGGGATGGTACTCCTTGATCACCTGATCTAAAGCTTTACCGAAATCCCCAACCAGAGAACAGCAGATGCATCCCGAGTTCATTTCATTGACTTGAATGCCGGAGTCCTGCAGGAAACCGCCGTCAGTACCGATCTCGCCAAACTCATTTTCAATGAGAACCAACTTTTCACCTTGATAGGCTTCTTTAATGAGCTTCTTGATCAGAGTTGTCTTGCCCGCACCCAGAAAGCCGGAAAAAATATCAATAATCGTCATAGTATAGTCCTTTCTTTATTCAACATTGATTTATATTATAACATTTCCGTCGAGCGTAGGCAAGTGTTTTTTCATTTCATTATAAAAACCTATGATTCTTCTGTAGTTACGAAATATCCATAACCTCCGACAAATGGGAATTTCTGCGAATAATTTTCGGAAAAACATTGACTTTATCTGCGAAGAGTGATAAAGTATAAGAAATATGGATAGGAATCTGTATTTTTATTTATCTCGCCATGGAAAATGGCAAACGAAAGGGGTCCCTATACAAAAAATGAATACTTATTTCTCGCCAGATATTGAAACTGCATCACGAGAAACGATCATTGCTCTGCAGTCTGAAAGATTGCAAAATACCGTTCGTCATGTGTATGATAATGTGCCTTTTTATCGAGAGAAAATGGAAGCTGCGGGAGTCAAACCCGAGGACATTCAGTCAATTGACGATCTGAAGAAGCTTCCTTTCAGTTATAAGCAAGATCTTCGTGATACATATCCTTATGGACTGTTTGCAGTTCCCATGAGTGATATTATCAGACTTCATGCTTCCAGCGGTACTACCGGCAAACAGATCGTCGTTGGTTATACTCGCAATGACATGGAAGTATGGGATACCTGTGTTGCCCGTGCATTGACTGCCGCAGGTTGCACCAAGGAAGATATTGTCCATGTTTCTTATGGCTACGGTCTATTCACCGGTGGGTTGGGTGCCGATGGCGGTGCCAGAAAAATCGGAGCAACCGCAGTTCCTGTTTCCTCCGGCAATACCCAGCGCCAGATCACCATTCTTAAGGATTTCGGTTCTACCATACTGTGCTGCACCCCCTCCTATGCTCTGCATATTGCAGAAGTTCTGAAAGCCAACGGTTTGACTAAGGATGATATCTCTCTGAAGGCCGGTGTCTTTGGAGCAGAACCCTGGACAAACGAAATGCGCCAGCAGATCGAAGAAATGCTGGGTCTGACTGCATATGATATTTATGGCTTGACCGAGATCATCGGCCCCGGTGTTGCCTTTGAATGTCACGAGCAAAGCGGTATGCACGTGAATGAAGACCATTTCATCGTAGAAGTCATCGATCCCGAAACGGGAGAAGTTCTTCCCGAGGATACTCAAGGTGAGCTGGTATTTACCTGCATCACCAAGGAAGCTTTCCCCATCATCCGCTACCGTACCCGCGATATCGGTGTCATTACCCGTAAGCCCTGCTCCTGTGGCCGTACTCTGGTCAAGATGACCAAGCCCAGAGGCAGAACCGACGATATGCTCATCATCCGTGGTGTAAACGTTTTCCCCTCCCAGATCGAAACCGTACTTCTGGAAAAGGGCTACACCGCCAATTATCAGATCGTTGTTGACCGTGCCAATAACTTTGATAGCATCGAAGTTCGCGTAGAAATCAGCAACGAAGTATTCACCGACACCGTCCGCGGACTCTCCGAGAGATCCAAGGAGCTGTCTGAGGCTCTGAAGAACCTTCTGGGCGTCAGTGCAAAGGTCACCCTCATGGAACCCAACTCTCTGCCCCGTTCCGAAGGTAAAGCTGTCCGTGTAATTGATAAGCGCAAGCTGTTAGATTAAGGAGGTAACTATGGTAAAGCAATTGTCCGTATTTATCCAGAACAAAGCCGGCAAGATTGCCTCTATCGTCTCTGCCTTGGCAGAGGGTGGGATCGATATTCGTGCTTTGTCCATTGCAGATACCGCCGATTTCGGCATTCTGCGAATGTTGGTTAACGACATCACTACCGCAAAGAACATCCTGTCCCAACAGAATTGTATCGTCAGTATCAATGATGTCTGCGTTGTTGCGGTTCCCGACACTCCCGGCGGACTTGCCCGTTTGCTGCAAATCACAAGCAGAGAGGGGATCGATATTGAGTATATGTATTCCCTCATCGCCCGTGCCGAAAATAAAGCCTATATGGTCGTCCGCGCTTCCGACGAGGAAAAGCTTATCAAGGTTCTCGGACAGGATTCCATCGAAATTACCACCGCGGATACACTTGGTTTAACTTAAAGAAAGAGGAATAACAACATGAAAGAAATGAGTAGAAAATGCCAGCACTTTACGGATTCTGTCATTCGCAGAATGACCCGTATTGCCTTGGATTGCGGTGCTATCAATCTGGCACAGGGATTCCCTGATTTCGATCCCCCCAAGGCTCTGACCGACCGTCTTGCAGAAATCAGCGCAATCGGCCCTCATCAGTATCCCATTACCATGGGCGCTCCCAATTTCCGCCGTGCACTTGCAAACAAGTGTGGTAGATTTATGGGTCGTACCATTGATCCGGATACCGAAGTTGTTGTTACCATCGGTTCTACCGAGGCTATGGTGGACACCCTCTTCGCCCTGACAAATCCCGGGGACAAGATCATTATGTTCTCTCCCTATTTTGAGAACTATCGTGCCCAGACCCTTCTGGTAGGTTGCGAGCCTATCTTTGTACCCCTGGTTCCTCCCACCTTTGATTACGATCCCAACGTTCTGGAAGATGCCTTCAAACAGGGCGCCAAGGCCATCCTGATCTGCAATCCCTCCAACCCCAGCGGCAAGGTCTTCACTCATGCAGAGCTTTCCCAGATCGCAGATCTTGCCATCCGTTATGACACCTACGTAATTATGGATGAGGTTTACGAGCACATCATTTATGAGCCCCATCAGCATATTTATATGAACTCTCTGCCCGGCATGTGGGAGCGTACCGTATCCTGCAGCTCACTGTCCAAGACTTATTCCATCACAGGCTGGCGTCTTGGCTACGCCATTGCTCCCAAACATATCATGGATCGCATCAAGCAGTTCCATGATTTCAACACCGTCGGTGCCGCATCTCCTCTCATGGAGGCCGCTGTTGTAGGTCTGGAAATGCCTGACAGCTACTATGCAGAGTTTGGTGCACACTATGCCCATATGAAGCAGCTCTTCACCAAGGGACTGGATGATATCGGTATTCCCTATACCGATCCTCAGGGTGCTTACTTTGTTCTTGCGGATATCGGCCCCTACCTGAAGAAGGGTCAGGACGATGTTTCCTTCTGCGATGAGCTTGCAAGAAAAGTAGGCGTGGCAGTGGTTCCCGGATCTTCTTTCTTCAAGGAAGACGTTCCCAACATTGTCCGTATGCATTTTGCAAAGAAGGATGAGACCCTTTATGCCGCTCTGGAGCGCCTTGCTGACATCAAAGCCAGAATGGGTTAATGATTATTTCACCCCCTGTACAAACCTGTACAGGGGGCTTTTTTTATTCGGTGTAGTCCCGGTCATATCTTCAGCCACGGAATCATACATTGATGTAAGGAGGGGATATGAAATATGAAAAAGTCTAAGAAGGGAAGTACCTTCCCGATTACACGGAGTTTGTTATGGATGCCGATCTTAACAATACTTCTTGCGCTCATATGGGGAGAACTGATCCTGAATGCCGTGATCCCTGAGGAGCAGGGGAGGGCAGTGGCGGTGACCATCGCCTTTATCGTGTCCTTTATCTGCTGTCTGATCACCGTAAAACGCTGTCCCAATCAAAAATTATTGTGGTCCCTTGGAACTGCCATAAGCTACGGCTGTATGCTCATGTTGGGAAATTTGTTATTCTTTGGAGTAGCGTATACAGGCATGGCAGGGCAGTGGTGCAGCATTCTTTCTGCAGGGTTAATCGCCGGATTTTTACCCAAAAAGAAAAGAGGTAAATATGCCTAAATCGGTTTTGGACAATTGCAAGAAATCTTGCAAAATCAAAATGCACAATATTTAGTTGTGAATTTCCGCGTTCCCACTATATATCGGAAGCTCACAAAGGTTGTACGGGTACGAACCCTGTTTTGTTCATGTGGTTTACATAATCAGTAAACATAATATATGTGCATAATTAACAAAAATTGAAAATTTATCAAAAAAGTATTGAAATTTTCTTCTTTTTAAGATATATTATGTATTGGCGACTGTAAAAAGTTTGGAATACTCCGACATTTTTACAATACCTTGTGGTCGTATATTGACCATAATACTATATCTAGTCAAAGGAGGGGAACGGTATATGGATCTTGTGAATGCCTATGAATACTATTTGCTGAATATTAAGCACGCATCCGAAAACACCGTGTCCTCCTATATGCGTGATATTCGACAGTTTGACAATTATATGAGAGAGGTAGAAGACCTTCCTCTTGCGGAATGCAACAGAGATTGTATTTGCCGTTTTACCGAGCATCTATATCACCGTGGGAAATCCGCCTCCACCATCACACGTGGTGTGGCATCTCTGCGTAGCTTCTATACCTTCTGCCTGACCGAAGGCTATGTACCTCACAATCCCGTATATGATATTCCTCAGCAGAAGAGTGAGAAGAAGCTCCCTCAGATCCTCACCGGTGCAGAGGTAGAAGAACTGCTCAGGCAGCCTCAACCCAAAGATTTAAAAGGCATTCGTGATAAGGCTATGTTGGAGACACTTTATGCCACAGGCATGCGTGTCAGTGAGATGATCGCGCTCAACGTGTCCGATGTCAGTCTGGTAGGGGCCTTTGTTCGATGTGAAAATCACGGGAAGAATCGCATCATTCCTTTATATCCGGAAGCTGTCAAAGCTCTGGCCTTCTACATCAACGAGTTCCGTCCCAGAATGATTTCCAATCCGGAAGATCAAGCACTATTTGTTAACATGAGCGGTGATCGCATGACCCGCCAAGGCTTCTGGAAAATCATCAAATACTATCAAGAAAAGGCAAAGATCAGCAAGGAGATCACACCTCACACCTTGCGCCACAGCTTTGCCGCTCACTTATTGGAAAATGGTGCCGACCTTCGTTCCCTGCAGGAAATGTTGGGACACAGCGACATTTCTTCCACTCAGGTTTATACTCAGGTGGTTAAACAGAATCTGAAGAATGTCTACAACCGTTTCCACCCCAGAGCATGATACATAGCACATCTAAGTCAAAGAATACTTGGATGTGCTATTTCTTTTGAAAATGATAGACAAGCTTCATGCTTTGTGTTATAATGAAACTGTCACAAGAAACTCAGTGCTTCCAAAGAAAGCGGGTCAAATTATGTTCTTGCCAAATTTTATATTCCCCAAGATTACCGATATATCATTAGACTTTCTACAGGAACACGGAATCGATTGCTTGCTCATGGATTTCGATAACACCATGTTACCCTATACCACAGATACCCCTTCCGAGGAACTTTTGACATGGGCAAAGGACATGCAGTCCTCGGGGATCTATCTGTGCATCGTATCCAACAGCAAACGTCCCAGAGTTCCTACTTTCTCCCGTAATTACGGCATTCCTTGTGTGACCCATTCCCGCAAGCCGGGAACAGCAGGGATCCGCAGAGCTATGGGAAAACGGAATATTCAAAACGTAGCTTTGGTAGGGGATCAGATCTTTACAGATGTATTGGGTGCAAACCGAGCAAGGATCATCTCTATTTTAGTAAAACCCATCAACAACCATAACATATGGCTAAAGCTTCGCCATGTGCTGGAGCAACCATTTATCGCATTATCCAAGAAACGGAGGATCACAATATGAAAAATATCGAAAAATACTGTTCTGTATTGAACGAAGATCTGCAGGGTCTGTTTTTAACTTCCCGTTACAGCAGAATGTACGCCGCAGAGTTTGATATCGCAGAGGGCTATGCCATCGTTAGTAAGGCAGGTTGTCGCTATTTCACCGACAGCAGATACATTGAATCCGCACAAAAGAACATTCAAGGGTTTGAAGTACTGGAGTTCAATGCAAAAAAAACTCTGTCTGATTTGTTGAACCAAAGCATTGCCGAATTCGGCATCGGCACCCTCGGCTTTGAGGAAGAATATCTCACCGTTGCAGAGCTTGATTCCTTCAAGCTTCGACTCAAGGCAGATTTCACCCCTGCGCAGTCCCTGATCAACCCCTTCCGTGGAAGCAAGGAAGCATGGGAAATCGATCGCATGAGAGAAGCTCAGCGGATCACCGATGCCGCCTTTGCAGAGGTCTGTCCCCGAATTAAAGAAGGTATGACCGAAAAAGAGCTGGCCGCCGAGCTGATCTACTGTTTGTATAAAAACGGTGCGGAAGGTCTTTCCTTCGATCCCATTGTTGTGGCAGGTCCTAACAGTTCCATGCCTCACGGCGTCCCCGGAGACCGTCCTATCCAAAAAGGCGACTTTATCACCATGGACTTCGGCGTGATCTATCAGGGCTACTGCTCCGATATGACCCGTACCGTTGCACTGGGTTATGCTACAGAGGAAATGCAGAAGGTCTATGATACAGTCCTGAAGGCTCAGCTTGCAGGTATCGCAATGACCCGTGCCGGTGTCAGCGGAGCAGAAGTGGACGGTGCCGCACGACAGGTAATTGCCGATGCAGGCTATGGTGCATATTTCGGTCACGGTTACGGCCATTCTCTGGGTCTGGAAATCCACGAAGCGCCCAATTGCAATCCCCGCAATCAGGAGCCTCTCCCCGTCGGTGCTGTATGTTCTGCGGAGCCCGGCATCTATTTGCCCGGTAAATTCGGTGTCCGTATCGAAGATGTAGTGGTTGTAGAGGAAAATTCCTGCTCCATTCTTACTCAAAGCCCAAAAGATTTACTGATTTTATAAGATATTTTCTATTAGGTCTTGCTTTTTTTCCATTTATAGAGTAAAATAGACAGGCACAAGTATACTTACCCCTGAACAGGGGGAATAATAGGAGGAAAAAGATATGATTTCTGTTAGCGATTTCAGAAATGGCGTTACCTTTGACATGGATGGCAAGGTAATGCAGATCGTTGAGTTCCAGCATGTTAAGCCCGGCAAGGGTGCTGCATTCGTTCGCGTTAAGATGCGTAATGTCATTACCGGCGGCGTGACTGAAACCACTTTCAACCCCAGTGACAAGTATCCCACCGCTTACATTGAGCGTAAAAAGATGGAATACTCCTACCAGGACGGCAACCTGTACTACTTTATGGACACCGAAACCTATGAGATGACTCCCGTTGACGCAGAGACTCTTGACAACAGCTTCAAGTTTGTCAAGGAGAATGACGTCTGCACCGTTCTGTCCTACAAGGGCAGTGTATTCGGCGTAGAAGCTCCCAACTTCGTTGACCTGGAAGTCACCAAGACCGAGCCCGGTCTGGCAGGCAATACTGCCACCAACACTCTGAAGCCCGCTACCGTTGAGACCGGTGCCGAAGTTAAGGTTCCTCTCTTCATTAACGAAGGCGACCGCATCCAGATCGACACCCGTACCGGCGAATATCTGGGCCGCGCAAAATAATTACAACACCTATTCTATTTTATATGAAAGGAGACTTCGTATGACACTTTCTGAAAAAGCTGCATACCTCAAGGGTCTGATGGACGGTCTGAATATCAGTAGCGAGACCTCCGAGGGCAGAATGATCAGCGGTATTGTTGATCTGCTCCAGGACATCACTTCCACCATCACCGATCTGGAGGAGAACGCACTTGCCGTCTCCGACGAACTGGACGAAATCGAAGAAGATCTCGACGCCATTGAGGAATTCCTCATGGACGAGGATGAGGACGATTTCGACGAAGATCTCAACGATGAAGATGAGGACTACGACTTCGTAGACGATGAAGACGAAGACTTCGAATACGACGAGGATGTCACTTACGAAGTAACTTGCCCCACCTGTGGCGAGGTCCTTCAGCTTGACGAGGAAACCATCTTAGGCGAGTCCACCAATTGCCCTAAGTGCAACGAATTCCTGGAATTCGACTTTGATGAGGTCGAGGAATAATCTTTTCGATCCGTTCTTTCATGAAACTAACAAAAATCCTGTTGCGGAATTTCCACAACAGGATTTTTTATATATGGAATATTCTGATTACTTTTTCTTGCTGAAAACCTTGTTCAGCAAAAGGATGCTCAGCATCATAATGATAACAACAATGAAGATACCGCCCCAGCCCTCAGCCATGAGCTTGAGAGACTCTTGAACCGTTGCCTGACGATCGGGAATGGTCTTCACAGCTTCCTCAGTCAGATGAATAATGGTAGGATTCATATACAGCACCTCCGATTACATAAAGGTATAAACCAGACCCATGATGAGGCCGCCTGCAATAACAGATGCAACCTGACCGGAAACATTAACGCCAACCGTATGCATGAGCAGGAAGTTGTTGGGATCTTCCTTCAGACCCATCTTGTGAATCACACGGGAGGACATGGGGAATGCGGAGATACCCGCTGCACCGATCATGGGGTTGAGCTTCTTGCCCTTGGGCAGGAAGAGATTGATGAACTTTGCAACCATAACACCGCCTGCGGTATCGAAGATAAAAGCTACCAGACCCAGACCCATGATGATCAGGGTTTCCTTCTGCAAGAAGGCATCATAGCGCATATTGGCAGCAATGGAAATACCGAGGAACAGAGTGATCAAGTTTGCCAACTGCTTCTGAGCAGTCTCGGACAGGGAATTCAGAACGCCACACTCACGGATCAGGTTGCCGAACATCAGGAAACCGATGAGGGAAACCGCACTGGGAGCGAAAATGCCGGTGATGACAGTAATGACAACAGGGAAGAGAATGCGAGTGGTCTTGGAAACATCCTTTGCCTCATAAGGCATACGGATCATGCGTTCCTTCTTGGTGGTAAGGAGCTTGACGATAAGGGGCTGAACAATGGGAACAAGTGCCATATAGGAATATGCCGCCACAGTGATCGCACCGATGTAATTACTGCCAAGCTTGGTAGCAACAACGATGGAAGTGGGGCCGTCAGCTGCACCGATGATAGCGATGGATGCAGCATCGCGGATATCGAAGAAGAAGCTTGCAGCAAAGAAGGTAAAGAATATGCCAAACTGCGCCGCCGCGCCAAAAATCATCAGTTTGGGATTGGTAAGCAGGGGACCGAAATCGATCATTGCACCAATACCAATGAACAGAATCAGGGGGAACAATTCATTGGCAATACCGCTGTTATACAGCAGTTCCAGAATTCCCAACTCAGCATTGGGCAAATTCATGAGAATTGCGCCAAAACCGATGGGCAGAAGCAGGGACGGCTCCATATCCTTGACAATGGCCAAGGTGATCAGGATGCCACCGATGAGCCACATTGCCATCATGAGCCAACCGTCTTTGTCAAGAAAAACAGTTAAGTTTTGAAATAGGGTTTCCAAAAAACATACCTCCTATTGATATACTATGAAAATTATAGCAAAAATCCGCCTGCAAAGCAAGCGGATTCCGTGTAAAATCTTTTGTTACTCTTCGTAGTCCTCAATAAAATCAGGATCTTCATGATTGCAGTCACCCATAAGCTCACCGAAACGAACCTTACGTTTGATCTTGATCTCTTCCACATTTTCGTGAATAAGCTCCTTCACATCCAGAGGCGCTTTAATGTTCTTGAGTGAGACAACAGGAGTGGTCTTGTCGGAGGAGGAGATCGTAATCGTACCTACGCCAAAGATCCTTTGCCACAGGGTGCGGCTGACACTGATATCACGAACCCGATACAGCAACACCTCTTCATCCTTCACACTGAAGAAACCAATAGAGAGGAACAGACGATCCTCGCTCATAGCGTAACGGGTGAAGCTCAAAGGCATACCCATGTAACGCTTACGGTCACACCAAATATACTTATCGGAAATTGCCATATTTGTACCTCCTTTGTTTGTATAAATTTATTTTACGAGATTCCCAAACAATTGTCAAGATACCTGCAAAAATAAATTGAAATTATTCCGATTATATGCTATAATACCTGATGTTAAAAATACACCATAATAGAAATAGAGGATTATTATGATAGAAATTGTTGGAATGGATAAAGCTTGTGAGCTTGACGAGTTTATTGCAAAGCATCCTTGCGGTCACTTTATGCAGACTTCCTATTGGGGGAAGGTAAAGACCGAGTGGGAATGGATCGGCATTCTCTCCAAGGACAACACCGGCAAGATCAAAGGTGTCATGGGTCTGTTGTATCGCCCTCTCAGCATTGGCATTTCCGGTCTTTTGTATGCACCCCGTGGACCTGTGGTTGACCGTGAGGATACAGAGACCTTCGAAGAACTGGTGCAGGCCGCCAAGGACTTGGGCAAGAAGAAGGGTGCTTATACCTTCCGCATGGATCCCGAGATCCCTGAAGATGACAAAGAATATTATGACCATTGCAAGGCTTTGGGCTTCCAAATCGACCAGGCCTCCGATTATTCTCTCTTCCAGCCCAGATTGGTTTATCAGCTGAGCCTGAAGGACAAGACCCCGGAAACCCTGTTGGCAAGCTATCACCGTAGCACTCGCTACAATGTCAATCTGGCTGTCCGCAGAGGTGTGACCGTCCGCCGCGGTACCATTGATGAGATGCCCACTTTCTGCGCACTTATGGAAAAGACTGCCGCCAAGAATGAATTCAGCCCCAGATCCAAGGCCTATTTTGAACTGCTGATGAAGGGGATGGGAGACTATGCAAGATTGTATTTTGCCTCCCTTAACGGTGAACTGGTTGCCGGCTCCATTGTTGTATTTTACGGCAATAAGGCAAATCTTATGTACAGCTGCAGTACTCCCGACAGCTTTAAGGATCGCCCCAACGAGCTTCTCCAGTGGACCATGCAGAGCGATATGATCGAGCTGGGCTGTGATCTTTACGACTTCCGCGGTGTAGAAGGCTATCCGGAAGAAGACAATCCGAAGATCGGTTTACACAAGTATAAGCAGGGCTATGACTCCAAGTTTGTGGCCTTTGTGGGTCAGGTGGATTATGTGATTCGCCCTATGGTCGCAAAACTCTATAAGTTCCTCACTCAGAGAAAGAAGAAATAACTCCGCAAAAACAGCGTGATGCCTTAGCACACGCTGTTTTTTCAAAAAATACTTGAAAAATCAGAGAAAATATTGAAAATACTTCTTGATTTTTCGGACATGCTGTGTTATAATATAGCGGTCTGAAAAAGGGTGGTCCTCTGCGATGGGGTCAACATCGACATGAACGCCTAATAAAAAAGGAGGACAATATTATGGATCTTATGAAGGCTCTGACCAGCCAGTACATGAAGGAAGAACTGCCCACTATGAATGTTGGCGACACTGTCCGTGTTCATGTCAAAATCAAGGAAGGCACTCGTGAGAGAGTCCAGGTATTCGAGGGCACCATCATTGCTCGCAAGCATGGCGGCATCGAGGAGTCCATCACCGTTCGTCGTCTGAGCTACGGCGTCGGCTGTGAGAAGGTTTTCCCCGTACACTCCCCCAATATCGTTAAGGTAGAGACCATCCGTCGCGGCAAGGTTCGCCGTGCAAAGCTGTACTATCTGCGCGACCGTCTGGGCAAGGCTGCAAAGGTCAAGGAGAGAGTCTAATCTCGAAAGCAAAACAGTCCCCGTACTTTGGTTCTTTTCCAAGGTATGGGGTTTGTTTTATACAAAAATCTCCCCCACCGGTAGGAAAACAGGGTGGGGGAGCGCTCTCTTTAGATGCCGGTCATAGCTTCCAGCACAGTCCATTCTTCCATGTCAATTCCCTTATGGCAGGCAAGCCCCTCTTCAATATTAATGTCACTCATTCTGCCGTCCTGGATGGCGACGATACGATTTGTTCCACCGTTGGCAAGGATATCCACCGCACGGTAGCCCATTCTGGTGGCGGTGACACGGTCACGGGCAGTGGGAACACCCCCACGCTGAATATGTCCCAGCACAGTCACACGGGGATCAATGGCGATCTCATCCTTGATCCTCTGCGCCACTTCCATAGCAGATGCTGCACCCTCTGCCACAACGATCATGTAATGGGTAAAGCCGTTGAGACGGGCATTGCGGATCTTCTCGATCACTTCTTTCTGGAAGTCCAGATCATTTTCCGGAACAAGAACCGCAGTCGCACCTACAGCCAGACCTACATACAGTGCCAAATGACCGGCATTACGACCCATAACCTCAACCACGGAGCAACGCTCATGGGATTGCATGGTATCACGGAGCTTGTCGATACACTCAATGGCTGTATTGGCCGCAGTGTCAAAGCCGATGCAATAATTTGTACAGGCAATATCATTGTCTATGGTCGCAGGAATACCCACAACACTGATACCGTGACGGGACAGAGCCTGCGCTCCACGGAACGTGCCGTCACCGCCGATGGCAACAATGCCGTCCAAGCCCAGAAGCTTGCAGGTATTGACTGCCTTTTGCTGACCTTCCGGGGTCATAAATTCTTTGCTACGCGCAGTATAGAGCAGGGTACCCCCACGGTTGATCACATGGGCAACGCTTTTCTCGTCCAGACGGACAATATCCCCGTTGATCAGACCGTTATAGCCTCTGCGGATACCGATCACTTCGATCCCACGAAAAATAGCGGCACGGACAACGGAGCGGACAGCGGCATTCATGGCAGGGGCATCACCGCCACTGGTGAGGACGCCGATTCGGCGGATCTTATTTGTATTCATAGAAATTCCTCTTTTCCTATCAAAATAATTCAAAATATTTCAAAATGGAAATAGCCAAATCCCAAAACTTGTGGTATAGTAAGAATAGAACAACTCATAAGGAGGCTATTTATATGTCGTTTCAGGTTAAAAAAGTAACAGCAGGTATCGTACAGTGGATCCGTGACTGGTTCCAAACCAACGGAAAGGGCTGTAATGCCATTGTAGGCATTTCCGGAGGAAAGGACAGCTCCGTTGTAGCCGCCCTTTGTGTGGAGGCTCTGGGAAAGGATCGAGTCATCGGCGTCCTCATGCCCAACGGTGAACAGGCGGATATTGATATGTCTCTCTTGCTGTGCGAGCATTTGGGCATTGAATATGTGACTGTCAACATTAAAGAGGGCTATGATGCACTCCTTGCATCTATTTCCCGGGAAATCGGGGAACCCAGCAGTGATACCGTCATCAATCTCGCGCCTCGCATCCGCATGGCCACTCTGTATGCAGTGTGCCAGAGTAGAAACGGTCGTGTAGCAAATACCTGCAACCTGTCGGAAGACTGGGTAGGCTATTCCACCCGTTACGGCGATAGTGTAGGAGACTTCAGCCCCCTGTCCATGATCTGCGTCAGAGAAGTGAAAGAGATCGGCAGATACTTAGGTCTCCCTGAGGTGCTGATCGAAAAAGTACCCATTGACGGTCTGTGTGGACAGACCGATGAGGAAAAGCTTGGCTTTACCTATGCCATGCTGGATCGCTATATCCGTGAAGGGATCATTGAAGATGAAGTCGCAAAGGCTCGGATTGACCGTCTGTATGCTCTGAACCGATTCAAGGTGCGCTTCATGGATGTTTTCCCCTATGATCCCAGTTAAGCCTCTGCAAGCTCTTTAAGCTTCTCAGACACAAGAATGTTCTGGGGGCATACTGACTCGCACTGACGGCATCCCACACAGCAGGAGGGCTTCTTGTCTGCAGGAAGGGCATTGAGAGAATAGCTTGCATCTGCAAAGCGATGCTCATTATAAATACGCATGAGTTTGGGGATATCCAACTCTTGGGGGCAGTACTCTGTACAATAGCGACAAGCGGTACAGGGGACTGCCTCTATCATTTTTCTGCCAACAGCCCCAAGTGCTGTAAAGCTTTCCTCATCCAAAGGTCTGTCTTGGGCAAAGATCTCAATGTTATCCCGTAGCTGTTCCATATCCGACATACCGGATAGGATCATAGTCACCTCCGGAATGGTCTGCAGGAAACGGAACGCACTGACATGAGGTGCTTCTTCCTTGCCACAGATATTCCCCAAAAGCTTTCGATCGGACTCCGGCATTACCGCAAGTCGACCGCCACGGAGAGGCTCCATGACCCAGATAGGAAGTCCGTACTTACGGAGCAATTCCACCTTTTGTGACGCTTTTTGCCAATCCCAATCCAAATAGTTCAGCTGTATCTGGCAAAAATCAAAGTCAGTGGCATATCTTTCCAGAAACTGCTCTAAGGCCAGAAGCTCTGCGTGGGTAGAGAAGCCGAAATGTCGAATCTTTCCCTCTGCTTTTTGCTTCAAGAAATACTCGATCGCACCCTTTTCGGGATCAAAATATGCAGGAATATTTCTTTCGCATACATTGTGGCAGAGATAGAAGTCAAAATACTCCACTTGACATTTTCTGAGCTGTTCCCGGAAGATATCGTCCATTTGGTCAAAGAAGCTTAAATCAAAACCGGGAAATTTATCTGCCAAATAAAAGCTCTCTCTGGGATAGGCAGATAAAATCTCGCCAATAACAGTCTCGGAAGCACCGCCGTGATACTTCCATGCAGTATCAAAGTAGTTCAACCCATGCTTTAGAGCATAGTCGATCATTTGGGCAGTGGTTTCTTTATCAATGGTTCCGTCTGGATTTTTGGGGAGTCGCATGGTACCCATACCCAATGCAGAAAGCTGTTTTCCTTGGAAATCTTTATAGATCATAGTCTATGCACTCCTTTTCTTTTCATTTAAAAGCCGTTAAGGACAAACAGAGCCGCCTTCTCGGCAAGACATCGCACCGCTTCACTTGCAATGGTTACAAGACTCTCGGGATGGATAAACTCGCAAGCATTTTCATCAAAGAGAATATTTGCTTGGGGAGGAAATTCTTCGTCTCCATCCCAGAAATTGATCATAAGGGGCATACAGGCAAAGGCGGGGAGAAAATAGCTGTTCCTGCGAAGCTGATATCCACCAAGAGCAAGTACAGCTTCGGTTAATTTTACTTCCTTCCCTTGGAATGTTAAGGAAAGGGCATTTATTACGGATTTCTGAAATGCAGGGGTAAAGGGTGCAACGGCCTTGATATCATGGAAGCTGACCCATTTCCCACTAAGCTTTGCATTCTCCTTGCAGTACCACAAGAGGGTGTAAATATTCAGCTTTGCATTCAGGCCAAGAGTTTTACCGACACTGAGACACCGTAGCTTGCCGGAAGACAGATCCATGGAAACCAATCTTCCAAAATGTCGGATTCGCAACTCATTATCTATCCATTGCAACTCCGGGAGTTTCTTTACAAGTTCAGAAGGGGAGAGGGACAACATTCGTTGCTCCCATTGCAGAAGCTGTAGTTCGTAGTTATTCATGGTACAAACTTCTCTCCTGCCAGTGTGGATGCAAATCTGAAAGCAAGGGGATATTTGTAAGAACTTCCGTAGTTATATCACGGAATTCCTTATATTTACTGCATTTGCGCAACTTTTTCCAATAAACCTCAGAATCTTGGAACAAGCAAATGAGCATACTCCATAGTTCCTTCATCCGTGCCATGGCGTTGTTGACATCACCGAATATCTCGCAATAATTGTCAAATAATTCCTCGTGGAAGGGGAGCAGGGCCTCCCGTTTTGTTCCACCAACCAGCATTCCGGGATCGGCAAGGAGTCCGCGACCAAACATGTAAGACTCCACTGTAGGAAAACGCTTCTCCAAGCCCTCCAGATCTTTCCGGTTGCAAATATCTCCGTTATAACAAAGAGGAAGTGGGGAGTGCTCTACGGCATATGTAAATTGATCCAAATCTACAGTCCCTTTGTAGAATTGCTTCTGTACTCTCGGATGGATCGTCAGTTCTTTTATTGGGAATTGATTTAATACAGACAAAATATAGGGAAACTCTTCCTTGTCTGTAAGTCCGATCCGTGTCTTTACGGATATTTCAACAGGACATTTCTGGAATATTTGCTCCAAAAATTCCTGCAAATA
Organism: Faecousia sp.; assembly: GCA_045586205.1. Lineage (GTDB taxonomy): Bacteria > Bacillota > Clostridia > Oscillospirales > Oscillospiraceae > JAZOXB01. The sequence goes on along the minus strand of JAZMZW010000227.1, from coordinate 11,820 downwards.
TTCCGTGCTTTTTAACATTCCGGAACCTTTTCCTTTACTTACCACAGTGCCGGAGGGACAGCCGATATTCAGATTCACTTCAGGGTATCCACGTTCGGCGCATTGCTCCGCCGCCCAGAGAAAATCTTCTACCGATTTGGTCAAAATCTGAGGAACAGCCTCATAAGCTTCTTGAGCCTTAGGCGGCAGCTCCCGTTGTTCCTTTTTGCTCAAGCAATGGGTCTGGGTAGGTGAAAGAAAGGGCATATAATATTTGTCGATTCCACCGAAATACTTATGGTGCATTCGTCGATAACTCAAGCCCGTGATACCCTCTAATGGGGCGAAATAATAATTCATAATATAATTTCCTTATGATAATATGTATAACTATAGTATACAAGGAAAGCCAACAAATTACAAGAGTTTCTCTATAATGGAATATGAAAATTTCTACATCTATTAAATCAAAAATAATAGGGGATGCACAACTTACTGCTAATGATATCATTCCTTCAACGCAACAAAATAAAAATTTTGTTGCGTTTTAGCAATGTTTATGATATAATATTAAGGACAAGTGTACAAGGAGCTGTTTTTATGTTAGATACAAGCTTATATCCCATGATTTTTAAGAGGAAGTCATTTCATCTGTTTCGTAACCTTCCCGATGTTCCTTTAACGCCTGAGGAGCTAGATGATATTTACCTAGCCTACAAAAGTTTCCAAGCTTTAGATCCCAATATTCGCACAGAGATCTCCATTGTTCCCAATGACTGCTGCAGCTGTCGGCGCGGTCAGGAATACTGTATTCTATTATACAGTGAACACAAAGATAATTACCTAGCCAATATCGGTTACTTAGGTCAGCAATTGGATTTATATCTGGTTTCCAAAAATATCGGTACTCTCTGGTTTGGTATCGGACGTACTGAAGAAAAACAATTAAACGGACTGGATTATGTGATCATGATCGCCATTCGTAAAATCCATGATGACAGTAAATTCCGTAAAAACATGTTCAAAAGCAAACGGAAAACCTTGGAGGAAATTTGGCATGGTAAGCCTTTGGACGGCATTACCGAAATTGTCCGTTTTGCTCCCAGTGCCTGTAACACTCAACCCTGGCTTGTGGAACGGAAAGAAAATCATTTATATATCTATCGTTATAAAATGCCCGGGCGCCGTGGGATCATGCCTGTAAAACTGGTAACATATTACAATCAAATTGATATCGGGATCTTTTTATATTTCTTAAACTTATGTTTAGACAATAAGCAAATCCTATACATCGTGCAATATCATATAGACCATGGTACAGATGACGAGCGAATCTTACTGGCAGAATATGATTTAAAACTCGGAGGAGATATGTCATGAAAACCTATTATGACTGTCCAAAGGTTCTGAGGGAATTCCTTTCTTATCACGAAACCATCAAAGGACAATCTCAGAAAACCATTTCTGAATACTATTTGGATCTGCGGATGTTCCTGCGATTTATCATGCTCATGCGTAGAGAACTCCCCTACTCCACGCCCCTGGATACCATCGATATTTTAACTGTGGACCTGAAAGTCATTGAATCCATTACCCTTTCCGATATCTTCGATTTTCTGTCCTACTTGGCCAATGACAGGGACAACGGACGGGAGCTGGGCATCGGCGCATCTGCCAGAGCAAGAAAGCTCAGTGCCATAAAGTCCTTCTATAAGTATCTCACTGTCCGCACCAAACAGATCACTGTAAATCCCGTAAAAGATGTGGAATTCCCCAAGATCCGCAAATCTTTACCAAAATACCTGAATTTATACGAGTCCCAAAGACTCCTGTCCGCTGTGGAAGGCCCTAATGCCAAGCGAGATTATGCCATACTTATGCTCTTCTTAAATTGCGGAATTCGCCGTTCGGAGCTGGTAAATCTGAACATTTCCGACGTATACGAAGATCGCATCCGTGTCAGCGGTAAGGGTAACAAGGAACGCATCGTCTATTTCGGCACAGCTTGCAAAAAAGCCATTGATGATTACCTGATCCAGCGGAAGCAAATGATCCTGACAGACAATCATGCGCTGTTCGGTTCAAGAAATCACAATCGCATAACTGTCACAGCGGTACACCGACTAGTGAAAAAACATATGCTTGCGGCAGGCTTAGATCCGGAGCAATATTCTGCCCATAAGCTCCGTCATACGGCGGCGACTCTCATGCTGTCCAACGGAGTAGATGTAAAAACCGTTCAGGAAGTTCTCGGTCATGAACATTTAAACACTACGGAGATCTATACCCATATCGAAAATACAGAACTGAAGATAGCGGCAGAGGCCAATCCCCTGTCCCGCTTTCAGACTAAGGAGGAAGAATGAAAGCACTGATATTCGATTTAGATGGCACTCTGTTGGATACCATAGGAGATTTGCACCAAAGCACCAATTTTGCCCTTGAAAAGTGCGGGTTTCCCACAAGAAGCCGTGAAGAAGTCAATTCTTTTGTCGGTAACGGACTGCGTCGCTTGATCCGATTGGCTGTTCCGGAATCGGTAGACGAAGACACAGTCACGGAAGCACTGTCTGTAATGAAATCCCATTATGCAGATCACTATGCTGATCTGACCGTTCCCTATGAGGGTATGACGGAACTTCTTACAAAGTGCAAACAACAAGGTGTCCCTATGGCCATTGTATCTAACAAAGCAGATCCATATGTAAAGAACTTGAACAAGATCTTTTTCGGTGATTTGGTTGCGGTAGCCATGGGCGAGAGTGAGAACATCCCGCGGAAGCCTGCACCGGACATGGTTTACAAAGCAATGGAAGCTCTGGGAGTCACCGAAGCCTATTATGTAGGTGATTCCGAAGTTGATGTACAGACTGCCAAAAATGCAGGACTCCCCTGCTTGGCGGTTACTTGGGGCTTCCGTACCCGTGAGCAGCTGATCCAAGCAGGAGCGGAAGTTTTCATTGAAGATCCTGAAGAGATCTTCCGTCTCGCAACAGCGGACTGAGAATCAAAAAACGGTGAGAGACTCGGCATAAGCTGTCTCTCACCGTTTTAAATTAATATAGAGCGAAAATCAGACGGTCTACAAGTCGACTGTACCAAGACTTTTTGCGAAGGTCCTTGACCGCCTTGTCCAAATAGCTGTGGAATTGAGCCAATTCTTCGGTACGGATTTTGTAAGGACTGAACTTGGCCCGTTCCGCAAGGGTCAGTAAAGGACGGGGAGGCTTCTTGCCCAGTCTGTAGGAATAGATCCTCACTTCTTTCCAGCAAAAGACGGCCTTTTCGTTGTTTGTACCTTTGTTCCGTGTAACTCGCCGTAGCTTCACGCGGAGCTTCCATTGTACCCATAGAGCAAAAATGGGGAAAAGATACAGTACAAACATCCCCAAGCCTCTAAGCAGTTTTGAGAAAGCGTTCTTTTGATTTGATCCGCTTACAGGATTTTTTATAGATATATTCAAAGTAGGAGCTTCCGTCTCTGTAGGTACCGGAGTATTTGTGGTGTGTAAAGTAATTTCTTCTGTGTTCTCGCTTGTGGTAGTGGGTTGTGTATCCGTCGTTGCAGAAGATGTTTCGGATTGCACACCGGAAGACGGTGTAGCCTCCATGATTTCCCAACATCCGTTAGCACTGTTCCAATATTCTACCCAAGCGTGGGCATCCTTTTCATAGACAGTAGTTTCTTCATTGCTGTTTACCTCAATCATATAGCCTGTGATATATCGAGCAGGGATCCCTGCGCAGCGAAGAAGAACTGTCGCAGCTGTTGCGTAATGCACACAGTAGCCGGTATCGGAGCTCTCCAAAAACCATTGGGCAAAATCCGCTGTTCCCGGTGGCATCCTGTCCGTATTCAGATCGTAAGAGCCGTAGGATTTGAGGTAATTGAGAATATTCCGTACATTTTCCTCAGGAAGTCCGGCAAGGAACTCCCCTGCCCATTGCTTGGTGCTGTCCGGAAGTGCGGTATAAGTATCAAATTGTACATGGTTCAGCGCGACAGATGGATCAGGCTCGTTCTGCGCAGAGAAATCATAGGAATACTCCCTTATATCCTGAAGATTCGGATAGAAACCGAGAAAGCTCCCTGTATGATTCCACAGAACGTCTCCACGGTAAAACGGGAAATAGAAAACCTCCTCAATATATCGAGTGCGGAAGGTAATATCCTGATTGCCATCCACAGCATAGTACATGGACAGTTCTGCAGGAAGCTCTGTTACAGCTCCTTCGGAGTTTGGATCGATGCATTTCCACTGTGTACCTGTATAAATATCGAAAGCCTTTCCTCGGATGTAATAAGTACCGCTACGAAGAGCCTTTACTTCCATGACCGGATTCTCCCGTTGGATCATGTTGCCCACCTTGCTCAGTTCTACGATATTGGACTTTGCGTTGCCGACTCCCTTGCCGGATATGACAGAAGTGCCGTGAAAACGGTTCTGAAGGCTGTGCAATATTTCCCGTGCTCTTTCTGCCCCCTCGTAGTCTTCCATGGGCTGTGCAGAGAACAGGAGAATCAGAAGCAATGACACTGGAATGGCAAGATATAAAGTAAGCCCTAATCCGTGAGGGGATGCGTGAGTTCTGTTCCACTGAGTCAGTAAATACAGGAAAACCATCACAGCCAAAAGAATCAAAAAACTCGGATTGGGAACGGTATTGGTCATGACGATACAAGGAATAAAGTAAAGTAACCCAAAGGAAAGTATCCAAAAGGCGCTTTGCTTGTGACACACAGCCCATGCAGTCACTGCCACATAGAAACATGCGAGCAAAGATAAAATCGGTTGCAGATTAATTTCTGTTTCCGTCACGATACACCAATACGGGATGCCACTGTTATAAGCATTGTTAAATCGTCGAGCTGTCACAAAAAACAAAGCACGAATGCACAACCACAGATCCTTCTGCCACCACAGGAACAGTCCATAGATCACGAATAACAAAGGAACCAGTGCGGACAGCTTACAGAGATTACAAAGGGTGAAAAGGACTCCTGCTAAGAGGCAGAAAAACAGCAAACCATGCAGATCAACAGGAAGGAGCTCTGCATATCGATCTCCCGGAATGTGGAACTCAAAGGCTGTAATAAAACAACAAAGAGAGGCAAAGGGGATGAATACAGAGAAAATCAAACTATTCATGCCTAACATGGTTTTATGCAGAGCTGTGTTACGCTTCATAACTCACACCTCCCCGGGCAGTACAGCCAGGAAGCTGCAGGAGTAGGCATGGCGATCTGTGTGGACAGCGAAGATGACAGAATCTTCACAAGTGCGGAACGGAAGCTATCTTCGTCCTTCACAGGAAGCACGAGCAAGCCCGCTCCTGTCAAACAGTGGATCTCATGCGAAAGATCTTTCTTACGTAAAATCTCTGAGGCATAGACCAATTTCCCCAAAGTCAGATCCAGATGCTCGCTGTCTCCTGTAAGGTGGAGAGCAATCACCATAGATCCTCGCACAGGGATCATAGGCTCTCTGAGGATATACTTGCCGGTCTTTGCCGCAAGCTTCCAGTGGATCTGTCGGAGGTCATCTCCGGGACGGTATTCCCTCAGGTCATGATTCTCTGCAAAGCCACCGCCAAGCTTTGGCTTCCAGCTTCCCACAAGATAGGGATTCAACAAAGGCAGGTCGTCACAGGCTACGGGTTCCGGAAGTATGACAATACGATGTTGAAACTTTCGGCACAAGGGAAGTCGGAACAGTCCCAAATAATCATATTTCCATGCTCCCGTGACACTTACAGTAATACAGCCACAGTGATCTGCCATAAGGGAGCTCTCACCTGCCAGCTTCAATTTCTCTCCTGTGAAATGTTCGTAGGCAGTATAATACCACTGAACCGGAGGCATGGGGAGAGGACTTCTAAACTTGGGTTTTAAGGGAATGGCAGCTCCCATAGGAAGACTGTCGGGACAGTGAAATTCCGCTTTCAGCAGTAGCATGGCCGGCAAGCTCAGCAAAAGGCTGATGAGCGGCAGAGAAAGGATACATAAAAGAATGATCCACGAAAGCCATTCGCCGTGAGCAATATAAAAGCCAACAGCGAGCAAACAGGCAAGAATATAGAAAATCCTACGCCAAAACATATTAATTCACTGTGGGCGCTTTTACGCTCTGGAGAATTTGTTGCAGAAGTTCGGACCTTTGCATATCTTGCGCATGAGGCTTCATGCTAATGCGATGGGAAAGAGTTTGGATAAATACTTCTTGCACATCCTTGGGAACCACATAGTCCCGACCGTGAAGCTGTGCAATGGCTTTGGACATAGAGACCACAGCCAAAGTAGCTCTGGGACTTGCCCCAAGGGCAATCTTGGGGTGTTTCCTGGTTTCATGGATCAGGGTAACGATATAAGCCGTCACATCTTTGGAAATATAGGTCTTTTCTACAAGCTCCTGCATAGCAATGAGAGCTTCGGCAGACAGTATCGGGCAGAGATCCGTTAAGGGATTTTTTCCCTGTCGGGAATCCACCATAGCGATTTCATCTTCCGGGCTGGGGTAGCCCAGACTAAGCTGTACCATGAAGCGGTCTGCCTGACTGTCGGGCAAGGGCTGAGTGCCGGCAGCTCCTGTGGGATTCTGGGTAGCAATGACAAAGAAGGGCTGTGGGATCTTATGGGTTTGTCCATCCACTGTAACCTGCCCCTCTTCCATAGCCTCCAGAAGCGCCGACTGCGTACGGGAAGTGGCACGGTTCAATTCGTCGGCAAGGAACAGATTGCACAGCACTGCACCGGGCTTATAAATCATGCTACCGTCCCGGGACAGAATGCTGTAACCGGTCACATCGGAAGGAAGTACATCCGGAGTAAACTGTACACGATTGGTTTCAAGTCCGAGAGTACGGGCAAAGGCCAGTGCCATAGTAGTCTTACCCACACCGGGGATATCTTCCATGAGAATATGCCCCTTGGCAAGAATGGCGGCAAGAACCCAAAGTAGGGTCTTGTTCTTCCCTACAATCACGGTCTTAACTTGGTTCAGGATAATTTTTGCATTGTTGACGATGGGGTTATCTATATAGCTCATAGCTTATCCTTTCCTATATCTATGGGTGGATCAGAAGGCTACCGCAATAGCCTCCCGAATGTTTTTGACCCGAAGAAGCTCGAGACCTTCCGGGGCTTTCAGATCCTTTGTACCGCTACGGGGAATAATACACTGGGTAAAGCCAAGTCTGCGGATCTCACTGAGTCGTTGGCTGAGATGGTTTACAGAACGGATCTCTCCGGTCAAACCAACCTCACCAACTGCCGCAAGGGTATCGGATACAGGAGTATCCTTTGCGGCGGCTACGGAGGCAATGACCACGGACAGGTCTGCAGCGGGCTCATCCAAACGAAGACCGCCGATGACATTGATATAAACATCCGCCGTGGAGAAGCGGATCCCTCCACGCTTTTCCATAACCGCCAGAAGCATGGCGGCGCGGTTATAGTCGAAGCCGTTACAGCTTCTGCGGGGATTATTCAAAGTAGTGGTGCAGACCAGAGCCTGTACTTCTGCAAGGACGGGACGAGTTCCCTCCATCACACAGGCTACGCAAGTGCCGGGGGTATTTTGCGGTCTGCCGGACAAGAGCATTTCCGAAGGATTGGGAACTTCACGGAGTCCCGTATCTATCATTTCAAAGACACCGATCTCATTGGTAGAGCCGAAACGATTCTTTGCCGCACGGAGGAGGCGGTATGTGGTGTGTTCTTCCCCTTCAAAGTACAGGACGCAGTCCACCATATGCTCCAGAACCTTGGGGCCTGCAATCGCCCCTTCCTTGTTGATATGCCCCACTACAAAGACCGTGACTCCGCTACTCTTGCAATATTGCATGAGACGGATGGTGCAGTCCTTGACCTGCGCCACAGAGCCTGGGGATGTGGTACGATCCTCGGTGTACAGAGTCTGGATAGAGTCTACGATCAAAAGATCGGGATGCACCTGCTCAGCGGCCTGAAGAATGGAATCCAGATTGGTCTCGCAAAGGAGCAACAGCTTGTCGCTGTCAACCTTGAGTCGTTCGGCGCGGAGCTTCAGCTGGCTTTCACTTTCCTCACCGGAAACATAGAGAACATTTTGATCCCTGCAAATTTGGGAGCAGATCTGCAACAGCATAGTGGACTTGCCGATACCGGGAGCGCCGCTGACCAGTACCAGAGAACCGCGGACAGCACCGCCACCGAGAACTCTGTCCAATTCCCCCATACCGGTGGAAAAACGCAAAGCCTCGTCTGTTTCGATCTCTTTCAAGCGTTTGGGCTTGGCAAGGGGCGCAATGCGACCTGTGCCACCCTTGCTTGCAGGTGCGGGAGTAAACTCCTCCAAAGTATTCCACTGTCCGCAGGAGGTACAACGGCCGGACCATTTCACGGCTTCCGCACCGCAATTTGTACATACATATACTGTTTTAGATTTCATATTCTTCCTCCCAATAGCTTGCTGTACAGCAGACCAGCACTGTGGCAAGCTTTTTCTGGTATACAGACTCTTGTAAAAGAGCCGTTTCTTCAAAATTAGATAAAAACCCACATTCTACCAATATCCCGGGGCAACTGATGTGTTTCATCAGGTACACATCCTCGGAGACCTTTGTTTGCCGTCGGTTTTGAGGGTCAAGCTGTGTGCAGATCTCTTCTCGGATCCGTTCAGCCCAGAGCTCACTACCCTCTGTTTTGGCATAGAACACCTGCGCCCCGCGGTATTGTGATTGAGAAAAATGATTCTGGTGAATGCTCAAAAGTCGTGCGTTGGGGATCTCTTCCGTCATTTTTACACGGTTACGGATATCGGACACCTTCCGTTGTGCAACGGTCTGTCCCTCTGTAGACACTGACCGATCCGTATCTCTGATCATTTGCGTTTTGATACCCAATAAGTGAAAGAGATCTCTCGTACGCAGGGAGATCTCCAGATTTATGGTGCTTTCTTTCAGGCCTGTGGGATCTGTTGCGCCTCCGTCTTCCCCACCGTGACCCGCATCGATCACAACAGTATAGGGTGCAGGATCTTCCTCTGTAAAGGCAGGGATATACGCAATTCCCACATTCAGGGAGATAGCCGACAGAAGGACGCCAAGTACAACCAGAAAGCAAATCAGGATATAAGAGCCGTATTTCATAGATGCAACACCTCGCATACAGTCTATGTCCTACCGCTCCTTGCAATGCACAGCATAATCTTATTGTACCATCTTTTTCATCTCTGTCAAGGGAAATCAATATACGATACGAAAAATTGACCAGCAGTGAGTTTTCAGCGTATAGCGCAGTTCGAATAGCTTCTCGCAGTCGTTTACCTGCCCTTTGCACAGATACTGTATGGCATCGATCCCTGCATATTGGATTGGGGTTGTATGCATGACCTGCGTTACGGGAACAACTTGCATACATTGAGACTCCGTCTCCATACGGAAACGGATGGGGGTCATTTTTCCGTCTGCACCACAGACCGAGATCATTTCTACATTCATATCCCCACTCCTTTCTGCTTCTATTATATCAAACAACCGTTCGTAATGCAAGAGGAATATTTTTAAATTTCATTGCATTTTTGTCGGAATTCTGATATCATGATAGAAGAAGGATTTATCAATGAAAAAAGGAGCTATGGAGATCTGTGATTCGATGTTTGGTACTGGACCACGATGATACCGTTGTCCGCAGTGGAGAAACCGTCAACCATCCCGCACTTATGGAAAGTTTGCGGATCATGCGACCCGATTGCGCCATGACCTATCGGGATTTCTGCGAATATTGCTACCGTTTGAATTATACCGGTATGTGCCGTGAATATCTGCACATGACCGATGAAGAAATTGAAGCACAATTCGATACATGGAAGATCTATGTCCGCACTCACATTCCGGAGGCCTATGAGGGTATCGGCGAAGTCCTGCGAGAATTCCGTAGCCGTGGGGGCTTGATCTGCGTATCCTCCCATTCCGGCACAGAGAATATTCTGCGAGACTATGCCCTGCATTTCGGTTTTGCACCGGACAAGATCTATGCATGGGAGCTTGGAGAGGAACTGCGAAAGCCTCACCCCTATGCTTTACGGGATATCATGGAAAGCTTCTCCCTCTCCCCTCAGGAGATCCTCATGGTAGACGATATGCGTAGCGGCAGAGATATGGCGCAAGCCTGTAATGTCCCCTTTGCCTGTGCCGGCTGGTCACATATTTCTCCCATGATCGCAGAGGATATGCGCAAGCACTGCCCCCTTTACTTCACGACTGTGGAAGAATTCAGGCAATACCTGTTTGGGGACTTGACAGCTATGGTATAATATATACAGATTCAAAACAGAAGGTGGTGAGACAAATGGATAAGGGAGTAAAAATCCTTGCAAAGAATCAAAAAGCTTTTCATGAATATTTTGTTGAAGAACGCTTTGAGGCCGGTATCGAGCTGTTCGGCACAGAGGTTAAGTCCATTCGTCTCGGTACTTTCAACCTGAAGGAAGCCTGGTGTCAGGTGAAAAACGGGGAACTGTGGATCAAGCAGATGCACATCAGTCCCTATGAGCAGGGTAATATTTTCAACAAAGATCCCCTGCGCCCCAGACGCCTGCTCCTGCACAAGAGGGAGATCACCCGTCTGCACTCCAAGGTCAAGCTGGAAGGCAACGCCATCATCCCCCTGAGTGTTTACCTGAAAAATTCCCGTGTCAAGGTAGAAATCGCTCTGTGTAAGGGTAAAAAACTCTACGACAAGCGCCAAGATGCGGCAAATAAAGACGCACGCCGTCAGATCGACCGTGCTATGAAAGAAAGGAATCGTTAATATGGCTAATCCGATTGCAACCTTCGAGCTGGAAAACGGCTCTGTGATCACTGCTGAGCTGTACCCCGACAAAGCACCTCAGTCTGTTTATAATTTCATTTCCCTTGCAAATGCAGGCTTCTATGACGGTCTGATTTTCCACCGTGTTATTCCCGGATTCATGATCCAGGGCGGTTGCCCCGAAGGCACCGGCATGGGTGGCCCCGGCTACTGCATCAAGGGTGAGTTCCTTTTCAACGGTGTTGACAACACCCTGAAGCATAAGCGCGGTGTCCTGTCTATGGCAAGAGCTATGTCCCCCAACTCTGGCGGATCTCAGTTCTTCATCATGCACCAGGATGCTCCCCATCTGGATAAGCAGTATGCAGGCTTCGGCAAGGTTCTCACCGGCATCGAAGCTGTAGACGCTATCTGCAAGGTCAAGACCGATGCACAGGATCGTCCCCTTGAGGATCAGAAGATCAAGTCCATCCGTGTAGATACTCTGGGTGAGACCTATCCCGAGCCCAAGAAGCTCCCCGATCCCTACGGCAGATTCTAATTTCAATTTAGCTATCACTTCCCTTCTCATTGCTCTCTGCGATGGGAACAATGAGAAGGGCGTCTATATGGGGGCGCACCGGTTTCGACGGGGATAGTGAGGCTGGAATAGCGGGTCGTGGCACCTGACCACGATAAAACGGGTAAATCTTTTAAATTAACTGACAACAATCAGTACGCTTTTGCTGCTTAATTAGCGGCCATCCTCCCCGGAAGGTCTACGAGCCGGGCTAGGGTGTGATTTGAGTAGAGCCCGTGAGTGCGGTAAGCTTTGCCCGTACCACGCATTGATGAAGCTACCAAATGGGTTAGGGTGTCGATCCCCGAGCCTGTAAGGGAATGTAAATGACCGACTGCACCCGGAGAAGTTCCTTCCAAGTTATTTTCGGACGGGGGTTCGACTCCCCCCGCCTCCACCAATAGAGTATTAGACGAACTTTTTTACTTCAAAGGCGGTTTTGCCGTGACAGTTTGGTTCTGATACTCACACAGAAAAAAGCTGCTAATCT
>JAZMZW010000226.1:0-10110 GCA_045586205.1 Faecousia sp. | reverse complement strand
TCCCAGTGTAGGAACTGAAAATTTGAACATTCTACCGTTTAAAATCACTGTTCTCTCTTCAAAACAGGCAGGCGACCACAGGTCGCCCCTACGGTGAGATACGATGGTTTATGCATCAAACAGCTCGATAAACTGAAATTTGGAAACTGTTAGCTATCCGCTTCCGCTGTCATACATTATATTCCAACCCGTTGAAAGGAGTGGTTGCCCTTGAGCGTCAGAGAACGGATCCTGTGTCTTCGCCTTATGGAGAAGGCAGAAAAGCACCCCCGATTTGCCACCGCCTTGGGGCTCACTTGGGTGCAAGATCCACCGAAAGAGGAGGATGGTCAAAAGCCTCCCTAAAAGCCTTCCCGAAAACCCTCGTTAAAAGCCTTCCCTCAAACCCTTCCCTCACATGAAATTATTGTTGCATATTTGAAAGGAGTAAAGTATGGATTACCTTATTTGGATCATCGCAGGTGTAGCGGCAGTGATCGCTACCGTTCTTGTGGGCTATGTCAAAGCTCCGCCCGATACGGCATACATGATCTCCGGCTTCCGCAAGCCCCGTATCCTCATCGGTAAGGCCGGTGTCCGCATCCCCTTCTTAGAGCGTCTTGACAAGCTGTCTTTGAAGATGTTCTCCGTAGATGTCAAGACCACCGACTATGTCCCCAATGCAGAGTACATCAATGTCAAGGTTGACGCAACCGTCAAGATCCGCATCGGCCAGAGCCCCGAAATGATGGCGCTTGCCTCCAAGTTCTTCCTGAACGAGCGGGAAAGCATGATCATCAGCCGTGTGCAGGACACGCTGGAAGGCAATATGCGTGAGATCGTCGGCCAGATGCGTCTGGAAGAAATGGTCACCGACCGCAAGGCCTTCGGTGAACGCGTACAGGAAAACGCCATCCCCGACCTGCAGAAGATGGGTCTGGAAATGATCTCCTTCAATGTCCAGTCCTTCTCCGACCAGAACAATGTCATTGAAGACCTGGGTATTGACAACATCTCCCAGATCAAGAAGGGCGCCGCTGTGGCAAAGGCACAGGCAGACCGTGATATCGCCATTGCACAGGCACAGGCCGCCAAAGAAGCCAACGAAGCCAAGGTCCAGTCCGAAATGGAGATCGCTGAGAAGCAGAACGCTCTTGCCATCCGTCAGGCGGAGCTGAAACAGCAGTCCGATGCCAAGAAGGCAGAGGCAGATGCCGCCTACTCCATTCAGGAGCAGGAACAGCGTAGAACCATCGAAGTGGCTTCCGCCAATGCGGATATCGCCCGTACGGAGCGTACCGCAGAGCTGAGAAGCAAGGAAGTCGAAGTTACCAAGCAGACGCTGGACGCAGAGATCCGTGCCAAGGCAGATGCAGAGCGTTACGCCGCCCAGCAGGCCGCCGAGGCAGAGCTGTATCGCCGTACCAAGGAAGCGGAAGCCAAGATGATCGAGCGTCAGCGTGAGGCAGAAGGTATCCGTGCCGTGGGTGAAGCAGAAGCCGAGGCCATCCGCCTGAAGGCTCTTGCAGAGGCAGAGGGTATCGACAAGAAGGCAGAAGCCATGAAGAAGTACGGCGAAGCCGCCGTCATCGAAATGATCATGGCTGCCCTGCCCGAGATCGCAAAGAATGTTGCCGAGCCTCTGAGTAAGGTCGACAAGATCACCATGTACGGCGAGGGCAACAGTGCCAAGCTCCTGTCCGACATCGTCAACGGCACCACTCAGGTCACCGAGGGCATCAGCGCCGGCATGGGCATCGACATCAAGAGCCTGATCATGGGCGCTCTGGGTGGCAGAATGGCCGCCTCCTCCGTGGTGGACAATGCTCCTCCCGTGGTAGTCGTTCCCCCTGTTGCCCCCGCAGGTGAGGCAGAAACCGAAGAATAAGCTTTCTTAAAAACCACAGCAGGCTCTCCTTGTGAGAGCCTGCTGATTTTTCACGTGATGCATTTGTTGAATGATATACCTGCGGTGGTGGATTAAAATATGTTGTTCCCCTGTCTTGCCCTGTCTTAAATCCCCTTAGGGAATGAAATCCGAGGGGGGCTCGGATGAGATTCTGCTACGCAGATGAAATCAAATCCGTCCTTCTCTCCCGACGCAAGTCGAATTTCATCACCCGGTGATTTCATCCACCGCAGGTGGATTTATCCCGTCCACAAGGACGGATTTAGCTGAAAAGCCACTGCTGCGACGCAACAGTGGCTTTTCTTGGCACGCCTGAAGGGATTCGAACCCCCGACCTGCCGCTTAGGAGGCGGCCGCTCTATCCTGCTGAGCTACAAGCGCATGTTTGAGTATTTGAGAACTTCGGAGTGATTATACCAGATTCCGTGCAACAAATCAATAGTTTTCTTTTGAGAAGAAAATATTCGATCACAGTTCCTCGTCCTTGGCATATTCTTAGAAAAAAATTCGGATTTTACCGGTTTTTGCCGAAAATGTCTATTGACATTCCGCGAAAAACGGATGTATAATGAATCTAAGCAGAGCTATTTCCAACCCTGCCTACCCTTATTTACAGAAAGGAGCGATCCCCATGTTAATCAAGCACAGTCTTCGTAAAGCCCTCAGCCTACTCCTGTGTCTGTCTATGTTACTTACTACAGGAAGCCCCATCTTCGCTGAGGAAGGCTCTGAAAATCCCGCCCCCTCCAACTTTTCCTCGCAAGTCCTCCTCAGCGACGGAGGAGATACGGATCCCGACAGCTATACCCTTAACATCGACGCCCTTGTAAACAGTATCTCTGCCGAAAATGAAACTTATGTTCCTCTGGATGTTGCCATCGTACTGGACCGTTCCGACTCCATGAGTTTCCCGGCAGACAGCTATGATATCAAGAAATTTACCTCCTATTCGGCACTGGAAAACTTCCTGAATACGCTGGATACGAATTTGTGGGAGGGATACTACAGAGCGACCAACCTTTCCTCATGCGGTGCCAGATTCTATAGTGCAGGAGCTACCACTTCAAATGTATACACATCTTGGGAAGCTCTGCGTTATAACAAGAGCACACATCAGTGGGAGATTTTCATTACCACGACGAGTACCATGACCCAGACAGAACGACCCCATGGAATTCAGCCCGATACTCAATACGGCTATGCAGGCTATTTTGGTTACTGGGTCTCCCCAAAAGAAGCCTTTGACGAATTCCAAACCAGAAAGCGCTATTATGGATCGAATGCAAATAATTCCGACACTCAATTTTCCATTGCGATCCCTCGATTGACCAAGGCTCAGCTAACCATTGAGAAATTTGTACGGGAACTGAATGAAAGTGCCTGTTATCTTCCGGAGGGGCAGTGCCACAGCGTTTCTATCACCGGCTTCGGCGGAACCCTCTTTCAGCAAGGATACCAATTGCCTGACAGCAATGTTTCTTTTGGCTCTCATAAGAAGGAAGAATATTCCTGCGTCTGCTCCGCACCGTCCATACCTCTGACCGGCGGTCAAACGCAATATCTGGACGATTTTATGAGCGCTTTAAAAAGCCAATATGTATGGTGGAGCACTGCTACAGATCTGGCTATGATGTCTGTTGCCACCAATACAAGGTATTTACCCCCGGCACAGGAAGGCAGACAGCGAGTTGTCATCCTTTTGACCGACGGCACACCGACCCGTGGTATGATGTTTGAGGATTCTGTGGCAAACGAAGCAATTGCCTATGCAAGACGATTAAAAGATCAAGGTGTTATGGTTTTCACAGTTTCCTATATGGAAGGTGTGACTCCCCAAAACGGATATAATTCCGCTTATAATAACACTGAGGAACAAAAGGCAGGGAACTTCCTCCATTTGATCTCCTCCAACTACCCCCATGCCACGTCCATGACCTCCCCCGGTGATAGGGTCTCCGATGAGTATTTCCTGGCAGATAAGGGACAGGGTGCGGAGCTTATGGAGCACTTCAAGTATATTCTGAATAAAATCATTCCAAACGAAGTTTCCCCCTTGGAGAATGGGACAGACTCCCTCTCCATCTATCACGAGATCACCCGTGAGTTTACCATCGACCAAAACAAGCCTGTTAGAGTATATGTAGTGCCGTATCAAGGGAACGGTACATTCTCTTCTACCAAATATTACATCGGCGAACACCGTCTGACAGATACACAGGATACCGCATTTGGAGGAGAAGCCTATAGCCTGTACTGGGATCATGAGATCGACAAGTCAAATCCTGACTTCCCTGAAGCGGATGTGGACACAAGCAGTATCCGTCTGAACTGGAAAGATGCAAAATATGCGCATCTGAGAGAGAACAGTGCTTATTATGCCGACTCCTCCTATTCCGACTATACCAAGGGTTACCGCATTGGCATTGAGATCCCTGTTGTGGTAGATCGGAATAACACCCTTGGTGGTAACAATATCCTTCTTGGCACAGAGGCCTCCGGTCTGTATCTTTCCACCACAGAGGATAGCACCAACCGGCCCGACCTCGACAAGCTCCTCATCCCGGAAGCAGTCCCCAATGCAAATGTCTCCTTCTCCATCAATCCCGGTGTTACGGATTATTACATGGACATGGAAGAATATCTGTCTATAAAGGATCTCCCTGTAGACAGCTGGAAGGTACAGAACATCTTCAATGCCATGTATGAGGATATTACCGTATACATGGACAATTGCAAGCATGATTATCTGGGAATTACCATGACCATCTACGATGAAGCCAATCAGCGTCTGTCTGAAATGAGCGTTACCCCGGGGGCATCTATTTATATGGTTCCTGTTTTTACCGGTGAGGAAACCTTCGATTTTTCCGTGGATCATGAGCTCTGCCTTGCTGTGTATGTTCGTCCGGCTACTCAAAAAGTAGACTCTCTCCGCAGCCCCGCCGCATCCTCTCTGTCATTTGATATCCCCATTCATTACTATGCTCCCACTGCTGATTCGGAGGACGCCGTAGCGTTAGAAACATTCCTGACCAAAGGCGAAACTGCAGACGGATATATCCTTGATATCAATGCAGTGATAAACAATAGTTCTATCCTGCCCGATAAGTCAGACACCCTCTCTATCTATCATGAACTTACCCGTGAGTTTACCGTTGACGAAACTCGAGCCCTGAAGGTATATATTCAGCGCTATAAGGGGAATGGGCAGTTCTACAACAAGAACTATATAGGGGAGCATACCCTGACGGATGTACAGGATATTCTGTATCAAACAGATGCCTATCGTCTGTACTGGGATCACGAGATCAACAATACCAATCCCAAATTCCCCGAAGCAGATGTGAACACAAGCGGCATTCGACTGAACTGGACAGATGCCCAATATGCATATCTGAGAGAGAACAGTGCTTATTATGCCGACTCCTCCTATTCCGACTATACCAAGGGTTACCGCATTGGCATTGAGATCCCTGTTGTGGTAGATCGAAATAACACCCTTGGTGGTAACAATATCCTTCTTGGCACAGAGGCCTCCGGTCTGTATCTTTCCACCATTGAGGACGGTCCTATGCAGCCCGAGCCCGAAAAACTTCTCATTCAGGAGAATATTCCCAACGCAAATGTCCCCATTACCATCGAATTCGGGGTTACGGATTATTACATGGACATGGAAGAATATCTGTCTATAAAGGATTTCACTGTAGACAGCTGGAAGGTACAGAATGTTTTCATTTCCATGTACGGGGATGTTTCCATATACATACCGAACCTCATGCACCAGTACACAGACATAGTGCATGAACTCTACACTGCTTCCGGCGAGCTGGTGTCCGCACAATATCTTTTTGCCGGATACCAAAGATATATGCTTCCTATGGATGAATATCCGGAAAGCTTTGATTTTGCCTCGGATCATGAATTGTACTTCAAGGCATATACCAGTCCCCGTGACGGAGAAACGGACTCCACAGGCGCTCCTACTATCAAGAGCGACAGATCTTATCTTCCTGCCCGTTACTATGCCCCCACATATGAAGCAAGCCCCGTGGAGATCAAGCACACCTTGAATCTGGAAAGTGACATTTCCCTGAACTATCTCGTTGCCGGCGCATCTCTGTCTGCCTATAAGGAATATTATATGACCGTGGAATTCTGCGGGGAAACCATCCGTCTGGAGCCCGAGGTCAAGGGGAATGTTACTTACTTCACTTTGAAGAACATTACCGCCGTTGACCTTACAGAAGAGATCCGCGGAACACTCCATCTGTTCACGGAGGAAGGATTTTACCACTGTGAAGAGGATGTGTATTCCGTAGCGGATTATGCCTACGGTCAGCTTGGCAAGGATGCGGCCTCGGCGGGACTGAAGACCCTGTGCGCCAACCTCCTGCGTTACGGAACACTGGCACAAAGCTACAAGGGACACAACGGTAAGCCTGCCGACGGTGACATGAGTGCCACCCACAAGTCCTATCTGTCCGATCTGAGCAGCGTAACAGCCAACAAGATCACAGAAGCCTTAGGGGATGTGGATAACGGCATTCCCTGGGTGGGCAAGTCTCTGATTTTGGACTCCAAGGTCTCTGTAAAGTCCATTTTCTCCCTTGCAGACTTCAGCGGTAGTAAGGAAGACTTGAACCTCCGTGTCAGCTACACCGATGTGGACGGAGAATATGTGGACATCCGTATCCGTGCTATGGAAACCTACAGCGAGGAAGCACAGCTGTATGCCTTCACTCTGGATACACTGCTGGCCACAGAAATGAGAACTCCTCTGACCATGGCTCTGTATAACGGAGATCAGCAGGTATCGGAAACCCAGCTTTACAGTGTGGAATCCTATGTTTCCGGCAGATCCGGCCTGCTTCTGGAACTGGGCAAGGCTCTTCTGGCCTACAGTGACAGCGCAAGATCCTTCTTCGCAGACTAAGGTCGAAGCCTTTGCACAAACTTCCTGATTAAATCCCAAAAGGACCTCCTTCGTAAAACAAGGAGGTCCTTTTCTTTCTCTGATTTCGCATACAGCTTCATCGGTGTATTGCCTGCACCGATGAAATTTGAAACATAGCAAGACAATTTCAGTTTGTTAGCCTGTTTGAGTTTCGCACAAGCCACTTGCCTCTCCCTTTGGGAGAGATGCCCGGCAGGGCGGAGAGGGCAGTAGGGGGTTGGGATAAGATGATTGTTTCGTAGGATGATAGGCAGTGATTTGTGCTTGCTTCGGGGATCGGTTCCGATTTACAATCTCATTGTCCATTGTCCATTGTCCATTTGGTAGCTTTCCGCTGTCCACTATCAACTTGGCTTCACTGTCCGCTGTGGGAGGCGGTTGGTATCACAGGAGGGCAAAGATCAGGAGGACGGCGAGGCCCAGGGCGATGCGATACCAGCCAAAGGCGGAGAAGTCATGCTTCTTGATATAGCCCACAAGGAACTTAATGGCGAAAACGGATACCAGGAAGGCCATCGCCATGCCCAGAAGGAGAACTGCCAGCTGGACACCTGTAAAGGCGAAGCCGAATTTTACCAGCTTCAGGGCAGAAGCGCCGAACATCACGGGAATGGCAAGGAAGAAGGTATATTCCGCCGCAAGCTCTCTGCCTGTGCCGATGAGGATACCGCCCAGAATGGTTGCGCCGGAACGGGAAGTACCGGGGACAAGGGACAGTACCTGGAACACACCGATAAGAGCCGCATCCTTCCAGCTCAGCTCCTTCAGGGTGGTGACACGGGGCTTGTGCTTTTTGTTCCGCCGTTCCACCAGAATGAAGCCCACACCGTAGAGGATGAGCATGGCGGCAACTACATAGGAGTTATACAGATGGGCATCCATCCAGTCATCCAGAGGCAGACCCAGCAAAATGGCGGGGATACAGGACAGGGCGATCTTCAGCCAAAGGGTGATCTTCTCCCTGTCGCAGTAGGCCATAAGACCCTTGGTATTCTTCTGCTTTTTATGGAAGGGCCAAAGCTTGGGAAAATACAGCCACAGCACTGCCAGAATGGCGCCCAGCTGGATGACCACCGTGAACATTTCCATAAATTCTTCCGTCAGAACACTGTGGCCTAAGGTCTGCCACAGCTCATCCACAAGGATCATATGCCCTGTGGAGCTGATGGGCAACCACTCTGTGATGCCCTCTACAATGCCCAAGAACAGGATCTTGAGCCAGTCTAACAATTGCATTTCATGCACTTCCTTCTCTGTAATCTATGGCCAGTATACCATAGAAATGCCCTCATGTCAAAGATTTCCCTTTGTTTTGTCGTGTAACAGGGGAATTTTTTACTTTTTTAAATTTTCGAACATTTTTTCAAAAATACTATTGACAAATCCGAAAAGCTGTGGTATGCTAATGTTGTTTAAACATCTGTTCGAAAAGAGGTGAAATTTTATAGAATTACAGAAGGGAGGATATTGCATGAAAAAAAGTAGAAACAACTACGCTTACCTGAGAAGGGGAGCTCCTGTCGGGGGGTGGTACCATGCCTGACAGACTGATCCGGGAAGCCAGCTGTGTCAGCGAGACTTTAAATCAGTTATCGGATTTTGAAGAACGCTGTTGGTGGAGACTGCTGGTAAACTGTGACGATTACGGCCGAATGGACGGGCGCAGTACCGTGCTGAAGGGTCGCCTGTTCCCATTGAGAGACGGGATCACTTGCAAATGGATCGAAACGGCAATACGCAGACTAGCGTCTGTAGGCTTGGTCAAGCTCTATGAGGTGGAGAGAAGGCCGTACCTGCAGGTTGTGAACTGGGAGAAGCATCAGAGGATCCGTGCGAAGCGAAGCAAGTATCCTGAACCGCCCCATGAGGACGGACAACATTTGACAACATCTGACGACATATGTTGCCGTAATCCAATCCAATCCGAATCCGAATCCAAATCCGAATCCGAATCCAAATGCCCAAAGGGCGGTGGGAAAGAGATTGAGGAGAAGTTTGAGCTTTTTTGGGCTGTTTATCCACGGAAAGTGGGCAAGCATGAGGCTTGGAGGGCTTTTTCCAAGGCTGTGGAGAAGGTGAGCTTGGAGGAGATCCTGGAGGCTGTGGATCAGCAGAGGACTGCGTTCCATTGGGATCGTGAGGGGGGAAGGTTTATTCCCTATCCGGCAACTTGGCTAAACCAGCAACGCTGGGAGGATGAAACGGAGGTGGATAGCTGTGGAAAAGATATCCGAAAGAGTGAAAAATATCGAAGCTTGGACAACGCAATATAGTCGGGAAGAGCTTATGGAAATGACACTGAAAATGAGGTTGGATGCTTGCAACAAACTAAGTGAGCCCGCCCAATACTATGACTGTCCCAAATGCAATAACAGCCGTATTGTTGCAATCAGAACCAAGGATGGCATGACTACCAGCGCCTGTGACTGTGATGAGATCGTGAAATTTCTGAAGCAAATGGAAAATGCGGGCATCAGCAAGGCCTATGAGACCTATGCCTTAGAGAAATTCAAGGCGAATACCCCATGGAGAGCCCGTATGCTGGAGCTTGTGACGGAGTATCTGGAGTCCGGAGGAAAGCACTGGCTGTTCCTTGGGGGACAGTGCGGAGCGGGGAAGACCCACCTTGCAACGGCTGTCTGCTGTGCTTTGATGAAAAAGGGCAAAAGCGGTCTGTATGTGCCTTGGGTGGCGAAGGTCAATCGGCTTATGAGCGGTTACAACGGAGAAGAGTGGACTCGGGAGGTGGAAAAGATCAAGAATGCGGAGGTGCTGTACATCGATGATATTTTCCGTCCTGTTCGGGAGAACGGAGAGATCCGTGACCCCAACGGCAGGGAGCAGAAGCTGTTGCAGGAGATCCTGGATTACCGCTACAACAACGCAGGGATCACCATTCTCACCTCGGAGCGCCAGCTCAGCGGGATCTTGGCCATCAACGAAGGTCTCGGCGGCAGGATCAAAGAGCGTTGCGGAAAATACTGCATCAACATCTCCTACGACTCCACCCGGGACGCAAGATGCCACCCTGTAGAGGACGAGCCCTCGTCCCCTGCGGGGGAATGATCCTTGATAGATTCGGAAAATATGATATACCTGACGATAATGAATTGCCCTGCCGGGCATGAATTGGCTATGCCATGATTTGCCTTGCGGCATGATTTGTGCCTTACGGCACATTGTATTTTGGCAATTCAAATCATGGAGCATAGCGAGAAATCATGATGCCCCGCATCAATTCATGACACAAAGTGTCAAATCATCCATT
>JAZMZW010000225.1:0-11428 GCA_045586205.1 Faecousia sp. | reverse complement strand
AGAAAACCGGCTTTGAGATCCGCAATGATGGGCAGCTTCTTTCCATCCTAACTGCCCTTGCCAAGATCAAAAAGCAGTATGACAAGATCGCCGCCGCCTTAGATGAGGTCAAGGCTACCGGCTACGGCATTGTCATGCCCTCTGCGGAGGAAATGCACTTGGAGCTGCCGGAGATCGTGAAAAAGGGTGGAGCTTACGGTGTAAAGCTCCGTGCCAGCGCCCCCTCTATTCACATGATGCGTGCGGATATCCGAGCGGAGATCAGCCCCATGGTGGGCAATGAACAGCAGTCGGAGGATCTGGTCAAATACCTTCTGGGCGAATATGAGGACAATACGGAAAAGCTGTGGGAAAGCAATATTTTCGGTAAATCCGTCTACGAGCTGGTGAACGAAGGCCTTGCCACCAAGCTCAAGCGCATGCCCGATGATGCCCGTTACAAAATCAAGGATGCCCTTGCCAAAATCATCAACGAAGGCGCAAACGGGCTGATCTGCCTCCTGGTATAAAAAACGAGGGTCTGTTGCGGAATTGCAACAGACCCTTTTTAAGTGGATAGTTGAAAGCGGATAGTGGATAGCGCCCGAAGGAAAACCTTCCGCTATCCACTATCCACTGTCAACTTGTATTGTATTTTATCTCAAAACTGTTCCGCCTTTGTGTTCGGTTTGAGCGCCTTCTTTGATGGTGGCTTGGCCGTTAACGAGGACGAAGTCCATGCCGGTGCTGAGTTGGCGAGGATTAGAGAAGGTGGAGTGAGCGTGGATGTTTTGGGGATCGAAAATGTTGATATCCGCATCCATACCTACCTGCAGGAGGCCTTTGCCCTTGAGCTTCATGGCTTTTGCAGGGAGATAGGTAGCTTTTTTTACCGCCTCCTCCAAGGTCAGGAGCTTTTTCTCCATGACATAGGTCTCGATCAGACGGGAATAGGTGGCATAAACTCTGGGATGGGGCAGACCCTTCAGGGGGTAGGTAGCATCGGAGATCACAGAGGACAAGGGATGCTTCAAGATCCTGCAAATGTCCTCCTCATTATTGATTTTGTCGATCATGGTCACGGCGCAACGCTCCTTGGAAAGGATGGCGCACAGGCAAGCCACGGGATCCATGGACAGGATCTCAGCGATCTCCTCCATATTCTTCCCTAAGAGTTCCTGATGCTCCGGAAGCTGTGCGGAGCTGACGATGATATTCTCCCAGCCGATCATCTGGGCGATGTTGTCGAAATCTCTGCCTGTTTCGATCCGCTGTCTTAATTTCTCGATCTCCTCCGGCAGACTCAGGCGGTGAGAAATGGCATCCACTCCCCCCTCCAGAAATTCCGGAGGCAGAAGGTGCAACAACTGGGTAGAGCCGGCTTCGTACAGGTATACATCACAGCTGACCTCCATGCCCGCTGCCTTGGCTTTGTCCAAGAGGGACAGGGCAGTGGGGATCCGCTTGTTCCAGTTCCGCTTGCCCATGGCCTTCAGGTGACTGATGTGCAGGGGACAGCGGAGAGCCTTTGCTACGGTGAGCATTTCCTCAATGGCCTCACAGACCATATCCCCCTCCTCACGCATATGGACAGCAATGGGATAAGAGCTATCCTGCAAGGGGGCTAAGGCACGGATCATGGATTCCGTGGAATAGAAGCACTCGGGAGCATAGCCCAGGCCTAAGGACACACCCAAAGCCCCTTGGGACAGGGCTTTTTCTATGGCTCTGTGAATGGGACGGTAGTCCGTAGGATCTTCCGCACCGTAGCCCATAATGTCACTGCGAACAGTGCCACCTCCTACCATCATGCCCACGTTGAGAGGGAGCTCCTTCAGGGCAGAGAGGTAGGCCTCCATAGACTCTGTGGGAATGGTGGGATCCAAGTCTCCGGTTACGGGCTTCAGATATTGCAGGAGCTCCTGCCTGTGTGCCTGTCCGAAGGGTGCAAGGGACAGACCGCAAACACCGTTGACCATGCTCGTAATGCCCTGCGCCAGCTCCAAAGAGCCGAAGCCCTTGCGGAAGACCTCCGCATCTCCGTGACGGTGAATATCTATAAAACCGGGAGTTACGACTTTGCCATGGGCATCGATTTGGTTTTTCCCCTGCAAGCCCTGACCAATGGCAACAATTTTTCCATTTTCTATGGCAAGATCTGCAGAAAAAGCGGGTATTCCCTCTCCGTTAAGGATCTTTCCCCCTTGAATGACTGTTTCAAACATTTTATACTTCCTCCCCTAAGGGTTCTTTTCTACATTATCATAGCAGGTTTTTGGAGAAATGCAAGGGAAAAGAAGACTTTTCCAAAAACTGTCCTCTTGATTTTTTGTTCCAAGAGGGGTATAATAAGGAAAAAACATAGGAGGTTCATTATGGCTGTTAAAATCGAAAAGAACACCATCATCGGTGATGTTCTGGATATCGCTCCTCAGACCGCTCCCCTGTTCCAGGCGATCGGCATGCACTGCCTGGGTTGCCCCTCTGCCCGTGGGGAAACCGTTGAGGAAGCTTGCATGGTTCACGGCATTGATTGCGAAGCCTTCCTGAAGCAGGTCAACCGCTTCATCGAAGCTTGCGAAGCAAATCAGTAAGCCAAACAAGTCATTGACCGAAAAGGAGGCACCCCGCCTCCTTTTTCTGTTACATAAAGGAGTGTGCTTTATGAAAGTACCTATTTCAAAACGCCTGCTTTCCTGTGTCGCCCAAGTGCCTGTGGGGGCGCGGGTGGCAGACATTGGAGCGGACCACGGCTATCTGTCCATTGAGCTTCTGCGCAGTGGTCGTGCCGTCTTTGCTCACGCTTCGGAATTGCGGGCTCAGCCCTTGCAAAAGGCCATGGAAAATGCGGAGAAATTTGCCGTTGCGGACAGAATGCGTTTTTCTCAGGCAGACGGTCTGGAAGCAGTAGATCCGGAGCAGGTGGACACTATCGTCTGTGCCGGCATGGGGGGAGATCTGATCTCCCAAATCATCGAGGCCTGCCCTTGGGTAGCCAATGAGAAATACACCCTGATCCTGCAACCACAGTCCTCCGGCAACGACCTCCGTCGCAAACTGGGAGAGCTGGGCTTCGGCATCGAAAAGGAAAGTCTGGTAGAGGACGGAGGCTTCCTGTATCAAGTCCTCCGCGTCCGCTACGGAAAGCCCCAAGAACCGAGTCCGGGGCAGCAGTATGTGTCCCCCGCCCTGCTGGAAAGCGGAGATCCCCTTCTGCCTGCCTATTTACAGCGGATCGAGGACTCTCTTGCCGTTGCCGTGGCAGGGATCTCCAAGGCCAGTAAGCCCCGTGCCCATCTGGCATATTACCAAAGCGCACTGGAAGAGGTGCGAGAAATGAGGAAGCACTATGGCAACGGTACAGACGATTTATGATTTTCTGAAAAGCCTTGCCCCGGAGCATATGGCATATGACTGGGATCATGTGGGACTTCTCTGCGGTCGCTCAGATCGGGAGGTACGGAAGATCCTTGTAGCCCTTGATCCCTTCCCCTCTGTGTGCAGAGAGGCAAAAGAACGGGGCTGTGAGCTGTTGGTGACCCACCACCCCATTTTGTGGAAGCTGGAGTCCGTAAACGACAGCACCATTACCGGCAGAGATATGCTGTATCTCATTGAAAACGGCATTTCCGCCCTGAACGCCCACACCAATTTAGACTGCGCCCCGGGGGGAGTCAACGACTGCCTGGCCGCCCGTCTGGGCTTGGAGAATGTACGGGTCATCGACCCCGCAGGCACAGATCCCCAAGGGCGAGACTACGGTCTCCTCCGTGGAGGAGACATTGCCGAAACACAGCCGGAGGTCTTCGTCCGTCGGGTAAAGGAAGCTCTGGGCTGCAGCGGTCTGCGCTATGTCCCCGGCAGAGCCATTCGCAAGGTGGCGGTAGGTGGCGGTAGCTGCGGAGACTCCCTCTACCGTATCCGTGAGCTGGGCTACGATGCCCTAGTCACCGCCGACTGCAAGTACAATCAGTTTGCAGATGCCCAAGAATACGGCATCACCCTCATTGACGCAGGACATTTTGAAACGGAAAACCCCGTCTGCACCTATCTGGCAGAGGAACTGCAAAAGGCCTTCCCCCATGTGGAAGTCCTCCTGTCCCAAAGGAACAAAGCCTGCATCCGTTTCGCTTAAATAATACACAACGCACCGACTCTCCGTAGGGCAAGCTGACCTCAGCTTGCCGTCCGCCGAAGGCGGCAGACCTGCAAAGCAGTCAAAGAGAATTCGGGAGCCGGCTATATCATGCTGTCAAACAGGATCATTCATATAGATGCCAAATAATTCCCAAGGATCGTGCCTGCACCGGCAAGCTGAGGGCAGCTTGCCCTACGGGTGGATTGTGCTTCTGTGGGAAGGTATACTTTCAAGGATGGTGCCTCCGACAGGTAGGAAAGGGAAATTTTTGCTTTTTGTGAAAGAAATTCGGACAAAATAGTTGTTTTTCTTTCGCTCATGTGCTAAAATAATCTATGAAATTTATCCACGAAGGGAAGTAATACTATGTCAGGACATTCCAAATGGCATAACATTCAGAAAACCAAGGGCGCACAGGACGCCAAGCGTGCTGCCGCTTTCACCAAGATCGCTAAGGAAATGTATGTAGCCGTTAAGGAAGGTGGCGGTTCCACCGACCCCAACTACAACTCCCGTCTGGCTACCGTCATCACCAAGGCCAAGGCCGCCAATATGCCCAACGACAACATCAAGCGCGTTCTGGACAAGGCCGGCAATGCAGGCTCCGGTGACTCCTACGAATCCATCGTATACGAAGGCTACGGCCCCAACGGCATCGCCGTCATCGTCGAGACCATGACCGACAGCCGTAACCGTACCGCAGGCAATGTCCGCCACCACTTCGATAAGTACGGCGGAAAGCTGGGCGCTTCCGGCTGTGTTTCTTGGAACTTCAGCAAGAAGGGCGTTCTTGTCATCGACAACGAGGACGAGGATTACGAAGAAGATACCGTCATGCTGGACGCTATGGACTGTGGCGCAGATGACTTCGAGGCAGAAGAGAGCTGCTTCACCATCTACACCGAGCCCGATGATTTCAACGCTGTTGCCAAGGCTCTGGGCGACAAGGGCTACAACTTCGTTTCTGCTCAGATCGAAATGGTTCCCGGCGAATACAAGAAGCTGGACTCCGAAGAAGACATTAAGATGATGGACAAGATGATCGACGCCTTCGAAGACGACGACGATGTCCAGAACGTCTGGCACAACTGGGAAAGAGACTGATCCCATCCCATTACCCACATACAAAAGCACTTCCTTTTCATTTCGAAAGGAAGTGCTTTCTTCATCATTCATAACAACAAACGCAGAAATCACGGATATACCAATCCGTAGGGCGGGGGCTTGCTCCCGCCGCGGCAGTATAAATGAGAAACCGCTACAGATAAATGTGCCTGTGTGCGTCATGGAAGCCTTTCAGCGGGGGCTTGCCCCCTCCCTACAGGTCTGTTTTTTAGCATATTAACTTATTCTATATGCAAATTTTCATATTTGCCGTAAGGGTAGGGTTACTCTTGGGTGTTTTCTTGGATCTCGGTGATGACCCAGGTGTCGTTTTGCTTTTCCAAGGACCAGCGGGAGAGGATGCGGGAGTCCGGTGAGCCTAGACTTTCCAGAATGTTGCCGTCGGCATCCAGAGACTCTTGGGTGTAGGCAATCCACACAAAGCCCTTATCCCCGGAGATGCCGGCATTGATAATATCCATGGTATATCGGCTCTCAGCCACATTCTCTGCCGTGGTGCAGTAGTGGGCAAGGATGCCGAAGGTCTCCTGTGCTTCTTCCTCTGTGCCCACAAAGGCCAGAGCCTCACGGGCCTCTTGAAGCCGGTCTTTGAACTTGTCCTGATTCTGCTCTAAGGTGAACAGCTCCTTGTAGGTCTCCTTGCCGAAGAAAGACTGCTGGTGGTAAAATTCCCTATCCAAGGTCATATAGTAGTAGCCGTATAAGATCCCGCTGAGTGCCATGAGTCCGATCCCGGCATACAGGCAAAAACGAATCCCGGGCTTCCTTTCACGCTTCTTCCCCAGGGTAGATCTGTGTTGTATCATTCTTTTCTCCTCAATTTTTCTACCAGAGCTTCCTCCGGTGTGACGATAACGGTACGGTACTTGTCATAGACCACCATACCGGGCTTTGCTCCCTTGGGCTTCTTCAAAAAACGGACAGGAGTCACATCCACGGGGATGTTGCGTCCCTCCTTGGCCTGTGAGAACCATGCCGCAAGCTGTGCCGCTTCCGTAATGCTCTCGTCGGAGGGAGTCTGTCCCCCACAGGCAAGGATCACATGGGTGCCGTGGAATTTCTGCACATGGAACCACAGATCGTCCTTCCGTGCCATTTTCAGGCTCAGCAGGTCATTCTGCCGATTGTTCTTGCCCACATAGATCTCATAGCCCTCTGTGGAACGGAATTCCATGGGTCTGCTTTCCTTGACCTTCGGGGGCTTGTTGCCCTTTTTCCGTTCCTGACGGACATAGCCACCCTGCTCCAGTTCCAGACGGATTTCTGCCAGATCGTTTTCGTTTTCCGCACGGGACAGCTCATCCAGAACCGTACCCAGATATTCCGCTTCCGTTTCCCCCTGTGCGATCTGCTCGGTCAGGATCTTTTCCGCATTTTTCGCCTTGGTATATTCCTTGTAGAAACGGGCGGCGTTCTGCTGGGGCGACAGCTCCGGCTTCAGGGGGATCTCGATGGTCACCATGTCGTTGTAGAAATCCTCCGTGATCAGCTTGGTCTGTCCACGGACAATGCTGTGGAGATTGGCGGTGACGATATCCCCCTTCTGTCGCAGAGCCTCTCTGTCCAGAGTGGATTCGTACTCCTTCCGCTGAAGCTCCAGCTTTCGCAGGGTGCGTTCCCGTAGGGTGGTCAGACTTTTCCGCAGGGTCTGAGTCTTCTGGCGCATACGGTCGGAATGCTCCGTCTTGCTGTAGAACCGATCCAGAAGACAGGAGAAGCTTTCCTCCTCCGTACACTGCATATAATTGCCGTACTGGGCAATGGGACGGTAGGAATAATCCGAAGGCTGTCCCTCCTTGCTCAGTAGCATGGGCTTGTAATCACGAAACGCAAATTCCTTTGCCAAATATTCCGCCAAGGCTTGCAGATCCAAGGTCAGGATATCCGTATCCGTCTCCCCGGTGAAGCCGTAGCTCAGTTCCCTTGCGACCAAGGGAGAGAAGCCGTCAAAGGTTTCAATGAGCCACTTGTCCAGCCGTTTGGGGCTGCAGATCTGTTGAAGCAAGGTCAGGATCTCCTCTTGGGAAGTCTCTGCGGGCAGTCTGCGCCCCTGACGGGGAGGCTGGCGGTAAAACAGTCCCGGAAGCACCTGACGAAGCTCCGACATTTCCAGATCCACACGGCGCAGGCAGTCAATAATATGTCCGTCCTCAGAGGTAAGGATCAGGTTGGAATTCCGTCCCATCAGTTCTAGGATCAGATGCTTGCGGCAGGGAATGCCCATTTCATCCGTGCAATCCACGGACAGGTCAAGGGCACGCTCCGCAGGAGGCTGATCAATGGCGGCAATTTTCCCTCCGGACAGGTGTTTCCGCAGGAGCATACAGAACATAGGTGGCTGTGCCGGATTCTCATAGGCCGCCTGACTCAGATGGATCCTGGGGCGGTTCACATTG
This sequence comes from Faecousia sp., assembly GCA_045586205.1. Lineage (GTDB taxonomy): Bacteria > Bacillota > Clostridia > Oscillospirales > Oscillospiraceae > JAZOXB01. The sequence continues at coordinate 3,790 of JAZMZW010000225.1, read as the reverse complement.
GCTGAGAGCAGGAGCTTTTCCTTGCCTCTCAATTGTAAAATCACCGTATCCCGGGCAGGCTGTTGGATCTTCTCGATCCGAAGACCGAGGATATTCTCCCGCAGTTCTCCCGCTACGGCAGATAAAAATACTGCATCAAAGGGCATAATTAACCTTCTTCCTTCTGTCCGGCCTCAAAGAGTTCCCTGACCCTCTGCTCCATGCCTTGCAAATGTAGCCAGCCGAAAAGTGCCTCCAAGCCCGTGGCCTTGCCGTACTGGGAGGCGGTAGCGTTCTTGGGAATGGCATGGACATGGGCATTGCGACCGCGCTTGTATACCGCAAGCTCCTTCTCCTCCAACAAAGGTAGGATCTTGCCCACGAATTCTGCCTGCGCAGGGGCGCAGACACGAGCCACCGTCTGCTTGTGGAGGTTGCCGTTGACGCACAGCCCCTTCACACACAGATCCGTGCGAACCAAAAGCTCAAAAACCCCATCTCCCACATGAGCAAGGGCAAGCGCAGACATGGCATTGACTTCTTTTTCTGTCATATACTTCTCCTATACCAATCGCATAGCGCCGTACATCCCCGCATCGTTGCCCAATTGGGCAAGGGTCACGGTCGTACCGGCACAGGCGTGGAATTTGTGAATTTCAAAATACTTCTCTACTCCCCGACGGAGATATTCGCCGGCTTTGGAGACTCCTCCTCCAAGGATGATCCGATCCGGATCAATGACACAGCAGGCAGAGGCAATGGCTTCTCCCAGAAGATCAAAGACTTCCTCCAGAACCGCCACAGCTTCCTCATCTCCCGCCTTTGCCAGATCGAAGACCTCCTTACTGCTGAGGCTCTTACCCATACGGAGCTTTGCCATATGGGAAATGCCCGTAGCGGAGGCGTAGCACTCAATACAGCCCTTCTTTCCGCAGGTGCAGGGAAGCTTTTCCTTGGCGGGGACAGTAATATGTCCGATCTCCCCCGCAGAGCCGTGAGCCCCTGCAAGGAGCTTGCCGTCTACGATGATGCCACCGCCCACACCGGTGCCAAGGGTCACAAACATGGCAGAGCCTTGACCACCGTAGCAGTAATACTCTCCCAAAGCGGCGCAATTGGCATCGTTACCCCCGATGACCTTCATGCCCGTGAGAGCCGACAGGCTGTCATGGAGATTGAACACACCCCAATTGAGGTTGGTGCAACAGTTCACCACACCCTGTGCATCCACAGGGCCGGGGACACCGATGCCGATCCCGCGAATCTCCTCCTTGGAGATTCCATGGCGCTCCGCAGTCTGCAAGACCGCAGTGGCAATGTCCGGGAGAATGTGCTTCCCTTCCTCCTCCACACGGGTGGGGATCTCAAATTTTTCTGCAAGCTCCAACTCACGGAACAGGCCGATCTTGACCGTAGTACCGCCCAGATCAATACCAAAGGTATATGCCATAGTGCTTCCTCATTTCCGCTCTTTCCCTCCCGTAGGAGGAAAGAGGATGTTTTCTGTATTATACACGGAAAACGAAATTTTTTCTACCTTTCCGAAAAATTTTTTCCTTTTCCCATTGCCTTTTTCCCGATTTTGCGTTACCATATAGGTGGCGAACTTTTTTCTAACACAAATTAAAAGGAGATGTACCATGATCAAAGTTGATATTTCCAATATATGGGGGGATCTTTCCCTCTCTGATATGCTCAACTCCGAGCAGGAAGTTTTTCAGGCGCATAAGCTTTTGACCGAGCGCAAAGGCCCCGGCAGTGGCTTCTTAGGCTGGCTGGATCTGCCCACCTTTGAGGAAACGGAAGAAATGCGTCGCATCCAGCAGGCTGCCGATCGCATCCGCTCCGATTCCGAGGTTTTCGTGGTTGTAGGCATCGGCGGTTCTTATCTTGGCCCCCGTGCCGCCATTGAGCTGGTCAACGGCTCCAACCATAATCTGAAGAAGGGTAATCCCCAGATCTTCTTCGCAGGAAACAACCTATCCACCCGTGCATGGCAGGAGCTGTGCGAGCTGTTGGAGGGCAAGGACTTCTCCGTGAACCTCATTTCCAAGTCCGGCACTACCACCGAGCCCGCCATTGCTACCCGCGCCCTGCTGTGGATGATGGATCGCAAGTACGGTGCAGAAGCACGGAAGCGTATCTATGTCACCACCGATCCCGAAAAGGGTGCCCTGCGCCAGATGGCTACGGAAGAGGGCTATGAGACCTTCGTCATTCCTCCCAATGTAGGCGGTCGTTACAGTGTCCTGACTGCAGTAGGTCTCCTGCCCATGGCAGTTGCAGGCATGCGCCCCACAGATGTGATGCTGGGTGCCGCACGTGCCCGCAAGGAATTTGATATCCGTAGCTTCGAGAACCCCGTATGGCAGTATGCAGCCATCCGTAACCTGCTGTACCGCAAGGGCAAGAAGATCGAGATTCTGGGTAGCTATGAGCCCAACTTCCGCACCTTCGGCGGTTGGTGGCAGCAGCTCTTCGGCGAGAGCGAAGGCAAGGACGGCAAGGGCATTTTCCCCGCAACGGTGGAATTTACCGCAGACCTCCACTCTCTGGGTCAGATGATCCAGGAGGGCGAGCGCAATATTTTTGAGACCATCGTCCGTTTTGCTCCCCCCATGAAGAAGACCACCATCGGCATCAATGCCAAGGATCTGGACGGTCTGAACTACCTGCAGGGCAAGACTCTGGACTACGTGGAAGAGCAGGCCTTCTTAGGCACTCTGGCGGCTCATGTGGACGGCGGTGTTCCCAACATCATCCTGCAAGCCGATGACATCTGCCCCGATACTCTGGGTGAGCTGTTCTACTTCTTCGAGCTGGCCTGCGGTGTTTCCGCCTACATGCTGGGTGTCAACCCCTTCAACCAGCCCGGCGTAGAATACTACAAGCGCAACATGTTCCAGCTTCTGGGCAAGCCCGGCTATTGATACAGAGAAAGTAAATTGTAACTTTTTTTCGAACCTCTTGCTTTTTTGCCCAATTCCTGCTAAAATAAGGACAGGAACCCGAGGAGACTCGGAATACAAAGGAGGAATTTCCTATGGTTAAATTAATCGTCGGTCTGCAGGGCGCAGGTAAGACCCGTCAGCTCGTAGACGACATCAATACAACAGTTATGCTGGATAACGGCAGTCTGGTATGCATCGAGCTGGGCTCCAAGCTCCGCTACGATATTGACAGCCGTGTCCGTCTCATCGAATATCAAGAATATATGATGGGGGATCTCCCCTCTTTCAAAGGCTTTATCAGCGGTCTCCATGCAGGCAACTTTGACATCAGCCACATCTTCATTGACAGCTTCTACAAGCTCATCAAGAAGGGCACTATGGCAGATGTGGAAGACTTCGTCCTCTGGTGCGACAAGTTCGGCGCTACCAACAACATCAACTTCACCATTCTGGTGTCCGAAGACCCCGAAAACATCAGCGAAGCTTTGAAGGCTTACATCTGAGTTTCATAAATGCCATACATACTCTCCCTTTTTCGAAGCCCCTTCGAAAAAAGGGAGAGTTTTTTTGCAGTATGTAGCGGAACTCGGTGGGAGAGGATGGAGAAGTGACAATGAATCCGAGTTGACAGTTTATCGAATTGGCAATTGAAAATGGAAAATCATTAAACCGCGTCAATGAAATTAAAAATCCGGCATACCAATTTCAGTTTATCGCCCTGATGATTTGACACTTTGTGTCATGAATTGATGCGGGGCATCATGATTTCTCGCTACGCTCCATGATTTGAATTGCCAAAATACAATGTGCCGTAAGGCACAAATCATGCCGTAAGGCAAATCATGGCATAGCCAATTCAT
>JAZMZW010000224.1:0-2773 GCA_045586205.1 Faecousia sp. | reverse complement strand
TGTGTAAAAATGAATACAATATACACTATTTTCATCAAGTTGGAGAATTCTATGCATATTGGCGGATTGCAAAAAATGACCTTACTGGATTTTCCCGGAAAGGTAGCCTGCACGGTGTTCTTATCAGGTTGTAACTTTCGTTGTCCCTTTTGCCACAATTCCCCCCTACTCCGTGGGATTGAGGAACTTTCCGAAGACAGCTTCTTTGCCTTCCTGAAGAAACGGCAGGGACTTTTGGATGGTGTTGCCATCACCGGCGGTGAGCCACTTTTACAAAATGATATTCATTCCTTTATGCATAAGATTAGGGAACTGGGCTACAAGATCAAGCTGGACACCAATGGCAGTCAGCCCCATATCTTGGAAAAATTGTTACAAAGCGGTCTCATTGATTACATTGCAATGGACATTAAGAACAGCCCTGAAAAATACGACCTGACCTCAGGAGCGAAAAATTCCTTCCCTGCAGTGAAGGAAAGTGCGGAGCTGATCATGGCCTCCGCTGTGGAGTATGAATTCCGCACCACTGTGGTGGAGGAGTTCCACTGCGCCGATGACTTCCATGCCATCGGGCAATGGCTCCAAGGTGCAAAAGCCTACTACTTGCAGTGCTTCGAAGATTCGGGAGATATTCTCTGTCCCGGACTCCATGCGCCCAGCAAAGACAGCCTTGAACACTACCTGGCGATTGCCGGTTCATATATTAAAAATACAAATATTAGAGGAATATAAGGAGATAGAACTATGTATCAAGTCATTAAGAGAAACGACACAGTTGTAGGCTTTGATCTTTCCAAGATCAATGTCGTCCTGAAAAAGGCCTTCGATGCAGTGGGCAAGCAGTATCATGACTCCGTCATTGACTTCCTTGCTCTGAAGGTCACCGCAGATTTCGAACCCAAAATCAAAGATGAAAAAATCGCTGTAGAAGACATTCAGGACAGTGTTGAGTCTGTTCTGATCCGTGCAGGCTATGATGATGTGGCAAAGGCTTACATTCTCTATCGCCGTCAGAGAGAAAAGCTCCGTAATATGAAGTCCACCATTCTGGACTACAAGGAGCTGGTTGACAGCTATGTCCATGTACAGGACTGGCGCGTCAAGGAAAACTCCACCGTTACTTATTCCGTAGGCGGTCTGATCCTGTCCAATTCCGGTGCGATTACCGCCAACTACTGGCTCAGTGAGATCTATGACGATGAGATCGCAAATGCTCACCGTAATGCCGATCTTCACATCCATGATATGTCCATGCTCACCGGCTACTGCGCAGGTTGGTCCCTGCGTCAGCTGATCGAAGAGGGTTTGGGCGGTGTGACCGGCAAGATCACCTCTGCTCCCGCAAAGCATCTGGCCTCTCTGTGCAATCAGATGGTTAACTTCCTGGGCATCATGCAGAACGAATGGGCAGGAGCACAGGCATTCTCCTCCTTCGATACCTATCTTGCTCCCTTTGTTAAGGTCGACAATCTCAGCTATGATCAGGTCAAGAAGTGTGTAGAATCCTTTATCTACGGTGTCAACACTCCCTCCCGTTGGGGTACTCAGGCTCCCTTCTCCAACATCACTCTGGACTGGACTGTTCCCGACGACATGGCAGAGCTTCCCGCCATTGTCGGCGGCAAGCCCATGGACTTCAAGTACAAGGACTGCAAGAAGGAAATGGATATGGTCAACCGTGCATTCATCGAGGTTATGATCGAAGGCGATGCAAACGGTCGTGGCTTCCAGTATCCCATTCCCACTTACTCCATCACCCGTGACTTTGACTGGTCCGAGTCTCTGAACAACAAGCTTCTGTTTGAAATGACTGCAAAGTACGGCACTCCCTACTTCTCCAACTATGTCAACAGCGACATGGAGCCCAGCGATGTCCGTTCCATGTGCTGCAGACTCCGTCTGGATCTCCGTGAACTGCGTAAAAAGTCCGGCGACTTCTTCGGTAGCGGTGAGTCTACAGGTTCTGTAGGTGTTGTTACCATCAACATGCCCAAGATCGCCTATCAGGCAAAGGACAAGGCTGATTTCTACAAGCGTCTGGATCATCTTATGGATGTTGCCGCACGTTCCCTGAAGATCAAGCGTACCGTTATCACCAAGCTCATGGAAGAGGGTCTATATCCCTACACCAAGCGTTACCTTGGCACTTTCAACAACCACTTCTCCACCATCGGTCTAATCGGCATGAACGAGGTTGGCCTCAATGCCAAGTGGCTGGGCAAGGATATGACCTCTCCCGAAACCCAGGCCTTTACTGTAGAAGTCCTCAACCACATGAGAGAGAGACTGTCCGACTATCAGGAAATGTACGGCGACCTGTACAATCTGGAAGCTACCCCCGCAGAGTCCACCACCTACCGTCTGGCAAAGCATGACACCAAGAAGTTCCCCGACATCATCACTGCCGCAAAGCCCGGTGAGACTCCCTACTACACCAACTCCTCTCACCTGCCCGTTGGTTATACCGAGGATATTTTCTCTGCTCTGGACATTCAGGATGAGCTGCAGACTCTGTATACCTCCGGCACTGTATTCCATGCATTCCTGGGCGAAAAGCTTCCCGATTGGAAGGCTGCAGCAAATCTGGTACGCAAGATCTCCGAAAACTACCGCCTGCCTTACTACACCCTGTCCCCCACCTACTCTGTCTGTGCAGAGCATGGCTATCTCAACGGTGAGCAGAAGACCTGCCCCCATTGCGGTAAGAAAACTGAGATCTACAGCCGTATCACCGGCTACTACCGTCCCGTCCAGAACTGGAATGACGGCAAAT